>NZ_JBLNLI010000049.1:0-3690 GCF_059777565.1 Vibrio sp. A37 | reverse complement strand
AGGCACCAATCTCCAGACGCACTTATCCTGCGAGAGCGTAAAATCGATCCACCGCGCTCTCGCCCTCCACGTCAATTTGTCCTCGTTTTAACATCGTCCACATCTCTCGACCATGAAGTGATTCTATTGCTCCTTCGACTGATTTCCAACCGAGAGCTTGCCGGGTTTTCTGCTCAACCCAGCGATGGCTCTGTTCCACAATATTATTGAGGTATTTGACATTGCAAATTTCTATCAAACAAAGCATAAAATACCCGATTAACCAAAGCTGAACATTCATCGCATCCAATGCCGCGTGATTCGCATGGCTCCGATCAATCACCACTTTCTCAGGTAAGCTGTTTTGCGCTATCGCCTTATTCAGAAAGGCTTTCGCCGATTTCTCATCTCGATGCTCACTGAGGTAGTAATCGATCACATCGCTGTACTTATCGACGGCTCGATAGTAGTACCAATACTGTTCTTTGATTTTGATGTAGGTCTCGTCCATCCGCCATGAACCCGAGACGGATTTCTTCTTTCGTCTAGCGCTGCTCTCTAGAATAGGAGCGAATCTCAGCACCCAGCGGTGAATGGTGGCGTGATCAACCTTAATCCCTCGTTCAGTTTGAATTTTATTCAATATCACGATAACTGAGCTTGTAAGCTAGATAATAGCGGATCGTTTCTAGGATGATGTCTTTGGGAAATTGATAACCTTTCAGATTCATAATCGGTGTGGACTGATGGCTAGATTACGGGTCATGATACCTCAATAGACATAGATGAGACAGAGCCCTTAACTCTATTGTTACTGCATCAAAAAAGCTCCAACACTAGCACAGCAGGAGCTTCACAAACCGACCTAGGGTGTATCAATTATATAGTAGTTAGGACATCATCCAATGCTAGGCGCGCTTTTGGTAAACCGTGGTTGTAATCTTCATCCGCTTTGGTGTAACCAAGAGCAACAGCAACTTCACATACGTGACCATCAAGCTCAGCTTCAAACTCTTTACCAACAAGCTCAGCATCAACACCTTCCATTGGCGTTGAATCAATACCTAAGCGAGCTAGCGTGTGCAGTAGATTACCTAGCGCAATATAAACCTGCGCTTTAGTCCAGCCGCCGTTATAACCGTTCTCATCAGTACACATCTCTGCGAAAAGATAAGCGCCCATGAATTGATCGTATCTATCCGCAGGTAGATGGCCAGAAGACACTTCAGCATCGACACGCTTTGAAAACTTCTCTTTGGTGAATTTAGGATCGTAAGCAAGAAGGATCGAATGTGACGCTTCTTTTGCATGCAGTTGGTTGAATTGGAAGTTGTTAGCAAACGTACCGTGGAAGCGCTCTTTTGCTTCGTCTGATTCAATAACAATGAACTTCCAAGGTTGAGAGTTAATTGATGACGCAGATAGGCGAAGTGCCTCTTTGATGGTTTTCATGTCTTCCTCTGAGATACGTTTACTAGCGTCATATTTTTTCGTTGCGTAACGCTTATTGAGATCCGCAATGATTGGATGTGCCATTATCGTTCTCCGTAACGGTTGGTCATAAATATCGTTGAATCAAATCAGTTTAACCTCATAAAGCTAAATGGCGTATAGATCTCCATCTCATGATCAGACTATCACTTGCATTTGGAGTGGTTTGATTTTTGAACGGTTCACTTGTTTTTAGCTGGTTGAATTTCAACCAAGTCTCAAAACAAAACGCTTTGCGATTTATTATCGGGTGGTGTTTAGTAATCTGATATTGAAGGTATTAGTATCCTTATTAACATTGGTTTACTGACAATCGATCACTCCACAGTGTCGGGCTGTTTAAGTAGAAATCTTTCTATTCAAGGGTTTCTACTTTTTTAATTCGCATTCAGCTTAAGAAGCTCATCAAGCGTGAATATGTTTATCAGGCCCGCGAACTTCTAAAATTAAAGGCGGCTGGACAGTCGTATCTGCTTATGGAAGCTGCGTAAGTCTCGATACTATTGAGCAACGGCTAAAGAAATAAGAAGCACCACCCGATGAGGTCGGTGAGAAGTCACAGTTCTACCTACATTTATATGCGCATAAAAAAGTTATTGTTAACATTTGTGCGCGCATAAAAGTGTTAAAACTTGCTTTTTTATGCGCAATAAAGTGTAATGATAAACACTATTTACTGAAAATGAGTCGTCCATGCAACGGTTACTTTTAGAAAAACTCTTAGACTGGAAAGCAAAAAAACAGCGAAAACCTTTGCTGATAGATGGCGCTCGCCAGACGGGAAAAACATACATACTGCAATCTTTGTTGGGCGATACTTTTGAGAAAGTTCTCCGAGTTGATTTTTTGGAATCGCCACAAATGTCTGAAGCTTTCGAAGGTTCACTATCGCCAGAAGATATTCTTTCCAATCTTGAGTTGTTGACGGGTGAGCTTTTTAACCCAGCTACTGATTTGCTAATATTGGATGAAATTGGTGAGTGTCCAAAAGCGGTGACATCATTAAAGTACTTTGCTGAAAAAGCACCGCACCTTTTTGTCTCTGCAAGTGGCTCGAACATTGGTTTACTCAATTCATTTCCAGTCGGAAAAGTAGAGCAGCACAACCTACGCCCTCTTACATTTCGTGAATTTCTAATGGCTTCAAACGAAGCACCGCTTATCAAAGCTTTTAGCGCTCAGGCCAACTCAGCGGCGGCGCACAGTAAACTGTTTGAAAAGCTCACTGATTACTATTTTACAGGGGGCATGCCCGAAGCTGTTAGAACATGGTACAGCCTAGCTGATAGCAGTATTGTAGAGCGCGTCCAGGCCGTGACGGATATTCATCGAGATTTAGTTTTGGGCTATCAGCGTGACTTTGGCAAGTACTCGGGTAAAGTGGACGCGGGATTGATTGAAGCTGTCTTTAACAGTGTGCCTTCTCAGCTATCATCGGTGGTGGATGAATCGGTAAAGCGCTTTAAATTTAAGGGTGTGTATGAGCGAAAGTCACGATACGGCGACTTTGAGAGTGCCATTTCATGGCTGGATAAGTGTCGCCTGATACTCAAAAACTACCCTATTGAAGGAATACCTCAAAGTCCATTAGCGGCCTACCGTAAAGAGAATATGGTGAAATTGTTCTTGTTCGATGCTGGACTCTTAAACCATATGCTTGGTGTGAGTTATAAAGAAATTAAACAGCAAGGTTACCAATACAAAGGGTTTGTTGCGGAAAACTTTGTTCAACAAGAGTTGGTCGCGCAAGGAGTCGATCCTACTTTTTCTTGGGGAGATGCGCGCGCTGAAATTGAATTTGTCGTATCGGATGACAGCGGTAATGTGATTCCTATTGAGGTTAAAAGTGGTAAACGCACTAGAGCAAAATCTCTTCAATCGTATATAACCAAATGCCAACCAGTAAAAACAATCAAATTAACGGGAACACAAGGCTCATCTCCGCTAGAACAACAAGATCTCGTTCTGCCACTTTATTATAGCGATTATGTGGTAAGCCGATACCTAAAAACGTAGTCGTTTCTCACTCGCTCAAGCCTAGTAAGTTGTCACAAAGTTAATTTTGCCTAAGTATGATAAATAGAAAAGAAGGCGAGCAAAATGATCATGTTGCTGTCACTGGTTTTCTCGAAGAGATAGTGAAATACTGTCATTCAGTTTAAAAGCTGAAGGATCCCCACGAATTTCATCATAGCCCCTCCATCTGTATTGTCAGCATCG
>NZ_JBLNLI010000048.1:0-3724 GCF_059777565.1 Vibrio sp. A37 | reverse complement strand
GAGTTCGTCTAATTTTACCTCTAACGAAGTCTCTAGTTAAATCATACCGTTACAAGACATCACTGACAATCAAGCTGTGGTTGATACATTTGCAAGCTTTAAACCGGACTATGCTATCCATGCTGCTGCAATTGCTGTGACAGACTTCTGCAACAAGCATCCTGATGTGGCATATAAAGTTAATGTGCAAGGTGCTATCAACGTAGCAAAAGCATGTAAAAAAAACGACACCAAATTGGTGTTTATCTCCACTGAGCAGGTGTTTAACGGTAACCCAGAGAAAGGCCCATACAATGAGCTAGACCAACCTGTACCAGATACCGTTTACGGCCAGAACAAACTTGAAGCTGAAAAAAAGTTAGCAGACATTCTCGAAGAGATGTGGGTACTGCGCTTTACATGGTTATTCGGCCTTCCTGAGCGCAACACTACCATCAACCCGAACGTGGTATGGAATACACTACAAGCATTGGTTAACGGCCAGTTAATGCAAGAGCGTCGTAATGAATTCCGTGGTCTAACTTACGTGCATGAGCTTATCGAACAGTTCCCGAAAATTTTCACTATTCCTTACGGCACATATCATACAGGGGCACATAACCCAGCAAGCCGCTACGAGATTGCTGAGCACATTCTCACTGAGCTAGGTCAACAAGAGCGCATAAGTGAACTCTTAGAAGCGATGAATGCACCGAAAACACGCGATGTTCGCTTAGACACAAGCAAACTCGCCGACCAAGGGGTGTTGTTTACCGAAAGTAAAGATGCCATTACCAAGTGCCTAAAAGAATTTCATTTTATTTAAATTTATTTGGCTGCGCAGAGGTGTAGCCTACCTCAAATTAGGAGCAACACCATGATTTATATGCTAGATACCGCAGACCTTAACGCAATTCGCAAAGCGGTAGATCTTTACCCACTGGCTGGCGTGACGACCAACCCATCAATTATCGCGAAAGAGAACCGTGCTCTCAAAGAGCTCCTACTGGATATTCGTAAGTGTATCGGTGAAGAGCGTATGCTACATGCACAAGTGATGGGTAAAGACGCAGATACAATGCTTAAAGAAGCAAAAGCTCTGAAAGCATTTGATCAAAACATCATAGTAAAAGTGCCAGCAACCCCACAAGGTGTTAAAGCAATGAAGCTTATCCATACAGAAGGCATCCGTATTACCGCAACGGCAATTCTTACTCCTCAGCAAGCGCTAATGGCAGCAGTTGCTGGCGCAGAGTTTTTAGCCCCTTATGTAAATCGTTTGGACAATATCTGTAGCGATGGTGTAAATGTCGCTGCTGAGATGGTGGCGCTGATCGACACCTATAACTTGGGTGCTAAAGTTCTCGGTGCATCATTTAAGAACGTCCAGCAAGTTCATCAACTATCTCTAGTAGGCGCACACTCAGTAACGATTGCTCCAGACGTGTTTGATCAGCTGTTGGTTCATCCACTAACAGACTCTGGTGTCGCTGGTTTTGTTGCCGATTGGGAAGGTGTTTATGGGAAAGATACAACGGTGCTAGATGTACTATAATCATGTATTGGGAATAGATATATGTGATTATATGACTATACAAAATCTACAGTGTGAATACCGCTATAAACGATCTGCTGGTTTCACATTAGTAGAGTTAATCACCGTTGTCCTCATTCTCGCAATACTAGCCATTGTAGCGGCACCGAAATTCTTTAGTTTGAAGCAGTCTGCGAAATCTGCCTCAATTGAAGCCATAGCGGGAGCGATGGAGGGAGTGATAACCCAAGTCAATGCCAAAGCTTACGCGAAAAACTTGGTTCCATCGGAAACATACTCTGGAAATGCCAACCAAATCGAATATGTTATCGATTTTGGGATTGGTTCAGTTGAAGTGGATTGGGCGACGTTGTGCCCGGAGAGTGAAGGCGAGTCTGCAGATGCTTTGACTATGCTTGATTTCTTAACACTCAACTCTGCCGGAGGACTCACATCAGACGTGGGAAATCGACATACTGTTATTGGCTATAATTATTCGTTTTCAACGAGTGAGTTAAATAGTCAGAATCTCACTACGCTACCCGATGGATGCTATGTTATTTATGATTCGTTTGGAGGCAGAGATAACAATGTGTGTCCATCCGGAGGATGTATTTGTACCGTACGGGTGATCAATACACAATGCTAGTTATGACATGCCTTTTTCTGTCGTGACGCCAACCTGTTGAACTACGTATAAAACTCTCGTTCGATGAACGTACCAATCACTTTGTCGTGCGTCGACTATGATTCTGAAAAGCAGTTAGTTTTTCCAAACGAATCGTTTTAAACGAGTTCTTAATGTTAGGTGTGAGCGCTCAATTCTCTGCGTATACCTTTTACCTACGATATGCATTTCTAGCGGTAACATTTTTATAGTAATCCGAAGGGGGCGTTGACTTGAACACGGTTTTGGAATGACGAGCTTTCGGCTGAGCGATCGATGTGCTTTTTAAACGCTCGATTCACCTGTCTAATGTTATCGAAATTGAGGAGTTCGCTTTGTATTAGGAAGTCTGTGCTTGCTGACAGGAGTCGTCAACCCGACGTACTAGTTCTCGTTGGGCAAACTCAAATTGACTTTTTACGTAGGAAGTAGCTCTTTACCACAATTCGGGCTTATCAAAAGCCTTTACACATTGTGAGGCGCCAACGATTGGTTCTAGAGGATGTTGAGATAGCGATTTGGCAAGCCAACCATGTGGATAGGTCAATTCATGTGGAGCAGAAAATTGTTCGATAGTGATTTGTTCAAAACCAATGCGACCATAAAATGCAGGGTCTCCATAAGTAAATGCAAGTGATACTCCACGTTCAGCCATTGTTTCTAACCCATATCGAATAAGTCTCTGGCCTATACCTTTACCTTGAAAGTCAGTGTGTACAGCCACTGGTGCTAGTAGAAATGCTATTTTGTCTGATTCAAATCGCAGACGAGTGAAGTAAATAGCACCAATTAGCTCTTCGTTATCTATAGCAGCAAACACGTAAATATCGTCACCATCCGTGTTTTCAATGAGATCTTTAGCGAGCTGACCGACTACCTCTCCTTCTTGTTTATCTTCCGAGTTGCTAAACGTCAACATAAAAAGTTGCTCTAGCGATTCAGCCTGGGGCTGTTTTAACAGTATGAAATTCATTTCAAGTAATCTATTACTAATGATTGAATGAAGTTTAAACTATAAAGCCATAGATAGGTCAAGTTGGAGTGGTCTAATCAGAAGTTTGCAGGCCGAACGAGGTTAGATACTTTTACTAATGCTAAAAAGCTGTTGTCCAAACTGACTTTATACGCACCATAACTAAAAATTTAGACGGCAATAATCTATAAAAATTGAACAATGTACGAGGCATATAGAAACATGACTCGTACATTGCTGATTTGCCATTCTAAGTGAGAACTGGCTGTATCAAGATGGAAACGTAATCACTAAGCTAAAAACTCCTAATGCTGCACCGAGTACCGCAAAGCGAAAACTCAGGCGGACGTTCAAATCGAACATCCAGCTCATGAATTGCATCATTATCGACAGAAATTGACTGTTTGTTTAGCGCTTTAATGGGGCCATTATTGCCCATCGCGTACCGAATAATCCATTTTGGGTTGGCTGTGTTTTTAATAGCTACAGAATGGCTTATCAGAAAACGCCGTAAAGCCTCTTCCTTTAGGTGGAGGATATAAGGCGATTAATGCGCAAGCATTAAAAATAC
>NZ_JBLNLI010000047.1:0-3990 GCF_059777565.1 Vibrio sp. A37 | reverse complement strand
TTTTTCTAATATTGTTTATGCGCTCTGCTGATGTTGTTTTCATATATGCCTCCAACGGCACATTTTTCCATAGTTTATTAATAAATTCCAAAGTAAATACTGATGTAGCACTAGCGTTATCTCTTTGTTAAATTAGGTAAAAGTTAACAAAAGTGATTTCATTATGTCATTTATTATGTAATTATACTAACCGGAGATCATAGGTATTCTATGGTTCTGTCTAATTTTACATTTTTTAGAGTGGGTATATATTAAAATTTAATTTTTTAAAATAAACATGTTCATATTGCGAATGTATAACATCAGCTATGGGTTTTAATATTAGAATCCATAGCACAACGTTCTTAAGCGAGAATGTTGTATATAGCCAACTGACATTGTTACCCGCCTCTTCATTTGGGTAATAGCTAATAAAATCGTTACCCCATACTCATCGTGTGGGGTTTTTTTTAGGCAAAATAAGGTTGAGGAATTGTTTAGGTTAAGTGCGTAGGCCATTAAATTTTAATAGCATTTATACATTGTGATTTTCTTTAATGATTGATTTGTAATTTTAACTATTTGAATCCTTTATCATTCTCCTTTTGGTCAGAAGAACACTAGCCATTAAAAACACCATACATTGATTCAAAAAAACCATCAGTAGAAGGATGCTAGATTTTGCACGCATTCCCTACATGACATAAAAAAAGTAGAAACCCCCTGAAGAAAGATTTCTACTTAAATACATCGACACTTTGGATTGGTTATTTGTCAGTAAACCAATGAAGATACCAAGACAACCTTCAACATCACATTACCAAACACCACCCGATAATAAACCGCAAAGCATGTTGTTTTGGGATCTAGTTAAAATTCAACCAAGCCAAAACAAGTGAGCCGTTCAAAAATCAAACATTTGAAATGCAAATTACCTAAGTATTAGCGACTTAGGTAGGTTTTTTCTTGAACCGTATTTTCCAACATACACTCAAATGAAGCCGCTCTCGCGGCTCTTTAAGTGCTTTGTTATAGTGGTAAACTCTGTGACGAACTCGCAGTTTGATGGCAAAGTTTAAGATTTAGGTAAACTAAGTGTTTGGCCAGATTTGCATTTAAAAGTATAGTACTTGCTACTTTCATTAAATTGGCCTAACCCGCCACCATTACAATACTCAGAGTTAATGTTTTTCATTACTTCTAACGTATCTTGGTTTCTAAGTGCAAACTTTGAACCATCAGAGCAAATAATTCTTGTGTTTCCATCATCGCTCACTGAATAAACATCTACCTTAGTGTTACACAGCTCGAATGAAGCGTCTTGATAGTTATCTTGTTGAGTGTTGCTAGAGCAGCCTCCAAGAGCTAAAGGTGCCAATATAGCTAAGAATAAATATTTCACAGTTGACCGTCCTATTGATAAAATTAACACATAAATTATTAAAATGAATAGCTTGCGCCAACCAGGAAGTCGTTGATAACTGGAACAAAGCTTGAGCTATCCGCAGTCGCGCTAGTGTCGCCAAAGTAGTGTGTAAATGAAGCTTGGAGACTTAATGCGTCTGTGACGGCATAGCCTACTCCAAAACCTACCAATGGTTTTACAGCATGATCGGTTTGTGACTCGTTTAAGCTCGGGACAGCTGAATTGGAATAAGTTAATTTGCTAGAAATATAAGCGAGACCAGCTTTGCCGAATACAGACCAGTTATTAGAAATATGATAGGTTCCCACTCCTGCTAAGTCTAAAGCAGATGAACTAACTTTTTCACTTTGAGTGACACCAAGAGCAGTCGCATCCCATTCTGCTGTTCCAAAGTCAGTGTAACCTAACTCTGCCCCTAAATCCCACTTGTCATTTAAATTATGGGTATAGCCAGCGGCAATTCTTCCTGCAAACTCAGATGCAGTATTATCGGCGGCCGCATCAGATGGAAGAGTCTGGGCTGCAACACCCACGCCTCCAGAAACATAAAAGTTGTCCGCAAATGCACTTGCAGTACCAGCAGCAGATAGTGCTGCAACGAGAGCGATAAATTTCGCTGAATTTAGCTTTTTCATATTTTAACCACGCATATATTTTATTAACCTTCCTGATGAAATACCCACCTCCTTATTGGTACGATGAAGTTACGGTTTTGTGATTTTAATTACAACCCGATCTTTACCTATGAAAATCATAACCTTGGAATTTATTCGTTTAATTAATGAACATTTAAATTAACCACTTTTGTGTAATTGATTGATTATTTTTTAATTTTTATAAAAAAAGAGTTGACTAAGTTTTTTATTTAGAGTGTGTTTGGTTTATTTGGAAAGTATGTTTGCATAAATAATAACCAGTATTTCTGATAATTATTATTATCAAGAATGAATTGTTTTGTTAGTTATAATTACAAGAATATGAAAGGCGCATCCCGATTGGTAAGTTCGCGGGCCTGATAAACATATTCACGCTTGATGAGCTTCTTAAGCTGAATACGAATTAAAAAAAGTAGAAACCCTGCTAGAAAGAAATTAGGGTGAACTTAGAGGTACCACAAGGAAAGAAAGAAGCCGTTGAAAGACTTAGTAAAATCTATTCCGAACGTCCAGAGGACATTATCAAGCACGATTTTTTCTTCGCAGACATATGTCCGGCGAGAGCTTAACTCAGTATATAAAGAAATATGATGTTTTTTTAATTGTCATACTGCCAGAATTGGACTGGCTTGGTGTACTTCCGTAGCTGAATATGAAGTTAAGAAAGTTTTGATTCCTGAGAACTATCGACGTGCTGCTGATGAGCTCTGTGATTATTTAGACGTATAACGGGTTTGAAGTCCAACGGCACACATTTATTCTAATAATCATGCGGCTTTTAGATTACCACTTCAATTAATGTTTGCTAATTCACAGAAATGATAGCGAGTCTGTAAGATGCATTACTAGAGGGAAGAATCAAGAGTTATTAGAATGCCCAACCAAAGGTATGTTAGTATCCTAGCTTTCGATTCGGCTGGAGAAAATCTTTCATGATTATCGAGTGGTTAAGCTCAGAAAGTAAAAGAATGTTTTCAGAAGCTCATACTGACTTGTTTTTTATGCTTGCTGAGTTTTTTAATGTGCAAGATTGCCGTATGAGTTGTGGCTTAGCTTCAAGTTCAATGATATTGAACTCCATATACTCTAGAAATCATCAAGCTCCAGAAATTGTTCCCTTAGCCGAAACTTTACCAAAAGAAGATATTTCCCATTTTGACTACTTTATTAGTACTTCCGATTTTACTCCTTTCTACAACAGATTTACCCAAAGCAATACGATAAAAAATAAAGCCCTATTTGAAAAAATGTTATGTAGAACGAGTATTGAAAATCGTGATGATGAGATCGATGGTGGGCTACTACTAAGCGAAGTTAGCTCTATCTTAAATGACTACAATATTGCTTCTCGAGTCTATAACGTTGACAAAAGTGTATCTCTTCAAAAAGTCATTCACGACATCGAAACTGCGACTGCTAATGGAAACTATATTCTGGTGAACTTTTACAAAGGTTCATTTTTTGAAAAGCAAACGACTGGACATATATCTCCTATTGGTGCATACCACAAAGAAACCAACTCTGTCTTGGTCATGGATGTGAATACGGTCAGCAACGGATGGTTTTGGGTTACAATCGAAAAATTAGTAGAGTCGATGTCGGTCGTTGATAGATTCTCTCGACCTCGTGGATACTTAATTACTAAGCTTTTAAACCTATCACTTTGTAGCGCTAGCTAAGAGGTTGGTGATTCCTAACGATATACTTTTTTCGAGTAGCGGTGTAATAGTCCCAAAGGTGCGGGCTGCTCTTATGAGGCTAAAGCCTTACAAGCAAAGTATGAATCTATAGTTGATAACTACAGAACAATAGTAGGAGATAGATTCAAAGAGGTAGCGTTGGTTATGGCATCAAATACATTGGCAGAAGTTGAAGAGTTTGCGAGACAACTTGTGCAAGTTATCTAGTCGGCAATCGGCAATTTTAGCG
>NZ_JBLNLI010000046.1:0-4100 GCF_059777565.1 Vibrio sp. A37 | reverse complement strand
TTCACGCCGTGAACGTTATAAGGTACAGCGCAATTTCAAAAGTGTTCACGCCGTGAACGTTATATGGTACAGCGCAATTTCGAAAGTATTCACGCCGTGAACGTTATAAGGTACAGCGCAATTTCAAAAGTGTTCACGCCGTGAACGTTTTAAGGTAAAGCACAATTTCGAAAGTGTTCACGCCGTGAACGTTGTAAGGCAAAGCGCAATTTCGAAAGTGTTCACGCCGTGAACACTCTAGATTGAAATGCCGATATCAGTACAAAAAGTTCTGAATTTCTCAAGGTGCTCTTGATTTAAGTCCTTAAGCTCCAATTTTACTGAACGCTTGTCTTCATTGAACAAGACACGGTAACGTGCTGAATTATCAGATAAATTTTTGAAGTTATTTATTGGCTTTTCTACATTTTTCACTTCATCAAGGATGGCTTGAAAATATTGAGTATTTAACTTAACCGGATCTCTGTCTTCCGTATCAGGCAAGCTGATTTTGCTAATGACCTCGTTAAAGTCTTTAAACTCGCTATCTGAGACTAATTCAAGCCATTTAGATAAATCATCAATGATTTTCTTGCCAATAAATGTTGGGGCAGGGAAGGAGTCTAAAAGTTTTCTTGGTAATCTTGTCGATTTTAAGGCAATACTGACGGTACTTTTATGCTCACCAAAAAGCCTCTCAATATCTGCATTTGACTTGCATTGGCCAGACTCCAATACTTTTTTGTATTTTAGCCCTTTTTCGCAGATCGATATCGTTCTATGAGCATTGCCAATCACCGATAGGCTATTGGCCAGTTCATTATCAAATGGTTTATCACTGACATAAACGAGAAAATCTTTTTGCGCATAGTAGCAAGACATCCTGCGCCTAGACCCCTCTACAACAACGATTTTATTTCCATTTCGAAAACCTAAAGCAGGGTAGAGTAGTTGCCCATCTTTGCCTTCGAGCGTAGAAATAATATCAACTAAGGCATTTTCATTTAACCAGGATTGCTCTCTTTCATTGCCTTCAAAAACGATTGTTTCTTCTAAAATCTTGTTCGACTTTACCGTTTCGAGATTTAGAGTATAAGGAGTAGAATCAAAGATATACTCTAAAGTGGCTTGTTTTTTTTGCATTGACGCTTGAGCCGCTTTAATTCCTTGATCATTGAACCCTGCTACATCTTTTGTGCGTCTTAGTCCTTTTGCCATTAGGAGTCACCATTCACTTTTTCTTGAGAGCGCCAAAACTCATTAGCTTGAGCTTCGATTGAAGAGATAAGAGGCATCATAACGCTTTGTGCTGCGTATAAACTGGTGTTCTTACCTGAATAAAATGAGCCACTAATATCAAAAATTGTCGATAGGTCTTCATTGGTATTAACGACAGGTTCAGAGTAAGTGGTCATATCTAAAACATAGCTGCCTAGGGCTTGTTTAATACTATTCGCGATACGCACTTCGGTTGAAGATCGAGTATTCACTGCACTAGGCAAAATATTGATTGAATCGTAGCCCTCATGCCCGAGCTCCTTCATATATGCGTAAAACTGAGTCAGTTGTTTTAGGTATTTACCCGTACTATCCCTATCGTTCTCCGTTGCCTTCAGCGGAATGATCAATCGATTCGCTACATAGTGTGCGGCGATATTGATCTCGTTCATATGGGGAGGAGTATCGATAAACAACATATCGAAGTCATCTTTGACCGCATCGAGAATTTTAGAAAGGTGTAGGGAAGAAGTGTAGACTTGTCCAGCCTTCGCAGCCTCAATCCCCTTCATTTTAGAATAAAGTTCAAATCTGGTGTCTTCTTCAGATGCAGGCAATATTTTCAAGTTCGGGTAGTTGGTCTCGCAAAATGCACTTTGTACTGCCTGCTGGAACGTTTCACCATCATCCAATTCTAAATCTTCTTCAATGAGCAAATCGCCAACAGAAAGCTGATCTGGGCTCATTTTCGGTAGTAAGATTCGAGTACACGTACCTTGTGGATCTAAGTCAATCACCCCAATTCGATACTCTTTAGTAGCTTCTGAAGCAATACCCGTTGCAAGAGTGGCTGTACAGGTGGTTTTACCAGCCCCACCTTTGAGATTACCAATAACATAAGTGATCATTGATTGATGTTCGGAGCGCTCAAACTTGGGAAAGTCACCTATCGCTCTTTGCAATAAGACTCTATCAAGCAAATTGACTCTCCAAGCACGGCCTGTAGAAGTATTCAACGCCAGTTTTTTTACTAGTGAGTCGAGTTTTGAACTCCCTTGCCTCAAGTTAAGCTTTTCATATATCTCTGATTTATTGAACGTTCTGTAAGGTTTGCCATTTGGAGCTAGATCACCTTCTTCAAACTCATCCAATTCATTAAGAAACAAAGCACGTGATTTAGTTTGCTCTGACAACGCAATGAATGTATCTGACAAATTATGGAGGATCTGCTCGGTTTCAGACGCACTAAACATGTATTGTACTCCTTATCACTTAGTATGAAATTACTATACAACACAATAATTACAAAAACACTTTTAAATTGAATTTTATAATTACATTTTATTTTTAAGGTGATGTTGGTCAATATATGAACGTGATTATTTTAAAGTGATCAGAATTAATGAACGTTTTCTGGAGTAGGGGAGGACGACACTGTGCTCAAATCGAATCCGCGAGAAACGAATGTTATCGGTACTGCATAATAATGACGACTCACCACGTTTGATCGAGAGATGCTTCTTATCTCGGAAGTTATCAGTAGCTTGATGAAGATTGAGTGAGAATTGCTGCAAATCGATGGATTCGTATTGCTTCAATCAGTGGTATTTGCGTGATTGCTTGGCAAGCGCAAGTGGCGTTATCTTTTGGGGGATTCGACGTGACGCGTACTAGAGGTATATGTGGGGCTTTAAATAGAGCCTTATAAATCTGGGCATGCCTGCAGATTAAGTCTCTCTCAGATGTACTGTGGTTTCCTTTTGGACCTACTTTACTTAGTTTTGTAGCCCTATATACAAAGATATTCCGATGCTACTTAATGCTCCCGCTATAAACATTTCTACGACATAACATTTCAGCACCTTAAAAATACTAAAGTCTAGGTGATAGAGCCTCTTAAGTAATGTTTGATAAAGTAGTAGCGATAAGATAGTTGCAACACTGAGTACCCCACAAAAGAGGAGTCCTATTGTTGCGAGTGATTGGACATGGAACACATTCATCACCAAAGAGAGTAGAAGCCCAAGAAATAGACCTATAATGACTTTTATTGCAGCTCTGATTAAAGATAACTTTGTAATTAATATTTTGCTTTGAATATTCAAAGCATATCTATGAGCCAAAACTATCGCGATAGCAGAAGATACAGTGATAACTAGGTAAAGCAAAGGAGCTCCTATCCGGTAATTATTTAGTAGTGTAACTGTAGGAGATCTACGTGGCTTTACTTAGATAAAGAAAAAAATTTATGGTCTTGATCTTGTGGGAAACTGTGTAAACCGAAGGTTTTCCAGTTATCCACATAGGCTATAAGATTTTTATTAGATCTATAAGATCTATAAGATCTATGGTAAGAAAATAGGTCATTAAAAACAATAGGTTACATGTGGATCAGGTAAAGTAAAATGCGGTACTTACAGATCTTAAATGCGGTTATTACCTATTCTAAATGCGTTTAGTACCAATATAAAATGCGTTTAGTACCAATATAAAATGCGATCTGACCGGGATACCTATCAATGTCAGTTAAATACCTATCCTAGATGCGGTATCCGTGTATCTTTTGTTAATACCAATATCAAGTATAAAACGTTTTGATTCAATAGGCTAAATTGGTTTATGTCTATCAGAGTTATCTTATTGATATATAAAAATAAAATTGAAAAAGGAGATTGTAATGGGAAGTATGTTGTGCGAGTACTATCCACGTTCCTATGGCCATTACACGTGCTCTTCATTGAGAGTGTACCTAAGTCAAATGCGGTCACTGTCGTTGGATACTGATTCTACCGCATTTTAGTTCTAGGTTTGGGGCTTACTACCTATTTCAGATGCGATTATTTAGAGATATTACCTAAACTAAATGCGGTAACTGTCGTTAGATACTGATTCTACCGCATTTG
>NZ_JBLNLI010000045.1:0-4148 GCF_059777565.1 Vibrio sp. A37 | reverse complement strand
AGTGAAGGCGTGTTGAACTAAGAATCCTCCTCATTTATGGGGAGGAGTATGTCAACTAAGTCTCTAGTACTTAAGTAACTTGCATTTTAATTCGCTTATTTTGGATGGTTTGAGTGTTAACTAGATCCCTAAACAAAACGATTTTCGGTTTATTATCAGATGGTGTTTGGTAATGTCGTTTTGAAGTTATTAGTATCCTTAATAACGGGTGTTTATTGACAAACGATCACTCCACAGTGTCGAACTGTTTAAGTAGAAATCTTTCTATTCGGGTTTCTACTATTTTTTTATTTCGGTTTTAGGTTCATGAGCTCATCAAGTGTGAATATGTTTATCAGGCCCGCGAACTTACCAATCGGAAAGCGCCTTTCATTAAATTTTGACTTTTTAGATCTCAAATGACAGATTATGTATATTTTACTTAACGTTAGTCTGGGTTAATATGAATAAAAAAGATGGGCAAGAAGTTCGAAGAAAGCTCAAGATCTTAGCCCACGCTGCAGAAACCAAGAATGCCAGCAAGAGTTGTCGATATTGAGATATTTCTAGCGATACACTTTATCGTTGGAAAAAGGACCACAAATTTTAAGGTGAAGCCGGTCTAATCAATAGCAAACCATGCCCTCAAATCTCCATGTCCGGTGTATACAGCGTTCTGTGCAGACACGGTCTCAATAGGCTTCCTCATAACCTTCGAAATTGCAGACTAAAATTTATTAAGCGATATACCTGGCGACCATGTCCAAGTCGATGTGAAATTTCTTACCTTCGAAGATAGTCGCGGCAAAATGTTCGTCGATTCCAATATCCTGCTATTGATAACGTGACCCGAATGAGGATTTTTAATGTTTACGAGAAACACAACCAAGCGTGTGCCATTGACTTTATTAACTACATCGTCGACAAGTTTCCATTTCGGATCTAAATGATACGTACAGACAACCGGTATGAATTTCAGTCGAAACTCCATTGGCACTGTGAAGATTTAGGTCTTGAGCATGTATATATCAAGCCTGCAAGTTCCGATTTAAACGGGAGAGTTGAGCGTTCACACCTTACCAACAAACTGGAGATTTATCAGCTACTGTACCGCAAAAGGAGATGTTGATTTAGAAGCTAAATTGGATAAATGGGAGGCTTTTCATGACTATCACAGACCCCATGGTGGACTGAAAGGAAAGACACCTTATGAGACCCTCATAGAGAAAATGAGGGCCGAAAATGTGCTGTTAGTTGAGGTTTGGGATCTCACAGTTGCACCTTATTTACTCTAATTTGTAAAGGACTTTCACCGAACCAACAAGATCTGATGAGTTGATATACCCAATTGTACCAGGTTCTGTCTCTACAAGTTTGATCATTTCGGTACTATTTCCTGCATTGTCGGGCATTTTAGCCTCTCCAGTAAACATCATCTTGGTCCAATATGACTTTAACTGATTTTCCCGTTTTTTTAACACTTTTTTATTGAAGTCATCTCGGGAAGCGTCCCCTTTGCTTAAATATAGTACTTTGACGTGGTCAACGCCATCAACCTTTTGTAACTTTCCTAAAAACAGATTTTTAACTTGTGATTTAGATAGTTCCGGCATGTTGTTGGCACCGATCACGACTACTTGTGAACTTGCGGTACTTACACACCCTAAGAAGAAAATTAAAACCAAAAATAACTTTTTCATTGTCTTTCTCCTAGAATGTTACGTCTAATCTTAGGCTATAGACCAGCAAGCTGTCTGCAGTACCATTAGCATCAAAAATTTTGCCCGATAAACCACCGTAAGTATCTCCGAAGTTATCGACTAAAGTTACGTCACCTTTTAAGGCTATATTTTCATATACATCCCATCTAACACCGATAGAATAAGTGTTATAAAACTGGTTTAAAAAAGCTTGAGAAAATACGGAGTTTGAAGATCTCAACTCATCATCAGTTGTACGTAAAAAACCTGCTGTTACATAAGGTAAGAAATCTTCATAGTAATAACCGAGTGTTAAGTAACCTGAATTAAAGTCAGGATAATCACCAGAAATATATTGCCTTATCAGCTCACCAATGACGAGATACTCACCATCATCATATGTGAAACCCGTACCTAAAAACCAAGCATTATCATCATCAATAGAGGCAAGAGTTTGATCGCCAAAAGACCCAGTGTCAACTTTGAGGTCAGTACCGCCATCTATGTTACTGGAAAGTGTCGCGCCATTTCCTTTAGCTCCTACGAGCCTAAACATCATATCATCATAATTTAAAGTGAAATTGACGCCATATGATGTAGGGAAACTAATATCACCAAATCCGGTTTCATTATCTGTTGCGACAGCATAGCCATAAAATGGTTGCACACGAAGGGTCGCTGCATCAAAGTCAAAGTTATACGTAGCGTCTACACCAGTGTAAGATGTTAAACCGGATATTGCGTATACGTTTCTGGGGACGCGAGTCCAAGGGTACGCATACCCAACGTCCACATAGTCAGAATAAATATATAATGGCAGGCCTAAGCGTCCAGCTCGAACAGTAATTCCTGAATCAAAGCGATGTTTAATAAATGCCCAAGTTACGTCGAGAGACCAATCATTTCGGTCTTTTGCTACACCTTGGATGCCGATGCTAGTAGAATCATTAATTTTATAATCGGCCTGTAACCCAACTAACGATGATTGACTCCAATCTATGTGTGTATCAGTCGACATTCCATCATAGCCATACCTTTGACTTTGATACGCGACGCCTAAACTTAAAAATCCGCCAAAAGAAAATTTATTATCATCATCATCGGAAGACAAAAATTCGTCATTCTCTACTCTTTCTTCAAGAATTTCTATTCTTTCTTCGATAGTTTTATCAGCTATAGCACTTGTAGCATTAAAAATTGCAAGAAGTGCTAATATTATTCGCCACTGCATATATTTATTCCTCATGTGTTAATTTAATCTGATTGGTTATATTTTATTGGTATTATTAGTAACTTAATTTGAAAGTTATCATCGTTAAATCATTAATAATGATCACTTTAATTTCTCATTAAAATAATTTTTAAGATTTGATGTCGGTAAAAGATTTTATTTTAAGAAAGGTATTTTAGAATATTGAGGTATTAGCTCAAATGTATAACAATACATTCCTTCTTTTCTTATTTTTCGATGATTTTTTTTTAAGTACCCTAGCTCTACTAAACAATAAATCACCTTATGAAGATCAACTTCTTTAGCTTTAGATAATATTTTTACTTCATTGAAATGGGCTATACCCTTTTCTCGGTATATATTATCCACAGCGTGGTAAATTTGGGTGGCCAAGGAGTTTAAAATCATCTTAGTAATCCTCATTTTTTGACTCTGCAAGTGCTTTAAATTCACTATCATTAAATCCCAAAAATATGGGGCGTTTATGGTAATCAATGCTACAAGGGCCAAGACCCCATAAAGTACAACTTGTTGACTTTGTGGTTCATTCAAAATCATTTAAACATAATCTTTACCGTAAGTAAACCCTAATAATTATTTTTTTGCGTGTTTTTTACGAATAATGTATACTCGTGTCACTTATTGAATGTGATAGGATCGTGTAATGCCCAGAATTTCCAGAATACAAAAGGAAAAAAACTACCTCAGATTTAATGAAGCTATCTTGGACATTTTTCTTAAAAGTGGGATTGAAGCATTGACGTATGAGTCGTTATCTATAGCAACCGATACTAGGATAAGTACATTACAGGGCTATTATCCGACCACTCTAGACTTATATAAGGCGTTAACAGGATTAGTGATGCCCAGTATCAACAAAAGTCTAGACTTCACGAATGAAGAAGATTTTATATGCTCTTGGCTAAGCTCCTTAGACTCCAATAAAGGATTCGAATGTGCTATTGTTCTTATGATGGCTTCAATTACAAAAAATGGAGACCGAAAAAGTTTTCTAAATGCTCTGAATTTTTTGGCAGACAACATTGAAAAAACAATGCCCGGTAAAGGTAAAAGTCTAGTAGAAATAGTAGTAGGGAAATCAATAATTCATTTGCTGGAAAAAGAATAACAAGTTTTAAAGTATTCTGCTTTTGTTGGGCTAGACACTCCACACAACGAGTTATTACCGAACTTTGGCGTAAAGCATCGCCCAATGCGGGCGGTGATATAAGCCATTA
>NZ_JBLNLI010000044.1:0-4314 GCF_059777565.1 Vibrio sp. A37 | reverse complement strand
TAATCGCCTTATATCCTCCACCTAAAGGAAGAGGTTTTACGGCGTTTTCTGATAAGAATTCTGTCACTTAGGAATTTTAGGCAAAAAAAGACCGATTTCTCGGCCTCATTTGAGTGTATATTGAAAAATACGGGTTAAAGTTCACACTGTAGCTTTAAATAAACCTGCTAACGTTTTTACATAAACGACACTATCAGAGCCAGAAGTGATCGACTCTATAAAATAGTCATCAATGCCTTCATCGAATCGAGTAAAGGGTTTATCTACACCGTCTTCGCCAACGTATAAACCACCAGGTTGATATTTAGAATCAGGTCCCCCACTGACAGCTGCAACAAGCTTTCCATTGACAACTGCAATCTTATCACAGGCTAAGCCGTTAAGCTGGGACAGCACTTTAGGTATTGGGTTATCTCTGTTAAGGTCCAATTGTAAGACATATTTGGTTGTCCCATCTATCGATATATAGAGTTTGTTTTGGTTTACGGCTATATCCATCATGTCATAAGCATCAATTCCATTACTATATAGAAGCATTGAGCCATTTGCTTTTATCTCCGCAACTCCAAAATTGTGTATTTTCGCAAATAAGTCTCCCTTATTATCCGTCACTAACGTTGATGCATAGCTCATTGCTCCGGAGTTTTTAAATTGAACGCTTGACCATTTTCCATCATTTTCTGATTCTTCATACATGCCATAATTAGTGGCTTCTTCGATATATATTTTCACTACACCATTGGCCATTACGGGCATCATATTCACTGCTTTTATATCTAGTTGAACTGGGCTTCCCACTAATTTCCAAGTTTTCCCTAAATTATTGCTACGATAGATAGCCGTTTGGGTCCCTGGTAAATTTACATCAATATAGAGAGCGTCATTGATAGAGCGAATATGATCAATACCTGAGTTAGTTGGATAACTTAGCTGAACATTAGTATCAGTTATTTTATTGTATTTATATAGACGGTCGTTTGAGACATAAAATAAATAGTCTGGATTAGATATCGTTGTGAACTGAGAGCTATTAGCAAACGCAGTTTCTGGCGTCTCTACCGCCGTGATAGGGTCTGTTGTTGCGTTGCAGAGATCTCCGTTATCCCAATGAACGTTTTGTAGTTGATTTCCTACCCAAACCACTCCTGAGTTTCCATCATCATTAAACACAAAATCCGAAACAGTCTTTCCTGAGAATAATAGGTTTTGGCATGTGGTCATATTACTTTCGGAATCGACGTTAGCAAGCCTTAAACCTGAAGTTCCATAAGCACTAACGTTTATTGCGACATTTTGTCCGTGAACGGAACTACTATTATTTCCTTCCCAGTCTTGAGCGCTGTTGCCCATCTGAAGTATATAGCCAGTATCGGTTTCTTGAACTACTCCAGAGGTTACGTCATAGAGGTTTTGATCAACAATCAAATTGTGCCCTGTAGTAAACTTAACACTATCATAGCTAGGCTTTGAGTATCGTCCTCCCCCTCCCATGGAACCACTGAAGGTCATTGGCTGACCATTGATCGACACTCCACAAGAATTTGTTGTTGCTACCAAAGACTGATCACTTGAAACAGATATAGTACCAATTAAATCTGAAGCTCCATGACATTGGACTTGATTGGTCCATGTTTGGCCGTCATCGGAGCTAATGTATAAACCCTCATTAGTTCCAACGTAAATTGTATTTCCAACGACATCTAAAGCTGAAGCTGTCCCTTTTGGAAGTGAAGGATAGGTTTTCCAACTGTAGAAATCCGTAGTACTTTCGAGACCTTTGTCTGTCGCCACATAAAACCTATTCCCCAGAGTTGCGATCCCTTGTATGGCATCACCCAATAAGCCTTGACTTGTTGTCAGTGTGTGCCAATGATTACCTTGGTCGTAGCTAAATGACACCCCGTTTTGTGTTGTTTCTACCAATGTATTGTCAATAGTAAAGAGCTGATTGTACTTAGAAGTCGAAGGAGGGTTTCCATAAGAAGCGTTGCTGTAAGGAATATCACTAAAATGTCCAGATTTATTCGGCAGAACCATCAAACTGTACTGTTTTACTTGACCATCTTGCGTCGCTTCAATTGTACTCACTGCCTTTTCTTTAGAGTAAGAAGTCAGTTTGATACCACATTCTTGACCTAGTAAAGTTTGGTCATGTTCAGAGTTAGAGCTAAGAACTGTGGAAGTGACTGATTGGGTCTGAACCCAAGATGGTAAATGACTTAGTGTAACTGGATGGGTGCAATCAAAATATAGAACTGTTGATGGTGGCGAGGAAGGTGCTTCCGAAGTTAGCCATAGAGGGAACAGAAGTGATTGTTTAGATAACTTGGTTTGATTGAAGCCTGGTGTCTTTGTGGTGTCATTCAGGCTATGTGCATTTGCGGTACCAAATGCCATCCCAGATATAACTGTCAATAATATTAGCTTTTTCATAATTTCTCTTTTTATGGAGCAAAGTAGTTCTCTATTCAACGTATGTCTGCCATAAGCTCCCGATAATCCACTCAGCGGTATACGATAGTGAACTCACTCTTCGACACGCTCTTCAAATATAAGAAATTTCTATTCACCGTGGTTTAATGGGAAACTATCGCAACAAGGTGAATTTACTCCCACAAAACAAACTGTTACAAATGTTAATAGCCTTTCAAAGCGCAACATAAAAATAAGTATATAAAAAATGAAATAATAATATTAATAAAATTTAATGGGTCGATCGTTTGGTCAGCATTTGATGAGAAAAGACAACAAACAAACAATAAATAGAGCAGAAATAATATACATTTAATATGCCATAAAAAATGGAAAATATTATTTCACTTTAATTTAGTTAACATTTTAAATAATATTTTCATCAAAATGTTACATAATCGCGTTAAGTTATGTAAGCAACAGATGCGTGATTCTGTCACTAAGAGTATTTGATGGCTGTATTTGGGGTTTTGCGCACATTTCAGCGAAAAGTCTAAAGTGGCGCTCTAGCCCTTACGTAGCGTGGCCTAGAGCGAAGGGGGGGGAATTTAAAGACAAAGTCGCTTGGTAATTAAGGTACGACAGAATTGCTTGGTGATCACATGTCATTACCGCGTTTTCTAAGAAGGTTATGTCGAGTAGACGACACTTGTTGCCAAGTGCCGCCCCTCTAAGAACCCAGCGTGCAACTTTCACTGCACTGGGCTCAAGCCTCCACTAAGGCATCGTTTGACACCCAGCAACTCATAAAGCAGTTGAAACAGGCTCAATCCATGAGTTACGTGCTTGTCTTTTAGACTTCCGCTTAGCCAAGTATTCTTGGTACGCTGGGTCAAAAGGGGTCGCTGCACTCCTGATTTTCACATGCCGCTCGATAGGCACTTCCGCTATTTGGAACAGATTAAAATGACAATCCATGTTCATGATTTTCTGCCAACCGTGGAATTGCCATTGGCCTTTACGGTTGAGAAAGTATTTATGAACAATCCAGTCTTTAGACTTGGTTGGATGACGCCTAACTGCCCAGTGCCATAATGCTTGGAATAGTTTATGGCCGACATACCCGAATACTTGTTTAGCAACGCAATGGCGATAGTAATTCGCCCATCCTCTGAGTTTTGGATTTATCATTTTGATAAGATCGTTAACAGGGACAGTCGCGTGCTTTTTAATGAGTTCACGTAGATTTCTCAAGAATAACAGCGTGTTGGATTTGCTTGGTTTGATAAGCAATTTCTCATTGTACTTCCTATGGTTGAAACCCAGAAAGTCAAAGCCATCATCGATGTGGGTAAGCTTCGTTTTCTCTTCGGAGAGGGTTAACCCTCTTTCTGCCAGAAAGTCAGCAATCAACGGTCTGATGTCGTTCACTAGCACTTCCTTTGAAGAGCAGGTGACTACAAAATCATCTGCGTAACCAATAAAGTTGGCTCTAGCACTCTTTTTGAGCGCAGTGGATTTGATGCACTGCTCTAGTCCTGTGAGAGTCATTAACATCAAGGTCGGAGAGATGATTCCGCCTTGTGGTGTACCTTCGTCAGTATCATAAAACAGGCCTTTATCCATAAAGCCAGACTTTAGCCATTGTTCCAACATTCGCTTATCTACAGCGATGTTATCAAGAAGCCATTGATGACCGATCTTGTCGAAACAGGCTTTGATATCCCCTTCAAGTACCCATTTGGCTGATTTCTTTAGTGCCAAACATTTGAAGCATTGACTGACTGCGTCAGCAGTACTGCGATTTGGCCTAAATCCATAGCTGTTGAAGTCGGCAAGTGTTTCAGATCTGAAGGATCCCCACGAATTTCATCATAGCCCCTCCATCTGTATTGTCAGCAT
>NZ_JBLNLI010000043.1:0-6677 GCF_059777565.1 Vibrio sp. A37 | reverse complement strand
TCATCATTCTTTCCTTTATCGATTATCTGTCTTTTGGATCCAGCGCATCGCGCAGACCATCGCCGAGATAGTTAAAGCAGAATAGCGTCACAATCATAAAGGCGGCAGGGAAAGCCAATTGCCAAATAGCAACTTGCATGTTGTTAGCACCTTGCTGAAGCAATGCGCCCCAACTAGTCATCGGCTCTTGAACACCTAGACCAAGGAAAGAGAGAAATGACTCAGTGAGAATCATATTTGGAACAAGTAAGGTCGAATAAATAGCAACCAACCCCAACACGTTCGGCACAATATGACGAGTGATGATCCGCCACTTGCTCACTCCACACACATGAGCCGCTTCGATAAATTCTTTGCTACGCAAGCTCAACGTTTGACCACGCACAATTCGCGCCATATCCAGCCAAGAGATTGCACCAATCGCCACAAAGATAAATATCAAGTTACGACCAAAGAAGGTCACCAATACAATCACTAAAAACATAAATGGGATCGCATAAAGGATTTCGACAAAACGCATCATCAATCGGTCAGTACGACCACCAATAAAGCCAGACGCTGCGCCGTAAAGTGTGCCGATCACCACCGCAACCAATGCGCCCAATACGCCCACCATCAAAGAGATTCGGCCACCCACCAAGGTTCGAACATACAAATCTCGACCTAAACTATCGGTGCCAAATAGGTGTTGCCATGATGGGGCAGCTTGCATCGCATACCAATCAGTTTGTGAGTAGCTATACTGCGAAAACATCGGTAAGAAGATCACTGCTAGAGTAATCAGCAATAAAATAAACAAACTGACCATTGCCGCTTTGTTGCGCATAAATCGAATGCGCGCGTCTTGCCAAAGGCTACGGCCAGCAATGTCTAGATTCTCTGAGAAGTTTTCTATCGCTTCTAAGTTTGCTTGTTTCGATAACATATTCTTCACTCCAACTTAGAAACGGATCTTCGGATCGATGTAAGCCAGCAACACATCGACAACCGCATTAAAAATGATGAACAAAAAACCGATGATGATGGTGATTCCCATGACCAACGAGTAATCTCGGTCAAAAGCCGCTTGGACAAATAATTTACCTATACCCGGGATGCCGAATATGGTTTCGATAACAACAGAACCAGTGATAATGCCGACGAATGCTGGCCCCATATAAGAAACAACTGGCAACATTGCTGGGCGAAGAGCATGTTTAATAACGATTTGTTTGTAACTCAAACCTTTCGCGCGAGCAGTACGGATGAAGTTACTGTTCATGGTTTCAATCATTGAGCCACGAGTAATACGTGCAATCGAAGCCACGTAGAGTAATGACATACTCACCACTGGAAGCACCATATATTTGGCCGCTCCCCCCATCCAACCGCCGGCGGGCAGCCACCCCAGTTTTAAGGCAAAGAAATATATTAGTATCGGAGCAATCACGAATGAGGGCATCACTACCCCCAGCATGGTCGTCGACATTACTGAATAGTCGAACATGGTGTTTTGTTTTAACGCAGAGAGCGTTCCAACTGACACCCCGAGCAAAATAGTGAAAATAAAAGCGACTACGCCGATTTTGGCCGACACAGGTAACGCAGAGTCAATCAACTCATTCACCGTGTAATCTTTGTATTTAAATGAAGGGCCAAAGTCACCTTTTATGATGCTGGTTAGATAGGTAATATACTGATCATAAACGGGTTTATTCAGGCCATATTTAGCATTGATGTTCGCCATAACTGCGGGCGGTAATGGTCGCTCACTAGAGAATGGGTTACCGGGGGCAAAGCGAATCAAAAAGAACGAAATGGTGATTAACACCAACATAGTCGGTATTGCTTCCAATATTCTTGTAACAATGAATTTAAACATAAACTCACTCTTTTTTGGTCTGTGACAAAATTTAAGTAAAAAGGTCTCTACATGCTTCAAACGGCGCATGTAGAGCGGATTTAAGATTTATTGTTAGAATGGCTAACGCTTAGAGCTTTTTTATATACAGGTTCTTGGTATAAATATTGTCTTGTGCGTTATGCATTGGATAGCCACCGATAGCTGGTGATACCAATCGAGACGTAACAAACTGATATATAGGCGCAACGGGCATATCGCGAGCTAACAGTTTCTCTGCCTTATGGTAGAGCTCATTGCGCTGCTTGATATTGGTTTCCGTCATCGCTTTTTTGATCAGTGCGTCGTACTCTTTGTTGTGATATTTAGGGTCATTTTCAGCATTCGTCGACGTCATGAGATTCAAAAACGTCGACGGCTCGTTGTAATCACCAGACCATGATTCGCGAGCAACTTCAAAATCACCTTGATGAAGTGTTTGTAAATAGGTTTTCCACTCTTGATTGACTAGAGTCACATTAACGCCCAGCTCTTGTTTTAGCATCGCTTGTATGGCTGTTGCTATTTTCTTGTTGTTGGCATCTGTGTTGTATAGAACTGAAAACGACAGCGGATGTGCTTTATCATAGCCCGCTTCTTTCAATAATTTTTTAGCTTTTGCAACGCGCTCTTTTTGCGTCCATGTTTCCCACGTTGGAGTTATTGGCGTAAACCCAGCAACAATGTCTGGGGTAAGGTTATAAGCAGGAAGCTGACCTTGGCCCAAGATAGCGTTGGCGATAATATTACGGTTAATTGCGTAAGAAACCGCTTTACGCACATCGACATTGTTAAATGGCTTTTTCGTGGTATTAAAGCCATAGTAATAGCTGGCCAAATTACCTGTCGTTTTAATGTCTTGCGGATACTCTTTTTTCAAACGTCTGTACTGATCGATAGGCATCGCGTAAGTCATTTGCTCTTCACCAGCAAAAAAACGGTTCATCGCCGATGTTTGGTCGGTATCGGGTAGATAAGTTACTTGATTGATTACTGTGTGTTTGTTGTCCCAATAATAAGGGTTACGTTTTAGAACAATACGGCCACCCACAACACGTTTTTCAAGTTCATAGGCACCATTGCTGACCATATGTTCTGGTTGTGTCCACTTGTCACCCCACTTTTTAATCGCAGGTGGGTAAACTGGCATCATCACACTGTTAACCAACATTTTAATGAAGTAAGGAATTGGCGACGCGAGCGTAATTTGTAAGGTGTGGTCATTGATTGCTTTCACACCCAAAGTGTCCACTTTCTTCTTGCCAGCAATAATCGCTGCAGCATTCTTGATATTGCTTTCCTCAAGATACCATGAATACGGTGAAGCGGTATCTGGATTCACAGCACGGCGCAGAGAATAAACAAAATCTTGCGCTGTCACTGGCGCACCATTCGACCATTTCGCATCTCTACGCAGATGGAATATGTAAGTCTCGTTGTCTTTGGTTTCCCAACTTTTGGCAACCCCGGGGATTGTGTTGCCGTTTGCGTCTTGTGTTACCAAGCCTTCAAATAGGTCGTTGGCAACATTAGCACCTGGGATCCCTTCAATCAAATTCGGGTCTAGAGTTGCTGGCTCTGCCCTATTTCCTCTTACTAAGTCCTGTACCTTAGCAAGCTTGGTTCCCGCAGGAACGTTGGCAGCATACGATGTTGCGGATGCAGCTGATAACGCCAAACCAGCTCCTACGGCTAACGCCATAGTTATTTTATTTTTATACATGAATTCACTCCAAATTATTTACTTTGCATCCATGCATGATTGACTCAGCAACCCCAAGAACGGTATTTAGGGTTGTTAAGTACATTTGGCGCTTAATTTGACCAGTCTAATCCTACTTGCGCACATTTTATTTTTCACTAATGTATTATTTTTAAATTACATTTTTTCTAAAATACTCAATAAAAAGCATATAAATTCAATTTACATAACTCTCTACAAATAGCTATTTCCATCTATTGTGGCTGAATAACCATTTATAGAACTGAGTACGATATTAAATTATTCACTAACCATTAAATACAAACCATCCAATATTTACATTAAAGTAAAACTTAATTTTCATTTTTGAATAGAAGTAAAAGAAATATTTAAAATCAACTTAAAAACACTCAATTCAAGTGAGCACTGTAATAATAAACTTCTTGTATATGCTCTTTATTTACCTTTAATGACAACAGCTTGACTCAAAAACTATTCAAATGAAATCAGTGATTTATACCACCCATCATTAACGTAATTTTAACTCAGGCTCGAAAATCTTAAATTCTTATACCAAATGAGCATTAGTTATAAAATTTTATTGCTCAAAAAGTTAATTGATATTTCCTTAAGAAATCGAGCCAATTCATTAGCTTTGTTTTGCCTTAATATAAAGCTCTCTAGTATAAATATTATCTTGTGCATTATGCATCGGATAACCTCCAACAGTTGGAGATACCAGTCGAGTATTTACATATTGGTAAATTGGAGCAATTGGCATATATTTAGCAATAATTTCTTCAGCCTGGTGGTAGAGCTTATTTCGCTCTTTTTCACTGGTTGCTGTCATTGCCTGTTTGATTAACGAATCGTATTTCTTATTCTTGAAGTGGGCACTATTTTGTACATTTGTAGACATCAGTGTATTTAAGAACGTAGAAGCTTCGTTATAGTCTCCACACCATCCATCACGAGCCATTTGGAAGTTACCTAAGTGGCGTGTTTGCAGAAATGTTTTCCACTCTTGGTTTTCTAACGTGACGTTCACGCCAAGCTCCTGCTTCCACATTGCTTGCAATGCTGTCGCAATTTTCTTGTGCCTTGCGTCCGTGTTATAGATAAGCGTAAATGAAAGCGGGTGGGATTTGTCATAGCCCGCTTCTCTGAGCAGCTTCTTAGCCTCTGTCACCCGTTGTGATTGAGTTAACTTCTCCCAAGCAGGAGTAATTGGCGTAAATCCAGCAATAATATCAGGGGTCAAGTTGTAAGCGGGTTTCTGACCTTGCCCGAGTATCGCGTTGGCTATGATATCGCGATTAATTGAGTAAGAAAGTGCCTTACGGACTCTCACATCGTTAAATGGCTTCTTCTCTGTATTGAAGTCATAGAAATAAGTACATAGGCTACCAGTAGTCTTGAGATCCTGCGGGTGTTCTTTTTTCAGCCTTCGGTACTGAGATGCGGGCGTCTCATAAGTCATTTGCACTTCGCCAGCCAAAAAGCGATTCATCGCTGCGACATGGTCGTTAGTGGCTAAGTAGGTCACTTGGTTGATCACTGTATGAGCGTTGTTCCAATAGTTTGGATTACGCTTCAATACTATTCGACCATTCGGTACACGTTTTTCCAATACGTAGGCACCATCACTGACAAGATGCCCCGGCTGCGTCCACTTGTCTCCCCACTTTTCAATAGCTGGCGGATATACTGGCATCATCGTGGCACTCGCCAACATTTTTAAGAAATAAGGAATAGGTGAAGTGAGCGTGATCTGCAATGTATGCGGATTGATGGCTTTCACGCCTAACGTACTTTTATCCTTTTTACCATCAATGATAGCTTTCGCATTTTTCATCGTGGTCATTTGAACATACCAAGCATAAGGCGATGCTGTCATCGGATTGACCGCACGTTGAAAAGCGTAAACAAAGTCTCCAGCAGTAACAGGCTTACCATTCGACCATTTAGCATCACGAAGATGGAACGTATAAACTTTGTTGTCTTTTGTATCCCAACTTGTTGCTATACCGGGGATAATATTGCCGTTCGCATCCTGAGTCACCAAGCCCTCAAAAAGATCATTGATGATAAATTGACCTGGCACACCCTCAACTTTTTGCGGATCAATAGAGGCGGGCTGGCCATCGTTGTATCTCACTAAGTCCTGAACTTTTGCCAACTTAGTTCCCACTGGTACATCTGCGGCATAAGAAGCCACTGATGCTGCTGATAAAACCAAGCCTGTCCCAAATAAAATGGCTTTTGTTATTTTATTTTTATACATGCACTCACTCCAAATATAAGTACTACTTCCATGCATGATTTCTTTGCTGTAATTACTAGAACGGTCTAGGAATACAATTACTCGCGCTTTAATTTGAGTAACCCAAAGAGTGTCCTTTCAACTATTGTTATGTTTGCGTAACAAGTATTCACAAATTCAATACTAATTGAACTGTGAACAAAACTTCCACTATTTTGATATTTATATTGCGGTTCTGTGCGTAGCAAATTGTGAGCCAAGTTGGACTAAGATTAAATATAAGACCAGATACATTCACATTAAAAATAGCAAACCCAGACAATCATTTTTATTAAAAATAATAATTATTAATTAAATAAACCTTAATCTATCGATACAATGATTAAAGAACGATTATTAATTCATCACATATTACTCATTCTGATTATATACTCAGCAAAAGAGTACATTTATTATTAAAATGATATTTCTATGACATAAACTAGGAAGAATATAAACACATCATACGGTATATTCGTTTAATATCCCCTTAATAAATATATAATCCATCATACTGCAAACTTATTTCATTATGATAAGAACCAAAACAGTGCGCCATGCATCATTTTGGTGAATTCTAGAGCGGTTAACACGTATGATTTAGGCATGAAGCACATAATAAACGCGCGATTACTTGGTGAATTTTGTGACATAAAAAAAGCGCGACCCGGTAAAGCGGTCGCGCTTAAGCCTGTCACAGGCTGAATATTATTAGATATCTACTTGTAGGCAAGATACTGCATGAATGGCATCACCTTTCATCACTGGCTTGGTCTTAGCACAGTCTTCTGTCG
>NZ_JBLNLI010000042.1:0-7658 GCF_059777565.1 Vibrio sp. A37 | reverse complement strand
GTACGAACAAGCATTTAAGAAAATTGTTTTAAGTAAAAAACGATAGTGAAAAATAAACGCTCAACATTCTTTTATTGAGCGTCTATAAAACGGTTTTTCCCCTTTTCGTTTCACGAAATTAATCTGAGCTAATTGGTCAAACTGGAATGTACGATATAAAATCTAATGTATCCATTTAGTGCAATTTGTGGCCTAAAACTGGTTCTGTCGAATCTAAACAACCTGACAAGCTTAAGCCAACTGTTTTACCTGCTAAGCAGGCTGAAACGACGTTGAGTATTTGATATAAAGAGTGATGACGGCGTGGCCATAGTAGATGACCTAAGTAGGGTAAATCATCATGAAAAAGAATTCTGTTATTCACAAACCCTTCTCACTGTTACCGCATTTGTTATCTTAATTTAGGGTAGAAAATGTTTAGCTCATTAGCACGAAATGAACGATTTAAAATTGCTCATCTGTTCGAAGAACATAGATCAAATATCTTGATAAATTCTATTTTAGAGGGGCATTTAGGTACTGTCATAGTCGACAATCCAGATACACCATCTTTAGCTCAGTTGGCGTATGCAGATATTATTATTTTTGGTGGAAATGCAAACCACCCTATGGTGGAAAAATTAATTCTGGATTTACCAGTTAAAAAAGATATTTTGCCGTTACCACAAGGTTGGGAGGAGATAATTAGAAAAATTCATGGGGATAATATTGCATCATTCAAGCGTTTTTCATTTTCTGCAAAAAGTTTAGATTTAGAGTACCTACAGGGCATTATACAAACCTTACCTATCGAGTTTGAATTAAAAAGAATAGATATTGGGCTTGCAAAAGAAATCACTCTACTTAAACACTCGGAATATCAATACCACATAAAAAATTTTCCTTCAGTTGAATATTTTATAGATTATGGCTTGGGGTTTTGCGTTGTATCAAAAAATGGTCAAATTATAAGCGCGTGCTCTTCATACGCGTTTAGTAACCAAGGTATTGAAATTCAAGTAAATACTCACCAAGATTTTAGACGTCAAGGACTAGCCCAAGTAGTTTGCGCAGCGTTAATTGCCCACTGTCTTAATCAAGATATTGAGCCTCATTGGAGTACTATAAAAATGGAGTCGCGAAAATTAGCAGAAAAACTTGGTTACACATACAAAGATACATATGAAGTTCTAGTTCGCAGCCAGTAGGATTCCGTAGCAACGTTTATTCATGACATGCAGGCAACTACCTCTAGACACACTTATCCTACGAGAGCATAAAATCTCTCGCGGGCTGTTTCAGCTACGATGCAACTTTTCTCTGACAGCGGAGTTTCCTGCTCTTCTATCATTTAAAATGTAAATTTGTCGAAGGACAATAAGATTGATCATATACAATGAAGTTTGTGTGTTTTTTAGGCGTTCTAGAACATCAAACTAACACGCTTCTGCCCCTTTTTTGAACAAGTGTATGTAAAATAACACCAATTCATCAAAGGGGTAATTGTTGCGAATGAACTAATAGTACCCTCTCCAGAGCAACTCACTGCTCTAGATTTAGCATTTACAAAGCCTGCTCGTAATTTAACCAAGTTACGTGGGAAGAATATTCACCGTTTTGTTAGCGCAAAGATGGGAACGAGGATTACGGTAGAGTCTGCTCTAGAATGTGATGCTTGCTATCATTTTGACTTTGAGCCAAGCATTGTTAGGTTTTGCGCTCAGCCGATTAGATTTCCATATTTTATCGACGGAAAGCGTCACACCGATGTTCCTGACTTTCCGGTTCAATTTGATACTCATGAATTTGTGTTTTACGAAGTAAAGTCTGACTATGCCACCGCCAAATCAGATTTTGATCTTGAATGGGATTCAACAGTTCAAGCTGCGTCCGAATTGGGTTTGGAATTGGAGCTCGTTGAAGAGAGTGATATGAGAGATGAAATTATATTAAAAAATCTCAAGCTCATGCATCGATACGCATCAAAAGGAGACTTGAAGGCTCCGTTGCAAAGTTTCTCAGCCAGCAAAGTGTCCTGCTCTTCTATCGTTTAAAAGGTAAATTCACTTTCAATCAGACGCACTTCTGCCAAAGGGCCACGACCATGCAGCCAGAACCTAAACTGACCTTTTCTAAACATCCTCATCACCTCAAATCCTTTGATCGTCGCGTACGCTGTCTTCATCGATTGAAAACCACGAACTGGGTTGATGAGCCGCTTGAGTTTACCATGATCGGGCTCTATCCGGTTGTTTAAGTATTTGACCTGCCGCTGCTTGATGTGTTTTTCACAGACTCAGTCCTTTTGCAAATTGGCCATTGCTGGCGCGTAAGATTTATCTCCATCGGTGTTCAACGTCTTCAGATGATTGTAAGGCTTTGTGCTACTCAGAGCTTTACCTAGAAAGCGTTTCGTGGCTTTTTGACTTCGAGTTCGAGAGAGGTAAAAATCGACGGTATCCCCTTCTTTGGTGATAGCTCGATACAAATAGGTCCACTGGCCATTTACTTTGACATAGGTTCCATCCACCTGCCAGCTAGAGCTGTATACCGGTTTCCATCGTCAGCGTAATCGCCTCTCTATTTTTGGCGCATACCTCTAAACCCAACGATATAGGATCGTGTGATTGACAGTGACATCAGGCTCTAACAGCATTTCCGCCAATTCTCGATAGCTGACGCCATATTTACAGTACCACCGAACGGCCCAAAGAATGATATCACCAGTGAAATGACGACGTTTGAAATCTGACATAAGGCCTCCAACGGCTGATATTTCTATTCAGTGTGGTTCAATGATTAAACTTTGCAACGGAGCCATAACGTACGTACCCCCGGGCATATCCGGGGGGCGGGGAATCTACCAAAGTGTCCAATTTTATTAAAGCAGAACATTGCTTAGATCTAGGAAATTTTAATCAATTAATAGAGGTTCCCTAATAATCATGATATTGCCCACTTTCTATCATAGCTTTCTCCAATAGTTTATATAGGTTGGAGCCCACTTTTAATTGAGAACCAAATCTACTCTCTAAAAAGCTACTTTTTGGTGTAATAGACATATAATAATTAATTGCAGTAAATAATTTACCTGAATCCCTTCGAGCAATTATATCCCCTAGCATAAAACTAGCATATTTTGAACTTTTACTTTGATTAAACTTGAAAGCCTTATTATACAAATCCAATTGCCTAGATATCAAATCATTAAAATAATTATCATTCAATACATTATCCTGACCAATAACATATTCTACTATTATTTCTGGATAACTTTGATTACTTCCAGTAATCATGTATTCATTATTAGCACCGGATATTTTCCAAAAATCATTATTATTACCTCTAGACATAACAGAATCATACCCTTTTTCTTTTGCTTGCAGATAATTTATTTTTCTGAATCCTTTTCTTTTAGATGTTTTAGGTACTAGTGCATTAAATACATGAGGGAACATTTTTGTTTTCCCTAGACATACTCTAGATATTAATGTTGTTTTAGGATATTTTCTTCCTGATTCATCTCTACAAAAACAACGATAATCAGCGCAAAAAGGACAAGTTGCATATATCATAACCTTAGAAAAATTATCTGAAAAATAAGTTCCTTGACCTAGTGTTCCATATCCATTTTTTTTCTTCATTCCTAAATCAGGTCTAAATCCACCTCCAGCAATTAAATTTGTAACTGCAACTGAAGTTCCATGAAAAAGAAGTAGTTCGCCATTATTACCATTTAAGACAGGAAGACAAAAATCTGGATATTTTGTATCATGTAAGAATTCATTTTGAAATTTTGTAGACATTATAGTTTTATTTAAATTAATATCCAAATTATTATTAAACCTTACAAAATCTTTATATCTCCTCATATTATCATGGTTAACTATCACTTTTAGATATCTAATTGATATATTGGATGATTCTGGTGGTTTAACATCTTCCTTACCTTCTTTTAACCGTCTAATCATCCTTGACTTTTGCATTTCATTAGATTCGCTGTTATTCAAAACGTTGGATGCATACTTCATTCTAGTTTTAGCAGCTTTTGTATCAACGACTTTTCGAGAAGAAATATTATTATTAATTAGTTTCTCTATGTATTTTGTAAAATGATGATTAGCATCCAATTTATAATACTTATATTTTCCATCTTTTGAAGTTTTTAATGATGAACCTAACATAGACCAGTACATAGGTTCATCATTATCTAGATAGCGTTGATAGTCTAAAATCATAAAACCTCCATTTAGTTAATATTGAGCTCAACCTCACTCCTTCAAATAAATCGCAACAGCCTGAGGCGTGCCGGGTTTATCGGAAAGCGTTTGACTTGAGTCTCTCTATATTTTATCCAAAAATTACGCTTAATAAAATGGATAATAATCTAGTTTTGGGCTGAGGTTAATGTGACGTATTCTGTAGTCGGGTTATAATTTGTAAATCCAGCTGATAGTAAATCATTACCATCAATATATGCAGATGTACTGTTTGGAAAATAAATATTTCCTTGAATGTAAAAGTCGATATGATTAGTATTTTTTCTATATAATACACCTTCTACATTTTAAGCTAAGATTTTATTAAAAAATAATTACTTAGAATTATATTAAACTGGTTAAATGTAACCTAAATTAATTTATACTTACTTAGTAAAATAATCACGATTAAGAAATGTTTTTAAAGTTATAAATTATTAAATAACTAAGTAATGAAACTAACCTTGATTTTGAACAATTTTAAAGATTTTCATGATGGTTTTTTAGTTCTTGAGCCTAAAATCGAAATAAAAAAGTAGAAACCCGAATAGAAAGATTTCTACTTAAAAAGTTCCACACTATGGAGTGATCGATTGTCAGTAAATTAATGTTAATAAGGATTCTAATGTCTACAACATCACATTAACAATTCACCCGATAATAAACTGAAAAGCGTTTTGTTTTGAGAGCTGGTTGAAATTCAATCAGCCAAAAATGAGTGGACCATTCCAAAAATAAAACTAATAAAAATTATTAAATATTATAGGTTTAAGTCGAGTTTTCTCTTAACCCATATTTTTCAATACGTCCCTTGTGTTGTAAAGATATATCAAATTGTTACATATTTTCTGGGTAATATTAACGAGTGTTTTTATGGGTCAGGGTATTTGTAAGAGCGCGACAACTGCAACATTAAAAGGCTTCTTTTGCTTAAGGTTTGTCAACCAAGCTCCAAAATATCGTTCCGCTGATGAATCTCGCCAAAGAACCGAACGAGCTGCATGGATGAATAGCTCACGTAAGTCTGTGTTCCCGCGCTTGGATATACCCAGCATTTTGGGTTTACCTCCTGTTGTATATTGGTACGGAACTAAGCCAATCCAGGCAGCAAAGTTCCTTCCATTGGATAAGTCGTGAGGACTGTCCACCACAGATAAGCAACATGCTGCTGTCATGGGACCAACACCAGGTATACTCTGCAATAAGTTATTTAACTCATTGTTTTTATTTAATTCCAATAGTTTTTCTTCTTGTTGTTTAATCCATTGATTCAAAAGGTTGTAGTAATCTGTCTGCTGCCTAAGTTCAAGAATTAGGAGTGGGTGGGATAGATTCCTGCTGATTAGCTAGCCATTGGAACAGGTTTTTCATGTGATGGTGACCTCTAGGGAAACTGATCCCAAACTCGAGAAGAAGAGAGCCAATACGAGTCATACAAGCGGTTCGCTCTTTGATATAGCCAGCTCGAATTTTTCTAACGACTATAACAAGTTGTGCTTGCTCGCTTTTTGGAGAAACAAACCTCATTTTGGGCCTCAATGCTGCCTCAGCTATTGCGTCTGCATCAATGAAGTCATTTTTATTTGTTTTTATATAAGGTTTTACGTATTGAGAGGGAAGTAATTTAACTTGATGGCCATATTCCTGGCATTTTCTAGCAAACCAATGACATCCTCCACAAGCTTCCATTGCCACTACTACTGGCTCATGGACAGAAAGTAGTTGAAGTGTTTTTTGTCTAGTTAGCTTTTTTCGAAAAGTTTCATGGCCTAATAAGTCATGTCCAACAAGATGAAAAACATGTTTGGCTAAATCGATACCGATAATGTGTGTATTACTCATGATGGTCACCTTTCCCTTAATCGATACTATCGAGTTTAGTGGAATGGAGGGGCTTACCATCTTATTAGCTTCTCAGGCATTCCATTTACTTTCAAAATAGTCAAATTATTATATCTAAGGTAAAGTGTTTAATAGTAGGCCACTGATATACTACAAAGTTGATCCAGTGGCTAATACTCACAAGCTAGGTGGGGTTTAACAAGCAATAGCTCGTCATTTGCGCTCTCCTTTTCTCATCAATTTTTTCTGTACAGATGACTTTCGAGTGTACTCATCCCATTTGCCATTGGAAAAGCATATCGTTGGTAAAAGGTACTTCCAGAAACTCGAGCATACAAACCTAATGCTAAAGACTCGGTTGAAACGATTGGTTCGAAAAACAATAGGCTTTTCAAAATCCGAGTCGGTGCATGATAAAGTGATCGGAACATTCATTGAACGAGAGTTTTATAAGTAGTTCAACAGGAGGCATCACTAACGATCAGCAGTAAAGTAGAGATGAAATTAACAAAAAGTGCATAATGAAGTCTCCAAGTTTACTTGACCGTTACAATGTAGATCTTTATAACATATTTAGAAGTTATTTTTTTATAAAATCATATGTTTAGAGTTTTTCCTTCAAGGGTAAAACCATGTCCCACGCAACGGAATGTCAAAGACATCTTGACAGTCTAGGCTCTCAATGCGCCAAGACAGACAGCATTATTGACGAAAGGGTTCGATACCATTCGCCTCATCTTTTCGGTGAGAGATTGGTAGATCAAGCTCCGAATCTTTGCCGCATGGTTTATGAACAACGCCCACCGGAAGTAAAAAAGCAGCAACGCACGGTCACCATTGTGCCCCGTGATGCGCATTCCTTGTATTTAGCCGACGCTCCATATAAACCTCCGCCAAGGTGCGGACCCTCCATCTCCACCAAAACGACGTCGCGCCCCGTGTCGGCGGGTATCACACGAACAGCATGAAGCGTTTAGCATTTACGATATTTAGAGGATCTTTATTATGCCAGCCACCGATGATATCTCCTCCATTGATGAGTTTCCCTTGCATCCGGCTCAATATAACGTATGGGTCGATCAACACGTGCACCCAACCAGCTCCCAATACAACATTGGTATTTACAAACGTATTGATTTCGAGGTTGAATTTGATGTCTTCGAACAAGCTTGGCAAGACGTTGTTGCTCGCTGTGACGCACTGAGGTTACAAGTGGTAGTGAATGAAGAAGGTGAGCCCAAACAACGCGTGGTGCCTATCGAGCAGATCAAGGTTGATATTGCCCACCTCGACTTTACGAGCGAAGACGACGCGCCTAGGGCTGCATACGCTTGGATGTGCTCTCAATACGGCGCCGTTTTTAATATTGAGGCCGGGGAGCGCTATCAAGTGGCGTGGCTTCACCTAGCTGACAACTGTTATTACCTGTTTTTTCGTTTTCATCACCTCTTTGTCGATGGGGTGAGTCTACGACTACATGCATTAGTGTGGGAGGCGTATTTTGCTTTACTACAAGGCAAGGTGGCGGGGATGTCTGCCGTGCCCGAGTGGCGACCTATTGCGGAAAAGGCGCACCGA
>NZ_JBLNLI010000040.1:0-9866 GCF_059777565.1 Vibrio sp. A37 | reverse complement strand
ATCAGATCGCGGCTTGGGCTTTTAGTTCCATCTATTTCTTATGCGCAGCTCAGGTTAATTACACCAAGGCTTTCAATCGGTATAACTCTTCGAGCGCTTGTCGAGGCGTTAAATCATTTGGATCGATATTGGCCATCGCTTCTTCTAACTCACTCGGCTCTGGGATTAGGCTGAGTTGGTTTGCAACATCAGGTACACTTGAGTTTTCTTGAGGCAATTGCTGACTTATTTTTTCTAGTTGGCTTAGCTTGGTTCGAGCGTTCTTAATCACACTTTTTGGTACGCCTGCTAACCCTGCTACCGCCAGTCCATAGGATTTACTTGCCGCTCCTTCCTGTACTGCATGCATAAACACGATATTATCTCCGTGTTCAACCGCATCGAGATGAACGTTGGCTAAAGTTGGTATTTGATTCGGTAGCTCGGTCAATTCAAAGTAATGAGTAGCAAATAGTGTTAACGAACCTATTTTGTTTGCCAGCCATTCTGCACTAGCCCATGCTAAGGAAAGTCCATCGTAAGTGCTTGTACCTCGACCGATTTCATCCATTAACACTAAGCTTTTCTCAGTTGCATTATGTAGAATATTGGCGGTTTCAGTCATTTCAACCATAAATGTAGAGCGTCCAGAAGCTAGGTCATCTGATGCACCAATGCGGGTAAAGATCCGATCAATTGGGCCAATTTGTGCTGATTCAGCAGGAACATAGCTACCGATATGAGCCAACAGTGCGATGAGCGCTGTTTGCCTCATGTAGGTTGATTTACCACCCATGTTCGGCCCGGTTACTATCAGCATCTTTCTAGAAGGGTTAAGCGCTATCGGGTTGGCAATAAATGGTTCATCCATTACTTTCTCAACCACTGGATGTCGACCAGCAGAGATTTGAATACCAACCTCTGAAGCCAATGTTGGGCGGCAGTAGTCTAATGTATCGGCTCTTTCCGCCATATTCTGTAATACGTCCAACTGAGACAACGCAGATGCCAAGTTTTGCAGCTTTTCTAGATGAGGCAGGAGAAGATCAAACAGTTGCTCCCATAGCTGTTTTTCAAGTGCAAGAGCTTTTGATTTAGAGTTCAGTACTTTATCTTCATGTTCTTTTAACTCAGGAATAATATAGCGCTCGGCATTTTTCAATGTTTGGCGCCTTACATAGTGCGGTGGAACAAGGTGGCTTTGCCCGCGGCTGACTTGAATAAAGAAACCATGAACATTGTTATAACCGACTTTAAGAGTATCGATACCATGTCGGTCTCTTTCATCGGCTTCTAATTTCTCAAGGTATTCTGTTGCCCCTTCGGCTAACGCCCGCCACTCATCAAGCTCTGCGTCATATCCTGAAGCAATAACTCCACCATCGCGGATGACTACGGGAGGGTTCTCTTTAATCGCTTGTTCTAAAAGCTGGCAAACATCGTCAATTGGAGCACAGTATTGCGCGAGTTTTGCTAGATAGTTGTTCGAAAACTCACTTGAAGTAGCAGCAAGCTCTGGTAACTGTTGCAGAGCTTGTCTTAGACGAGCCATATCTCTTGGACGAGCAGAACGCAGCGCCAAACGTGCAATAATGCGCTCAATATCGCCGATTTGCTTTAATGTAGGATTAAGTTCGGCAAAAAAACTGTTGTCTTTTAGTTCAGTGATGGCATCTAAACGCTGGTTCAAGGTATCTCGGCAACGCATCGGTTGGTGTAGCCAACGTTTTAGCATTCGACTACCCATCGCTGTAGCGGTATGGTCTAGAACTTCAGCAAGGGTATTATCGTTTCCACCGGATAGGTTTTGAGTCATTTCTAAGTTTCTGCGTGTGGCTGCATCTAAGATAACGGAGCTATCTTGTCTATCATATGTCAGTGAACGAATATGAGGAAGTGCTGCGCGCTGAGTGTCCTTGACATACTGGATCAAACATCCGGCAGCAGATAAACCGAGACGAGCATCTTCCACACCAAAACCGACCAGATCTTTCGTGCCAAATTGAAGATTCAGCTGCTGTTTGGCAGTCTCTAACTCGAACTCCCAAACAGGTCTTCTGCGGTTACCCTGACGGCTTGCCATTAAATGTACGGGCTCGAAGTCCTCAGGAAAAAGTAGCTCGGTTGGTGACGTTCTTTGCAATTCGGCCGCCATCGCCTCTTCATTTTCAGGCTCACTTAACTGAAAACGACCGGACGTGATATCAAGCGTGGCGTAGCCATAACGATCGTCATGGTGATAGATGGCTGCAATTAGGTTATCAACACGCTCTTTAAGAAGTGCTTCGTCGGTGACGGTGCCGGGCGTTACAATACGAACGACCTTTCTTTCTACCGGGCCTTTGCTAGCAGCAGGGTCACCGATTTGCTCACAAATAGCGATTGATTCACCCAGTTGTACCAACTTAGCTAGATAACCTTCAACGGCATGATAGGGCACGCCGGCCATAGGAATTGGCTCACCTGCAGAAGCGCCACGCTTGGTTAATGAGATATCTAATAGTTGCGAGGCACGTTTGGCGTCTTCATAAAAAAGCTCATAGAAATCTCCCATACGATAGAACAATAAAATATCTGGGTTTTCAGCTTTGAGCTTAAGATATTGTTGCATCATCGGAGTGTGTTTTTGATCAGCTTTCACAGGTAAGTTCTTTTGTTTATTTCCATTGCGGCTTAGGATACGTGAAACCCTTGCCAGCGAAAAGACACAATAAGGCTTTTGTCTATGGAAACTCTATTGCAGCTCAGTGAACAGTTAGGTCAAACACTTTTAAAATCAAGAATGGTTCTGGCTACTGCAGAATCATGCACTGGTGGGGGAATTGCTAGCTCAATCACTGACATTGCAGGTAGTTCAGCGTGGTTTGATCGCGCTTTTGTTACCTATAGTAACGAAGCTAAAATGGAAATGCTGGGGGTGAAATCTGACACCTTGCAAACACATGGCGCAGTTAGCGAAGCTACAGTAAAAGAAATGGTGATAGGGGCGCTGGAAAACTCCAATGCAACAACAGCGGTGTCAGTCAGTGGTATCGCAGGGCCAGATGGTGGAACTGCAGAAAAACCTGTCGGCACAGTATGCTTTGCCTGGGCCGATGATTCTGGATGGTTAAAGGTTGAGACCCAGTGCTTTAAAGGTGATAGAGCAACAGTTCGTGAACAAGCTGTCTTTTATGCGTTGACAGTATTGCAGGATCAATATGTCGCTCAACTTAAAAATTAATTCAGTGACGACAAAGAGTTAAATCACATCTTTGAACAACTTCTAAAAAGTTTGTTTTGTACAGTGGACACTGTATGCATTTACAGTATAATTAAAACTATTGAGGCGAGCCCAATAGGGTAATTCAGCTAAAAAATTATACTCCCCCAATGAGTAAAGTGATCGGAGAAAGTAATGGACGAGAATAAACAGAAAGCGCTGGCTGCAGCTTTAGGCCAGATTGAAAAGCAGTTTGGTAAAGGCTCAATTATGCGTCTTGGTGACAACCGTACCATGGACGTTGAAACCATCTCTACTGGTTCGCTTTCTCTAGATATTGCCCTTGGTGCTGGTGGTCTTCCGATGGGACGTATTGTTGAGATCTATGGTCCAGAATCTTCAGGTAAGACGACTCTTACGTTGGAACTGATTGCTGCGGCTCAAAAAGTTGGTAAGACTTGTGCGTTCATCGATGCCGAGCATGCGCTTGACCCAATTTATGCTGCTAAGCTAGGTGTTGATATCGATGCATTGCTTGTTTCTCAGCCAGATACTGGTGAGCAAGCACTAGAAATTTGTGATGCGTTAGCGCGTTCAGGTGCCATCGATGTGATGGTTGTGGACTCAGTTGCAGCACTAACACCTAAAGCTGAAATTGAAGGCGAAATGGGCGATAGTCACATGGGCCTTCAAGCAAGAATGCTTAGCCAAGCAATGCGCAAGCTAACGGGTAACCTTAAGCAATCTAATTGCATGTGTATCTTCATCAACCAAATCCGTATGAAGATTGGTGTGATGTTTGGTAACCCTGAGACCACAACAGGTGGTAACGCACTTAAATTCTACGCTTCTGTTCGTTTGGATATTCGCCGTACTGGTTCTATTAAAGAAGGCGATGAAGTGGTGGGTAACGAAACTCGCATTAAAGTTGTTAAAAACAAAATCGCAGCACCGTTTAAGCAAGCAGACACGCAGATTCTTTATGGTCAAGGCTTTAACCGTGAAGGTGAACTTATCGACCTTGGCGTTAAGAACAAGCTAGTAGAAAAAGCGGGTGCTTGGTATAGCTACAACGGAGATAAGATTGGTCAGGGTAAAGCGAATGCTTGTAAATACCTAAGGGAGAACCCTGAAGCAGCGACGACTATCGATAGTAAATTGCGTGAAATGCTACTTGCTCCAGTACAAGTAGAAAAAGATGAAAAAGGCGAGCCAGTTGCTCCACAAGAAGAGCTGTAATTTGTTTAAATAACCTTCGTACGGGTTAAATAGATTACGAACTCAAAGCCCTGCAATGCAGGGCTTTCTTTTATGTGGAGCGTTTAACCGACAGGGAAACCGATGAGCTTTGTATCCAAAACACCTTCAATTTCATCCATTGAGTCTGCCATTCAGCTACTTAGCCGCCGAGATCATGGCCAATATGAGCTATCGCAAAAACTGATGCTAAAAGGCTACGATGAGCTATCGATAGATAAGGCGATATCGTTCTGTTCTGAACACAATTATCTGGATGATTTAAGATATGCCAAAAGCCAAATCAGGCAGGCTGTTTATAAAGGGCATGGTAAAAGGCGAATTCGCCAAGAGCTGTTACAAAAAAGAGTCGATGAAACCACTATTGAGCAAGCGTTAGAAGAAGAGCCACAAGATTGGTTTGAGCTTGCCAAAAATACAGCAAATAAGAAATTTAAAGGGCAAAAAGCTCAAGACGCGAAAGAATACGCCAAACAGGTCAGATTTATGCAGTACAAGGGGTTTTCTTTCGATCAGATTAGCTATGCGTTGGAAGAACAATCTGATTAATTCAATTCTACAGTTAACCTCCTTTTGTTTTGACTCTTCTCCTAACCTCGTTAGTTCAGCTAATGTTGCAAGCTAATGCAAAAAATGATTCCACTTCTTTTGCTTCGTAACGGCTAAAAACTAGGGATTCGAACAAAAATTAACCTCAAAAGGCTAACGCACTCTAGTCGAAGCCTTAACCATGATCTACAATACGGCAAATTTTTGCATTGATTATATTAATTTCAGGAAGAGCTGCATGTACATGAGCACCGACGAGGTTCGCAACGCGTTCCTTAAGTTCTTTGAAAGCAAAGGGCACCAAATTGTAGACAGTTCATCATTAGTCCCAGCTAATGATCCCACTCTGCTATTTACTAACGCGGGGATGAACCAATTTAAAGATTGCTTTTTAGGATTGGAAAAACGTGCTTACACACGAGCGACAACGGCTCAACGTTGCGTACGTGCAGGCGGAAAACATAACGATTTAGAAAACGTAGGTTTTACTGCTCGTCACCACACATTTTTTGAAATGCTGGGTAACTTCAGTTTTGGCGATTACTTCAAAGAAGACGCGATTGCTTTTGCATGGGAATTTCTAACAGAAACTCTTAAGCTGCCGAAAGAGCGTTTGCTTGTCACTATCTATGAAACTGATGATGAAGCTTTTGAAATCTGGAACAAGAAAGTCGGCGTTCCAGCTGAAAGCATTATTCGTATTGGTGATAAGAAAGGTGGTAAACCTTACGAGTCTGACAACTTCTGGCAAATGGGTGACACGGGTCCGTGCGGTCCTTGCACAGAGATCTTTTACGATCATGGCGATCACATTTGGGGCGGTAAACCTGGCACTCCGGAAGAAGATGGCGATCGTTTCATCGAAATTTGGAACAACGTTTTCATGCAGTTCAACCGTCATGCGGATGGAACCATGGAACCTCTACCTAAGCCATCTGTGGACACAGGCATGGGTATCGAGCGTATTTCAGCCATCATGCAAGGCGTTCACTCCAACTATGAAATCGATGTATTCCAAACGTTAATTAAAGCTGCGGCTGAAGTGATTGGTTACGAAGACCTATCTAATCAGTCACTTCGCGTTATTGCTGACCATATCCGCTCTTGCTCTTTCCTTATCGTAGATGGCGTCATGCCTTCTAATGAAGGTCGTGGCTACGTCTTGCGTCGTATCATCCGTCGTGCGGTTCGTCATGGTAACAAACTTGGCGCACAAGATGCATTTTTCCACAAGCTTGTCGGCATTTTAGCTGAAGTGATGGGAAGTGCTGGGCTAGAGCTTAAAAAACAGCAGGCTGTAGTAGAAAAAGTATTGCGTATTGAAGAAGAAAACTTCGGTCGAACACTTGAGCGCGGTATGACTATCTTGAGCGAAGCGTTAGATAATTTAGACGGCAAAGTTCTTGATGGAGAAACAGTCTTCAAGCTTTATGATACTTACGGCTTCCCAGCTGACTTAACTAACGACGTGGCTCGTGAACGTGACTTCACTATCGACGAAGCTGGTTTTGAAAGTGCGATGGAAGCTCAACGTCAGCGCGCTCGTGAAGCAGGGCAGTTCGGTACAGATTACAATGCAGCTATTAAAGTGGATACGGCATCTGAGTTTAGTGGTTACGACAACACAGAATCAGCAAGTAAAGTCACGGATATTTTCGTTGATGTTCAAGCAGTAGAATCTCTTTCTGCCGGCGATAAAGCGATTTTGGTTCTGGAGTCAACACCATTCTACGCAGAATCAGGTGGTCAATGTGGTGATGCTGGTGTGATTACCACGCAAGCTGGCGTGTTCAAAGTTGAAGACACTCAAAAGCTTGGCAATGCGATCGCACATCATGGTGAAATGGCTGAAGGTGTTCTGGCTAAAGGCGATGCTGTTAACGCCAAAGTTGACGCGGAACGTCGTCAGTCAATTTCACTTAACCACTCGGCGACTCACTTGCTTCACGCGGCACTTCGTAAAGTTCTCGGCGAGCACGTAACGCAAAAAGGTTCCTTGGTTAAGGCTGAAAATTTACGTTTTGACTTCTCTCATCTAGAAGCGATGACAGCGGCTGAGATAAAAGAAGTGGAACGCTTGGTGAACACTCACGTTCGCCACAACCATGATATCGAAACCAATGTTATGGATATCGATGCGGCGAAAGAAAAAGGCGCAATGGCTCTATTCGGTGAGAAATACGATGACGAAGTACGCGTATTGTCGATGGGAGATTTTTCTACCGAGCTTTGTGGGGGGATTCACGCTGAAAACACCGGCGATATTGGCCTTTTCAAAATTACTTCAGAAGGCGGTATTGCGGCGGGTATCCGTCGTATTGAAGCTGTGACTGGAGAAGCGGCTCTTGATGCTCTAGATGCACAGCAAGCCAAGTATGAAGACAAGTTGTCTGAAGCAGCTTCAAAGGCAAAAGCGCTAGAAAAAGAAATTGCCCAGTTAAAAGACAAACTCGCTTCTCAAGCTAGTGCGAACCTAACTAGCCAAACAAAAGAAATTGCTGGTGTTAAGGTGTTAGTAGCGCAGCTTGATGGTGCGGATAACAAAGCACTTCGCGGTATGGTTGATGAGCTGAAAAACCAGTTAGGTAGCGGCATAATCATGCTCGGCAATGTATCCGGTGATAAAGTCGGCCTAATTGCTGGTGTAACCAAAGACTTAACCGGAAAAGTAAAAGCGGGTGAGTTAGTGAATATGGTTGCCCAGCAAGTGGGCGGTAAAGGTGGTGGTCGCCCTGATATGGCGCAAGCGGGTGGTAGCGATGCCTCAGCACTGCCAGCAGCGCTTGCAAGCGTCGACAGCTGGATTGAAGAACGCTTATAAACATTGTTAGCCTTAATCAAAAGGATTAAGGCTATGAAATTTATGGAAACCAAGTTCTGTCATTGTTTAGGGTTATTCGAACAATGCAGTGACTTGGTTTTGTTATTTTAACGACTACTTTGACTCTATGAGTTTTGTTGCAATATGTGCAAAGTAGTGCCAATGAGACTCTGATCTCGGGAAGGTGAAGACTGGTGAAAAAGCCCCTAATCGTGCAAAAGTTTGGTGGAACTTCTGTTGGCTCTGTCGATAGAATTCATACTGTTGCCAAACACATCATTGAAGCTAAAAATGATGGTAATCAAGTTGTTGTTGTTGTTTCTGCAATGTTTGGTGAGACTAATCGACTGATGAGTTTAGCGCATCAGGTGGATGATGTGCCTCATGCCAGAGAACTTGATGTTTTGTTGTCTGCTGGTGAGCAAGTCTCCATGGCGTTGCTTGCGATGACGCTTGGAAAGCTAGGCTATCCTGCGCGCTCGTTAACTGGCGGACAAGCGAAGGTTGTGACGAATAATCAATACAATGACGCGACGATTACGCACATTGATACTGCACCAATAAAACGACTACTCGATCAGGAGATGATTGTTATTGTTGCAGGCTTTCAAGGTGTTAATGCTGAGGGGGACATTACAACTTTAGGAAGGGGAGGGTCAGATACTACTGCGGTCACTCTTGCTGGAGCTCTGCAAGCGGACGAATGCCAGATCTTTACCGATGTTGATGGAATCTACACTTGCGACCCACGAGTTGTTCCGACAGCGAGAAAACTCGACAGCATTGATTTTCCTACTATGGAAGAGATGGCACGTAAAGGGGCTAAAGTGCTTCACTTACCTTCTGTGCAATATGCTTGGCAAAATAACGTGCCTTTAAGAGTGCTGTCTACGTTTGATAATGGGCCTGGTAGCCTAGTAAAAGGCAATGTATGTCCGAAGCCTGTATGTGGGTTAGCGATACAACGTTCACTGCTTTCAGTACGTTTTGATAATGATCAGATGTCGAGTGTTGTTCAGCAGTGTCAAATGCTTGGAATTCAGATATGGGGCACAATGGTTGAAGACCAATTTGGCAATATCATGATAAATCAGCAACAATTGGCTAAACTCAATTTGTTGTTTGAAAATGAAATTGATCAGGTAGAGCCAACGAGTCTATTAACCCTTGTTGGAGATAGGGCTGGAGAATTAATCAGCTCAGCAAGCGAGCTATTGGCACAGCATATGATTAAAATCGTGCATTTTGATGTTAATGAACGTTCATTAATGTTATTTTTGTCAGCAGAATCTATCGACAAAGCAGCCAACTTGCTTCATGATTCATACATTGCGACAACCGAAATGCTCGAAATTCACCAAAAACGTGCATAAATAGAGTGCTTGCACCCTAAAAGAGTGTTTACGAAAATGTCACTTTTGGTGGATAATAGTGTCGTAGCAAGTAAAGCAGAGATTACTCAAGGAGCAAAGAATGCTAATTTTGACTCGCCGTGTAGGCGAAACACTTATGATCGGTGATGAAGTAACAGTAACTGTGCTTGGTGTAAAAGGTAACCAAGTACGTATTGGTGTTAACGCTCCAAAAGAAGTTTCTGTCCACCGTGAAGAAATTTATATGCGAATACAAGCCGAAAAAGGTAATGGTAACGTTGCATCGGGCAACTACTAAAAACCACTAGAGGCTAGCGAATTCGCTAGCTTTTTTTTACCCAACTTTTCCCCCAATTTGCCACTCAAGTGTGATTTCTCGCCGCATTGATTAAATAGCCAACAATTAACTGAAAATTTATCGTTTTTTGCCAAGAAAGTATTTGACTTATTTTCGGTAAATCGTAATATGTGCCTCCGCAAGACGGTGAGGTGGCCGAGAGGCTGAAGGCGCTCCCCTGCTAAGGGAGTATACGGTTTGTAGCCGTATCGAGGGTTCGAATCCCTCCCTCACCGCCATGTCTTGTAGCACTTATTTTTATAAGTGATGTGCGTCCTTAGCTCAGCTGGATAGAGTACCTGGCTACGAACCAGGCGGTCGGAGGTTCGAATCCTCCAGGACGCGCCA
>NZ_JBLNLI010000003.1:0-467589 GCF_059777565.1 Vibrio sp. A37 | reverse complement strand
ATGTCATTGATGTCATTGATGTCATTGATGTCATTGATGTCATTGATGTCATTGATGTCATTATCAACATAATCAACTTCTTTGTGCACCTCAAGGATATGATCAGTTGTATTAACTCAGCAACACATTTTTATGGTGACTTAATGGATATGACCTACTCATACAAACCCAAGATTCAAAGTGGTATAAATAGTGTTCGCGAATCAATACTAGATTTAGTTCCTAATACACGCTTAACAGATTATCAACCACTAGCAGAAGGCGCCGGAGAAAGTTGTATCAAATTTGTTACATCTTCGATGCAAGAGTTAACCAATAGCATAATGAACAACTCATTTATAAATGACGTTATAATTACTCCACTCAATTACCTCACTTCAGCAATTGGCTCAATTATAGATGGCATTATCGAAGTAGTAAGTCCAATCATTATTGAAGATGTCGATGTGGATGTCAGTCAAGTCTATAACCTTGTACTTGGCTCTAGAGATGGCTCCAATCTCAATACAGCTGAAGCCGTACTTGCGAAAATAATAGATGCTACGCTAAGCATTCTTGGTGACCCAACTGCTGTTCCGAATATTGCTCTATCTCTGGTTGATGATTTAAAAGATTCTTACTTCGATGCCGTAAACTGGACATTTGACCTTATCGAATCTGTTGTAGAAGTTGCATTTGATATTGCTTCAAACATGTGGAACCAAAAATTTATCCGACTTCAGATTCCGGTAGTCACTAGCTTTATAAAGCTATTTGGAATAGATCTATCTATTAACGTCAGCCTAAAGGAATTGAACGGTCTCTTCTTAGGTATATTCTACTGGGTGACCAACTACATTATTACAGGGAAAAGCTATACTTACCTGCCTTCAATACCTTCGTCATTTTATAGCCAAGGTTCCCAAAGCAACCTTCTGTCGATTGACACCAAAGCATGGGGAAGATTTGGTTTAATAATGGGATTATATGGGAATGTTATTACTTGGGCGTTTAATGGCCTATGGTATGTAGACCAAAACCGCAAAGCAGCGGATATACTAAGCGGTAACAGTGCATTGTTTAAACCTGGAGCATGGTGTTCTCATATAGCAATGATTAGTGATACGTTCATGTGCGTCTTGGCAAATATACACGCAACCGTAAACTTAATTAGAATGATATGCTCTTGTATCGTTGCCGGAATTACAGATCCTGAAGCTTCTAAAAATCAAGGCATGTGGTTTGATGTTTTAGGATCTATAGCATTTTCAGTATTGATGATTCCACTAGGGTTAAAGCTTATCAAACCTGACCATTCACTCTATGATTTAAAAAACTTTTGGAAACGCTGGTGGACGTTAAATTTAGTAAGGCATTGCTCTTTTGAAGTTATATTTTTTATCAATTCCATCGTAGGGCTTGCTGAAGATAATGAGATGAGTGATAAGGATACTGGGTTAGCAGTATGGTATATGATCGCAGAGCGAGGACAAGGCCTAACCGTACCGATTAAAGACCTTACTGACAATGCTAACGGTAGTGACGACGTTGATAATATTGATAACCCCGATTCATGTGACTCTGAGAAAAGAGCAAAAAAAGTCATTAAGCGCAGAAACCGTGCTATGTTGGCTTGTATACCCCTCACCGCTTTTAATACGGTTACCCACTCTGTGAGGATGGGACTTGAATGGTAGCGGACTCAATAATAATTAGTAGCTACACAAAACAATCTTAAGATTATATACAATACGAGCCTTGTCTTATTCATATTCTGGAGATGAGGCTCACTTGGGTAGCTCCCAACGTGCTAGTTGTCAGTTCTTGGTGATACACCGAATATCAAACAACTCAGTACACTGAACCCCTGTTATCAGCTCTACTGCTTCTAAATCTTGAATAACACTCTCAAATTTTGCTTGAGCCGTTTCGCCAACAATATAGACTTTCAAAACATCGGGTACGTCTGGATAAACGGAGTTATGCGCCTGAGCGAGCTGGGATAGATAATTGGCGGCAGGAGAATAATCAGCATAAATGGTTAATGTACCTGTGGACAGGTTGAGTTCACTACTTTGCTTCATTAGACAGTAGTCTCTACTAACAACAACTAGTAGGTGCTGTTATACCTACGCAGATCAACGAGAATATCAGGCTTTGGTAATTAACCTGTCAATAAAAGGTATAGCGCACCCTTTTGGTTACTGGGCATGATACGGGCGTTTTGCTACTATACAACTTTTAACGCATCAAAATATGTTTTCTTCTACCAAACATTATCTGCATACTCACCAGCAATTAACTCACGCAATTCGCATCACACTAGCGCTCACCTTTACCTTAGTATTTTATAAGATCACTCAACTACCACATTCACTGTGGGGGCCGATAACCGTCTCAGTTGTAATGAGTCAGTCGCAACATGCTGCTCTTATACATAAAGGCTTTCAACGAATCGTAGGAACGACTTTAGGCGCAACGATCGGCTTAGTCACCATCTTATTCCCAACAAGTTTACCTTTGTTGGCACCACTCTGGATTCTTTTGGGTGTATTTATACTTAGCTTGAAAATGCGAGGAAAATATCAGTATCTGTTTTTCCTCGCAGTAATGACATCACTTATCGTGGGTTACCAAGAGTCGGCGAATGTTGAAGTTTCCGTCGCTTTATGGCGAGTCGCCAACATTTTGATTGGTACAATCATTGCCATCTCGTTTTCCCAGTTGCTCCCTACTCATACTTCAACTAACTGGCGCTTACTGCAACATAGAGTGCTTACAAACTTGAGAACCTTGTATCTCGCTCACGCATCGTTCCAACTACCTTCAGAAGAGCATCTTTATCAACTACGTAGAAAGGTCATTACTGATCATGTAAAGATGTCAGGGCTTATGGAAAACCTACAAAAAGAAAAGCCCGCGCATATAGAAAAATTTCAGCATTATCTCCAAACTCAAAGAGCCCTAATTGCTTTGATTGAACAACTGGTTGATACACACTGGAGCACAGATATTAGCCATCAAAAGCTCATTGAGAACAACGAGATTAAGCATATTTTGCACATCATTGGTATAGCATTCGAAAAGTTGGACAGTGGCGATCTCGACACGATTGACATGCCAAAGATTAAAGATGTAGTTGCAATCGCAAAACGCTTTATGCAAGCGGATGACCCTGAGCACGAGAACTTTAAGCTTGGCCCGTACGGATACCTCTGGTTAACTCGCCAACTCATTGTTCACTTAGATAAGTTAATTGAATATAAATCAGAACTAGATCAGCTCAAATATCACCAAAAATTAATTTCTTCATGAGCCTAACAAAAACACTAAAAAACACTAAAAAAATGAAACAATACACTTAATGAGTACACTGAGTCAGGTTAGGTTTCTGTAACTCTTTTGAAGCTAGATTTTGAGACTATAATTCATAGCTGTGGTTAATTATTTAATACCGTGTTTATTGTCTAATCCTTGGAACTTTTAGCCCGACTTAAAACTCGAACAATAAATTTGGAAAGTTTGATTTTGCTGACGCAACTGCACAATCAGTGAAAAGGATCACCTATTAAATTAATAGGCAAGGTATATTGGATACCAAAAGTACTTTGCCTTAGTATGGATATAATTTTCAATAGTTTAAGTATATAAATTGCCCGTTTAAATACTTCTAAATAAACGCAAGGAACAACGAATGGATAATAAAGAGCAAAAACCGACAGGTAAATGCCCATTTGCACACGGTAGCGTTACCTCACCAGAAATAGACAACAACAATTGGTGGCCGAAAGGGCTCAACCTCGACATACTTCACCAACACGACAGCAAAACAAACCCTTTAGGTGAAAATTTTAACTATAGAGAAGCATTAAAAGAATTGAACACCGACGCCTTAAAACGCGATCTAAAATCCTTAATGACTGATAGTCAGGATTGGTGGCCTGCTGATTGGGGTCACTATGGTGGCTTAATGATCCGTATGGCTTGGCACTCAGCAGGGACATATCGCACTGCAGACGGGCGTGGTGGAGCAAACACCGGCAATCAAAGATTTGCCCCTCTCAATTCTTGGCCAGACAACGTAAACCTCGATAAAGCACGACGCCTTCTTTGGCCGATCAAGAAAAAATACGGCAACAAAATCAGCTGGGCAGACCTAATGATCCTTGCGGGCAACATCGCCTACGAATCTATGGGATTAAAAACTTTTGGTTTTGCATTTGGCCGAGAAGATATCTGGCATCCTGAAAAGGACATTTACTGGGGTTCTGAAACAGAGTGGCTTGCACCAAGCGGCTCAAAGGGAAGCCGTTATTCCGGAGAGCGTGATTTAGAAAAACCACTAGCGGCTGTGATGATGGGTCTCATCTATGTAAACCCAGAAGGCGTAGATGGCAACCCAGATCCACTAAAAACCGCCCAAGATATGCGAGTGACGTTCTCTCGTATGGCAATGAACGACGAAGAAACCGTCGCACTAACCGCAGGTGGACATACTGTGGGCAAAGCTCACGGTAACGGAAAAGTCTCAAACGTCGGAGCAGAACCTGAAGCAGCCGATATTAGCGAACAGGGACTAGGCTGGAATGTTAAATCAGGCCGAGGTATCGGACGCGATACTGTTTCTAGTGGTATCGAAGGCGCTTGGACAACGCATCCAACTCAATGGGACAATGGATATTTTGAGTTGTTGTTCGGCTATGAGTGGGAGCTAAGCAAAAGCCCTGCAGGCGCTTGGCAATGGGAACCCGTCGATATAAAAGAACAAGACAAACCTGTCGATGTTGAGGACCCATCAATTCGCTATAACCCAATAATGACAGATGCGGATATGGCGCTAAAGGTGGACCCTGAATATAGAAAAATTTCTGAGCGCTTCAAAAACGATCCTGAATATTTCTCTAAAACTTTTGCTCGAGCATGGTTCAAACTGACTCATCGTGATTTAGGACCTAAGTCAGCCTATATTGGTAATGACGTGCCAAGTGAAGATTTACTTTGGCAGGACCCTATCCCAGCAGGCTCTAAAAGTTATGACATAAACAAAGTCAAACAACTCCTGCTAGAAAGTGGCTTAAGCATTGGTGAGATGGTCACGACCGCATGGGATAGCGCTAGAACATTCCGACAGTCAGACCGTCGTGGGGGTGCAAACGGAGCTCGAATTTGCCTTTCCCCACAAAAAAACTGGCAAGGAAATGAACCTGCTAAATTATCTAAGGTACTCAGTGTTATCGAAAAGATCGCTTCATCAACAGGCGCTAGCATTGCTGACACAATAGTGATTGCTGGTAATCTCGGTGTAGAGCAAGCTGCTGAAAATGCTGGTTTTTCCACAACGATACCTTTTGAAGCCGGCCGCGGTGATGCACTGCAAGAGATGACAGATGTAGAGTCATTCGACGTACTTGAACCACTCGCCGATGGGTTTAGAAACTGGCAAAAACAAGACTACGCAGTAACCCCGGAAGAAATGCTGCTTGACCGTGCCCAACTGATGGGCTTAACAGCCTCGGAAATGACAGTGCTAATCGGTGGTATGCGTGTACTTGGCACCAACTACGCAGACAGTGCCCATGGTGTCTTCACTGACAATGTTGGTACTTTGAGCAACGACTTCTTCGTCAACTTAGTCGATATGGCATACACATGGCAACCAATAGATAACGGTCTATACGATGTGGTTGATAGAAAAACTGGACAAGTAAAATGGACTGCTACACGCGTTGACTTGGTATTCGGTTCAAACTCTGTTCTGCGCTCATATGCTGAGGTGTACGCACAAGATGATAGCAAAGAGAAATTTGTCCGAGACTTTATCGCCGCATGGACAAAAGTGATGAATGCCGACAGGTTTGATTTGCTATAAGCTCTTCCCTACATCAATAAGGCCAGTACCCCAAATAAGGGTTCTGGCCTTATTTTAACCTAAACTTTAGGATAAGTTCTCCAGCATAGGTTTTAACTATAAAGAGTTTGATATAAACCTTCTTGGACAACCAGCTCATGATGTTGCCCCGACTGAACCACTTTCCCATCTTCTAAAACATAAATTATATCCGCCTGTTTCACTGCAGATAATCGGTGGGCGACAATCAAGGTCGTTTTCCCCTGCAAGAATTGATTCATCGCTGTGTGCAAGTGGGATTCTGTCGTTGAGTCCAACGCGGAAGTTGCTTCGTCCAGAATAACAAAATCTGGATTGGTGAGAACCATTCTGGCAATCGCCAACCGTTGCCGCTGCCCTCCTGATAAACGCACCCCTTGTTTTCCTAGCTGAGATTCCAGTCTATCTGGCAGGCTATCAATGAGCTCCGTTAGCTGCGCAACGCCCAAAGCTTGGTAGAGTTGTTCGTCTGAGTAATCTTCACCGAGTGTTAAGTTCTGCCTGACCGTATCGTTAAATATCATTGGATGCTGTAAGACAGTCGCAACTTTGGCTCGCAGTTCTTCGTAACCGACTTTTTCGATGGGATGACCATTTACTAAAATATCACCACTTTCCTTTTGATATACACCAAGGAGGAGTTGTATCAAGGTTGACTTACCGCCACCAGAAGCTCCAACTAACGCGACACGTTTTCCTTTGGGAATAACCAAGTTGAGGTTTTGGAGAACTCTTCGCTCTTTGTTATAAGCAAAGCAAACATCGTTAAATTCGATAGTAAACGACTCAGATGGAACAAATGGATTAACGCTCGCTTTTGGTCTCACCTCTTCTTCGAGCTGCAAAATACGATTTAATCGCTTCATCGCCGCCGACGCGCTAAACCAAGAATATTGGATATTTAGCAGATCCTGAATCGGTGACAACATAAACCAGAGATAACCAAAAATTGCGAAGATCTGGCCAATGGTGAGATCACCCATTAATACCAAAGCAATCGCTGCCGCTCGGAAAATTTCAAACCCCACGAGAAAGGTAAGAAACGATAGGCGATTGGCGGCATCCGACTGCCACGCATAGTTGTCTGCATCTACTCGAATCGAATTCGCATCCTCTTTAAGCCGCTGTAAATATTCTCTTTCACGGTTTGAAGCACGTAACTGATAAAGACCATCGAGTGTTTCAACCAGTCTTTGCTGGAATCGCTCGAACGACTGATTCTCAAACTTTTTTAACTTCTTAACTCTCTGCCCCATCAAGCGTGACAAGTAAACGATCACTGGATTAAGAAGGACAATAAATAAACCTAGCTTCCAATCAATCCAAAATAAAACGACAGCAATACCGATGACACTGATAACAGACACAACAAATCGACTTAACGTACTACCAATAAAACTATCTATTGTTTCAATATCGGTCACCAAGTGAGAGGTCAATGCGCCACTACCAAGATCTTCATATTGGCGCATACTGACTTTACCTAACTTGTCTAAAAGCTGCTGACGTAAAAAACAAGTGAGGGACTTGGAAATGAGAGTAAATTGACGTGTTTGGTAGATATTCAATGCTTGACTCGCCAGCCGCATGACAACCACCAAAATAGTAACCATAACAATGTATCCCATGGCAGTTTGCCACTCAGTCGGCAACACCATATTCAGCAAAGTAATCCCCTCACCCTGTTTCTTCAGTAAGACTTCATCAACCAACACGGGCATAAACAATGGGATTGGGACACTCAGCAATGCCGCTAGTGTTGCAACAATGTTGGCCACCACTAACTTATGTTTGTGTTTTGATGCTTGGTTTAGTAGCCAAGCTTTATTGATCGTTACAGTATTCAAGATATGACTCGGCTATATAAACCCACAAATTAGAGATTGTTAATATTTATATACTAGATTGTCGAGTCTGTTCGAGTGGTTATTGTTGTTAAGAATTGTGGAGAAACGCGTCAACTTGTAAGCATCGCAATATATTCTGCAATAGCAAAAAAAGAGTTACTTGTCAGATAAACGTAGTAACTCTTTCCAAGCTCAAATGCCTCAAACCCTATGTTTGCAGCTACATCTATTTAACGGTTTTTGTATAGGCACTACGCTCAGTTTACCTTGATAAGTATTGCTAAAATACATCAGTGCATAGACCATCAGCAAAACAACAAAAAACGGTAGGATATATGCGCTTGCAATTACACCAGCTAGCAAACTCGCACTATTAAAAATAAATGCGACTACCGCTAAGAAACCAATGACTAACAATGCATCGAGCCACTTTTTCATTTTCATATCCCCCTTAGAGCTTCTCTCGGATATGTTCAAATTCCTCTGAGCTTATTTCCCCATTGGCCAGTCTACGCTTAGCAATTTCTAACGGAGATTCTTTGTGTTCGACAGAAATCGTTTGTGGCTTAGAGAAAACCAAGTAAAACAATAATCCCCAAAACACAATCATTGCTATAGGCATAAGCCAGCTATACCAATCGTACCCGTAAAAAAATGACATAACCTTACCTCTTCAATTTAAAGTTCAACCCAACCAATTGGCCAATGATTAAACAATAAGCTTTACCCTAAGGGTAAGGTCAAACACTAAGTAGAAAAATTATTCGCATCATATTTGCAGGCTTAGACATCGTCAGTAGTGATCGCCTAACCACGTTGTAACATCATAAAAGTATGGTTAAAGTATTACTAAGTGATAATTGCATCGAAAGCCGAATGAAAAATACTCTTAAGTCGATACTATTCTTTCTCGCCCTATTTCCCACTTTTGCGTTCGCATTAACTAGCCAAGGAAATACAACTAATGATTCGTTTAGCAAAGCGAAAAGACTGATGCAGAAAGAGATCTATGTTGAACCTGATGAAATGCATACGATTTACTGCGGTGCCAAGTTTGATAAAACTAAGCATGTCATTCTTCCTTCAGGCTTTAAAACAACAAAATACCGAAATCGTTTAAAAACGTGGGAAGCTGAGCACGTTGTACCCGCTGAGAACTTTGGCCGCAACTTTACAGCATGGCGAGATGGAAACCCGAAATGCGTCGATAAGCATGGTAAACATTACAAAGGCCGCAAGTGTGCGACAAAAGTCAGTGAGGAATATCGGCTCATGCAAGCAGATTTGTACAACCTATTTCCCGCGATTGGTAGTGTGAATGCGCTAAGGCAAAACTACAACTTTACAATGATTCCAAGTGCTAAGTCCGATTTTGGTTCTTGTGATATGCGTATTGAAAATAACAAAGTTCAACCTCCAACCAGAGCTAGGGGTGTGATAGCGCGAACTTATTTGTATTTTGATGAGGTCTACCCAACGTTCAAAATGAGCGCAAGCCAGAAAAAGCTAATGCAGGCTTGGAACAAGCAATACCCAGTAACACCAGCAGAGTGTGAACGGGCGAAGATCATCCAACATATTCAAGGAAATGTTGATCCTATACTTGCGGCGCAGTGCAGTTAAACTAAGTTCCGAAAATCGATGTTAAGCCTTAGCTCTTTCGAGCAGAGGCTTAAATTATTCCAACGCACGTATTTGAAGGGAGTTATAAATAGACGACATTTTACTCACCAGCTCTGCGTCAATATGAGCATTGTCCGTTATTACTTTGTCGTTTTGATAAAAACGACCAAGCTGGTTGAGCAGCAAAGCTTCTTCACTCATGCTCAGATTAATGAATTGTGCTATTCGCTTTAACTCATGTTCTGGTTCAGCGCAAAGTTTGTCGTAGTCAACAAAACAAACTCTTTCAGAATGAATTTCCAATAGTGAACCGTAGCAAGCACACCAATACTCATACCAAAATTCAATTTCTTCGGCAGTACTATGAGTGGTTTTAGAAAACCATTGATTAAAATCTATCGGCTTTAAGTTTTGTCCAAAGTCGAAATGACCGATACCAGACATATAAATTTTGGAAAACTCGTCTTGTGTATGAATGTCGAGAAAGTTTAAATGTTGTCTTAGTAAAGATTGGCAATGGCTGTAAGGCTCTCTAAACAAAATAAGGCACTTCCCTTCAGGCACAGTATTCAACAAGAACTCTATTCTCGCGATGTTCATGTTGTTTTTGGAAAGATAACGTAACTCAGAGCTATTTTGGGAAATCGCAGTAGAGACTATTTTTCGCTGATGTTGAATGAAGAATTTTTTGAACGCCTTGTGTTCATGGGTTGGCCACGAGGAAATATGTTCTTTATGATATTGCTCTTCCCAATAAGCCATCCAAATTACTTCCTCAAAGGCTTCTGGACTATCCAAGCTCACTTTCATACCATCACCATGCGCCCTTTCAACTTCATTAGAGCTTGTCTTAAACAGTTTTGAAAACTTACGCCATAAAAACGGCACTAGAACGAATGGCATATTGCGGTAGGTATGCGTGGCAAACTTATCTGTATTAAAACATATCTCAGTAAGTAACGTCGTACCTGCGCGTGGCAAAGCGGTGATGAATAATGGTTGTGAATTCTCTATTGATTCAGTGTTTACAAACAGCTTATCTTCAACCTTAGATAGAAAGGTTTGAATTCCTCTGGTAGCAAAAGCAAACAAATGAAGCGCCTTTTCCATTCGCGAATAACGAACCTCAAACCCCTTACCGACCTTTCTTTGTGCCGGCGACTTTTTCGCAAAGAAACACTTCCAGATCACAAGTCCTATAAGAGTCGAAGCAATTAAAAAAGGTATCGAGATTAAAACCTCAACAACATAAGATACTTGAAAGATCCCAAACACTTCGAGAACGTACAACAGTGCAAAAGGTATAAGGAAAATCGCTAGAAAACAGGCCAGTGTTGTGAGAAATTGCCACAGCAGTTTAAGGGTAAAGGATTGAATTATTTTTTCCTTGTCTTCATCCGATAATGAAATATCTCCAATCGCGATAAGCATTGAAGCAGCACTCGCACTCATCTGAATGACTTTTTTAGGCACCTTAAAGCTGATAAAACAGACAATAAAAATAACGACAAACAGCCCTGCACCAACGTAGCTTTGTAGAAGACTACTCATTGCTGTTATTCATTTCCTGCGCTTGCTTCTTTCGCTTGCGAGCTCTTTTGATCGGGTACCACACGAACCCAACGAGAGCAAAGATAAAAATGAGTAACACAGCCAAAAAAGTCCCGATAGCCGTCAACCCAACTCCGGGGCCAATATAGGCTAATGCACGGACTGGAAAGAGCACAAACAAAATTGCGAAAAAGCCAATGCGACTTGCAAATACCCTTATAAAATAATCATTCATAGCATTCCCTGCTTCCGTTATTACTCACTAGTAAGCGTACTGCATTTCTTCATCTTTTGACGGAAAAACACCTCGTCAAATTCTGGGTCGAGCCGTTGAGCTTCATCTATAAAGCCAATGAGCCCTTCAGGTAATACATTGTGGAATTCCCAGACTATATCCTTACCATTCAGCTCAAATGCTCTGCCTTTCACAGACTCGGTCACTAAAATATTTCCATTTTTTAGCTGCTGATGTTTCCCCATAATCGCGGTAAAAAATGGCTCATCTGGGGTTCCTTGGTAAGTCACCGTCGGATGCGGCTCTCCATCTGTCAGACTGATAATACGGCTATAGGACTCATCCAAAGCATCGGTATGGGTATAGTTATCGAAAACCGAAATGGTGTTTCCGTCGATAAAATCTGGATCGTGCTGACGAATAAAACTCCCTACAAACATCTTTTTAAACTTCATCTTGCTATCAAAGATCATTACCGCATGAATATTGCGAATAGAAATCATAATATCGCCCGTTTCAAAAAGCCCTGGCTCCATATCAGACGGAAAAATTTCTATATCATTCGGGTGCAAGGTATCACCGCTAACAGTAATGGTAAAAGGTCGATTGCTAGACATGTACATCCAACTTTCCAATCCGTTATCTTTCAGCAAGTCGACAAACTCCCACTCCTGAAGCAGCTCTCCATCTGTGGATAGTTTAAGTACTTGAAACTCTTTATATGGAGGGAGATAACCGGGCAGGTCATCTGAAGTTGATTCCAAGTATCTAACTCCCAAGGTCCATAGGTTGTCCTGTTCATCTAAAAACACCGCATGATGCGTCATTCTAGGGAAACGCCAAATGACGTTGCCACAGATATCCATGCGGAAAAGACCAGCATTTTCCATACTGAAAATCAGATCGCCATTTTTCATTAGAATAACACCGTGAGTAAATGGTCCGGGTAGCGACTCAAATTTTCTATTTTTTGGGTGGTGCTTGACGTCTGGCCATAATTCAAACCAGTTTATCTGCCAGTTGTGGATGACATTCCCTTGCGCATCAATGACTGAAGCTTGAGAGTGATTGTTTGGCCCTATTCCAGTCACCAGCGACAACCCCGGTTGCATGGATTGATTGTCTACAATAGCAATTCGCTCTTTCCTGTCAGAGCGGTGATAGTACCAAGGCAGCTCTCCAACAATTAGACTTTTAATTGCTTCAAAGCCAGATTTAGCCTGCTGGAATATCTCATAAGGAAAATAAAAGCGCATACCTGTCATAACCACGCCCACCATGAACGCAAGGATTGCCACTGATATTATTTTTCTAGCTTGCTCTAAATCTAATTTCACCTAAGGCCTTAATTGCTATATGCATTTAGAAGTTTTGGATACATCTATATCAGCGTAGCACTTAATTTGGGTTTATAAATTTAGTTCGATTGATTGTATGAATGACCTGGCGTTATAGCATGAAAATAATTGATAGTTACTCATTGACTTCGTATAAGAAGCCTTTTGTTACAACTACCACTAAGATTAGTTAGAGGTAATATCAATCGTATTTAACGCAAAACCTGTGGAGCGAACTAACTCTCTCTCAAGCGTGTTATGCACTTTATTAATACTCTCTTCGACTGTGACCAACAACATTTCTATCTGATCGGCTGAAATTGGTCGAGTGTAAGACATACCAAATTGGGTGGTTTCTGTTGTAGAGCCATTGAGGTGATAGGTTTTCTCTACCATAGGGACAGGCGCGTCGTCATCCCAAAATTTTTCAAAGTTGTGGCCTGCGAGTTGATAAATACCCGATTCTGATACAACTTCATTTTTAAGTGCCGCCTCCCACTCTGAGTCAGACAAAGAGCGACTATCAAAGTAATACCACAAGCCGATTTCTGAAATGCCAGATTCATCGTTGCCATATAACAATATCTGTATAAAGCCTTCATCGTCGGTGTAGTAGCGTATCACTCGATTAGTTTCATCGATTTGAACCACACCCACGGCTTGGATGATTTGTGTTGGGCTTGCACCTTCAATCGTGAGTTCATCTTCCATGGTTTTCAGAATCATCTCATCGATAGTGACACTGCCACCAAGCTTTAAGCCTAATAACTCAGGATATGGATTATTGGGCGAGCTTGGCTTAATTTCTGGTGTTGAGAAGAGAGATTTCAGTTTATCAAACATGATTGGACTCCTATCAAGTTCAGCCATTACATTTCAGATGAAAGCGTACTCAGGCCAGTTGAACAATTGAAATCTACTGGCCCCCTATTTTTAGGCTTATTTTTGATTCATGATACGTGCAAGTTCATCTTCGGCAGAGGAGTCTCCTCCCGTAATTCCCGCTTGAGCCAGCTTCGCATCTAAGTCAGCTTCTGTACCAATCGAAGCCAATTCACTCGCTGCTTCAAACTCTGCTTGACGCTTCTCTTGCTTGGCCTGAATACGAGCTAGGGAATCGACTGCCGTTGTGACTCTCGAATTGCCACCGCCTACCGAGCTCAACGTTGCAGCTTGAGCCTTTTGCACAGATTCGGTTGCTTTAACAATATCAACTTGGGATTCTAAATGCGCGACTCTGTCTTTAGAAGCTTGAACACTTTGGCGCATCTTGTTTTCTGAATCATTGTAAAATACTTGATTCTTTTGCGCCGCTTGTAAATCGGTACGTAACTTAGACACCTTTTGTGCGCATTCTAAAGCTAAAGCTTGATCGCCTTTTTCTGCGGCTGAACGTGCATGAGCTTCGTACTTATCGATTGAAGATTGAATCTCCACGATTTTTTTATCAATCAGCTTTCTATCAGCAATAATACTCACTAAGCTGCGATCCGCTTTTGTTAACTCATCTTTTGCTTCGCGGATATGTTGAGTGAGAATGGTTAACGAGTTTTCGTCAGCGATCGCTTCGTTTGCTTCGTTAACTTTACCTTTAAAGATTGTACTTAATGTCGAAAAAAGTCCCATAATTTAACCCTCTCTATTTACCCTTGAAGAAGCGACTCGCAAACTCAAGTAGCTCGACAGAATTAATAAATAACATCGCAATCTCAAGTTCGATATTGGACAATTTTGACTGAGAACTTAGCGCGCCAAATGCACAATAATACGTATCGTTATCAAAGGTTGACTTACCGACAGTGGTCAGTGGTAACGCTTTATGTGCAAACAATACTTCACTATCAAAGCGAGCTGGATCAGCGATTTCAGATTCAGCAAATAACAGTGTCTCCACTAAAATTTGTGAGTTATTCACGGTTAATACCGCATTTAGCTCATCTTCATTCGCAATAACAAGGGCATTGTCAGTTACATCAATACTCCAATTGTGCTCAGACTTTTCTAGGTACTCTTTAATTTCAGTAATACTCATCGTTTTTTCCATCATCAGATAATCACATGAGGGACAAACCGGGATAAGTCATCCGTTATCCTCGATTCACTTTCTCGCACAGATATTCCACTGGCAACTCGCCCAATCACCCAAGAACCAATCACACAGCGGCCGTGTTTAAAATCCGCCAGTGGCCAATACTGTTGGGTAATATAACCTTCGTCACCATAATTGCCTGTCGTAGATTCAATATTATCGCCGTCCATAACTATAGAGATATTGGCCCCTTCTCGGCTATAGATAGGCTTATTCACTTTGTTACGAATCGTGTCCGCTTTAGGATCGTCACTAAAATAGCACGGCAATAAATTCTCATGATTTGGATAAAGTTGCCATAGAATGGGTAGAAGTGCTTTGGATGAGAGCAGCACTTTCCATAGTGGCTCTATAAACTTAATCTTTGAGGATTCAATAAACTGCGCATACTCATCCAAGAGCGCAAACTCATAGGGATAAAGCATAAACATCGTCTCAATGTGTTTTGAATTATGATCAGCAAATCGATGTTCAGCCGTCAACTGGATATCATATATATCCAATATCACCACTTCCCAACCCGACTCCTCCGCACAAGCCGCTAGATATTGAACCGTTCTTAAATCTTCTGCTGAATCTTCACAAACAGCAAAGTGCAACACTGACGAAGTTGGCTGCTTGGTTTTCATTAACTGTTTAAATTGAACAATCAGCTGTTCATCCAGTAAGTTAAATTGATCGGTATATGGTGCTAACTGCCCGCGCTCAACATTTTGCTGCATCCAATCCCATGCCACTACCGCAGCTTCAAACAAACTCGTTGGGGTTTGAGCATTATATTCCAGCAATTTTGCTGGCGACTTACCGTCCCACGCAAAATCAAATCGTCCATACAAGTAGGACTTATCCGTTTGCCAAGACTTGCGTAGCAAAGCATGATACTGCTTGGGTATACAAAACTTATCTAATAAATCGTGACGAAAGGCGTACTCTATCGCTTCAATGCACATGTCGTGTAATTGTTCAGAGACTCTATCAATATTGTCAATTTGTTCTCGGCTAAACTGATAATATCTATCCTCAATCCAATATGGGTAGCGTTGGCTCACCTCAAAGAAGTCAAAGCCAAGGTGACAAACTCTATCTTGCCAATTGTCACGAGGACCAATATCGCGAGAAATCATCAGCTACCAAACCCCCCTCGAACTGACCCAGTCCGGCCGAACCCACCGCGACTAATTGTGGTCACTTTGGGTGACGACTTATACACTCGAACTTGTTGTCTTTTAAGCTTGGGTTTTGAGCGATAAGTGCCCGAGCTTCCCGCATAATAACCGCCTGTACCTGAATAAATCTGTTCGCAATTTGTGCCGTTTTTTTGCAAGCACTCTTTGTACAACTTTTCTCTTTTGCTTCTGCTCAGGTAGTCGCCCGTTTCATCAAGTGCTTCGGACAAGATATAGCCAGTAGCCAATGCTCCAGCAGTGCTATTTCCAGAGCTATTTTTTTGCGTAATTGTTGAGTCTACCGGATCTAAAGTGCTTGTAGGCAAAGGCTTGGTGTATTTTTCACTCAACGCTACTTGCACTTTATTAGCATCCCGATATTTGCCAAGAATTTCTCCATCGGCAAGAAACGCATACCCAAAGTGAGAAGAGCGATTATTCGTTGATGTAAAAAATGGAAGAGCAAAATTTTGATCGTTCTTATGGGTAATAAAGCCAGCCATTCTCGGCTGCCATACCCCATCATCAAATTCACTACAGACATTGCCATAATCTTGTTCGCAATTTCTTTCGGTGTAGTAACGCATAGCGGTACGTTCTGCTTCCGCTAACGCTTTTATATAAACCTCATTACAAAATTGAGTACCTTCAGTGATATCACAGGATCGTTTTTGAGTGTAAAGAGTGTAGTCGGTGCTTTCTCCACAGCCATACAGCGTCGATACACCTAGAAATGTGATAATAGGCTTGCGCTTACCGATTAGGTGCTTGGAAATATCTATAATCCCTTGTTTTTTCATAGCATTCCCACCTATTAATACGACATACTTGCTGCGTTGAGTGCGCCTATCGATATGTAAAACGCCGCCGCGACGATAGCTGCAGCGAGCTCATTATTTTCTATTCTCTGGGTAAATTTAGGCATGAACACTTTGCGAACTATCAACATAGCTAAGAACTGAGTGATTGCCCCGACGACTCCCCATACCAGAAAATCCACATAACTGGTCGAGCTCGATGCCACTCCAGAAATCGCAACTGAGTACCCGATTAGCGAACCACCCAATGCGATGGCTGCAGCAGAATTTTGCTTCTCTTTGATGAGCACCCACTCGTCATAAGGCGTAAGCCAAATGCTGACGTATTTAAAGATCAATAAGAAAACTAAAGCAGTAATGAAGTAAAGTGCGAAATTTGCTAGCCCTGCAAAATCAATAACGTTTTCCATGGTCCCTCACGAAGTTTGTGTTGTAATAAAAATAGTTTGTAGAACATTAGCTCAGATCAGCCAACTGAGTATAGTACAGACATCAATACTGTTAAGTGATTAGAAGAAAGTATTTTTTGAGCCAGTGTATAGATTGGTTCTGTAAAACGTTGATGATGTATCTGAGTATAAAAACGGCTCAGAACTGATCGAGTTTTGAAATTCGTTAGATAATAAAAAAGACGCCCTAGGACGTCTTTAATATAGAATGTGGCGGTGAGTGAGAGATTCGAATTCATTAACTGCCTTTAAAATCTCTCACCCAACCTACTGAATCCTTTGTAATACCTATAGTTAACTACTATTCTAAGCACATCAGTGTAGAACAAAGTGTAGAACAATGACTCCAAAACAACATTTGTATAAACGTGGTACTAAATGGTATTTCGTGTACCGATTACCCAAGGATTTACAGCATCTTTACGACGGCAAGAAGAAACTACAAGTGGCATTAGGAACAGACAGCCTTAGTGAAGCCCAGAAGCTACGTGGTGCGCTCCTTTTAGAGATTGAAAGTAAACGTATCAGCTTAGGTACCAACCCTCTTGGTGAGCGTTACAGACAGCTTGTAGCCAAGATTAGAGGTGAACATTCCAAGTTAAACACTAATGAAGAATTCGAAGCATTCGATTCGTACTACGACGTTGACAGTTTACGTACGAATGACCCATTGAAAGCAGCAGCAGTCTTAGAGGCTACAGGTCACACTCCACCAGCCGAGCTAAATGCACCAAGTACAAATTACACACTCCAAGAAGTTGGTGAAATGTACTTACAGACCATTACTGGAAACGTTAGCGATTCTACTATTCGTAACACCAAACGAGCACTTACCAAGTTCAAGACCTTCCAGTTAAACAAAGACAGCACATTAAACTCAATCGACAGACCTACAGTAGTGAATTTCATTGCGCACCTGAGAGCTGACCTTCAAGCCAAATCAATTAACACCCTTCTAAGCTGCCTCAATCGCATTTACAGCTACGCTTATGACCGTGGTTACATCACGTCATCTTCACCATTCAAAGACCACACTGTGAAGGACAGCCGCTCTAAAACCGACAGCTATAAGCCATTCACATTAGACCAATGGAAAAAGTTACTTCCAATTCTTGAAACCAGTGCTAACACCTACGCTAAGAAGTGGATTGCACCAATTGGACTAATGACAGGAATGAGAGTGAATGAAATCTGCGGATTACACAAAGAAGACATTTACCAAGAATCTAACGGCAAATGGTTCATCAGCTTACACACTGATAATCGTCGACTGAAAACTAAGAACAGCATTCGAAGAGTACCAATCCACGAATCAATCTTACCTGCAATCTTGAAACTCAAAGCAGATTCAGACAATGAATTCCTAATCAAGGAAGTCATCAATTCCCCGTCAAACCGCTCTAGTTCACTGGCCAATTGGTTCAGTCGTACCAAACTGGAGCACATAACCAAGGATTCAAATGTCGCATTTCACAGCCTACGAGGAATGTTAGCGACTGCATTGCAATCAGCAGAAGTACCAGAGTTACAAGCGGCAGAATTGTTAGGACATAAGATTACGAATCTATCTTACGGTGTGTATTCAAGTGGCTCCAAGCCAGACTTATTGTGCAGCTACTTAGATAAAGCTGGAAAAGAACTAAAAGGGTTTATTGATTGCTTTCCTAAAAAATGAAAGCCCATCACTAAAGATAGGCTTCAAACAGTTTAGAAATTAAAAGGGATAACGACGTCACTTTGGTCATCAATCACATTTTCAGAGTATTGCACTCCTGTAATTTCTGACAACAATTCAGGACTAACTCCTAATTTATCAGACAGCTTTTTAAAGGAAATCCCAAGATGCTCGCTAAGAACTTGCAGCCCCTCCTCTAACACATGAGGGGTTTCTAGAGGTATCTTATCATCGAACTTCTCTTTTCGTGTTTGCCTAGTCTGGCTAAACCAAACATTCGCTGTACGATACTGTTGCGCGTTAATAAAACCAAGAAAGTGAGCTCTGTAAATAATCGCCCTAGCACTCATTTTCCATCTAAGCTTTAGATTATAAACTTCCTTCCAGTTGATACTGCCATTAGCCGCTAGGCACGCTGGAAACTCTCGCGCAAAAGACTTCCGAGGGAAAAGAAAAGCAGAAGCAAAAGCATCAGCCTCTCTCTCTGTTTGCTTACAGCCAGTTTCAACACCATCATGCATTACCAGATGCCCGCACTCATGCGCAATGTCGAACCTCAGACGACAAACACTTTCCTTCGCGGTATTTCTGATAATGATTGGAAATTTTCGATTAACTGATAAGGCATCAACTTTGTCCGACACCCCATCAAAACAAGTAACGATTGCACCCTGATTTTCAACAACATTAATCATGTTATCTATCGGCGCATCCGCAGTTAATCCCCATCTAACACGCGCACCTTCAGCAATTTTCTCAATTACTGGCGGTGTTAGCTCTGGAAGTTTATCGTTATCAACCAAGTCGAACTTGTTCTCTGGCAAATCCAAGTGCTCATGCAACTCAGACACCAATTGTTCAAGTATTGTACTGTATGCTTGGACACGATTTTTAACTCCAGCAGGAGTTGTTTGACGCTTCCGAAAATGACACTGCTCAGGCTTTACATCGCCAGAGAGTGGCATACTAAAAAACTCTGGTGACACCTTTAGGAACTCAGCCAATGCATTTGCCACATCATCAGCAGGAGCCCTTACATCACTCTCGTATTGGTGGATACTTTGGCGCGTAACAGCCACAGCATCACCCAACTCTTGTAACGTACAACCCTTAAGCAAGCGGGCTAATCGTAGCCGCTCACCGTAAAATGTTACAGACATAATTACTAACCATTACTGGCTCCATTTTTTGGAGCCTTTTTCTCTTTCGCTTTAATAGAAACAGAAGCCTTCTGAGTTACAACAGGTTCAGGCAACTCAACGTCAACAGAGCTTAAAGCAGAAACTTTTTCATCCAGTGGAATTTCCCAGCACGACACCTGCACTCCATCTAAAAACCCAGTAAAGGTAACTCGTTCTACATAACGGAGCTCATCAACTTCAATTGCAAAAAACCAAAGAATCGATGCAGCCTCACCCACTTCTGCATCAAGCAAACTCATTTGACTCAGTGCTTCAATACAAGGAATTAGTCTCCTTTCTTGAGGACAACTTGGCTTACCTCGATACAGACGCACAGGAACAGATTCAATGGAAAAAGTGAATCGACCATCATCTTTAACCACCCCTAACCAAGCCCAATCGTGCTGGTCTTTCGATGCTCTGATAATCTGATTTCGACAGCATTCGTACGCCCTAAGACCTGTCGACCTTGCAGAATCCCCTAAAACGTCATCATGTAAATCAATTACCGAGTCTCTTACCTCTCTCATAAGAGAAGCAAGTTGTTTAATGCGGTCTTGAGATAGTACTGGATTGAGTTCCCACGGTTGCTTCATTGTCAAACTGTTCCTTATGAAGATTTGTGTAGCCCCTTAAAGGGTGTTCGGTGAAATACAAATCAATTATCCTGCACTTCTCCCAATTTGTCAAGCAGGGCGGAATAAGTAAGCGCCATAACACTAAGTAAAATAAATTAGCATAAGTCAAGCAAAGTCATTTTGTTAACAATAAAGCACTGTTATAATAAACAGGCATTTTACATCAACTAAACCCAGAGGTGACATTATGGGAAGAAAACGTGTAACCACTACTGAGGAATCGAGTAGCGGTAGAAATACCAAGTTTCGAGACAATTACACTGGTGAAAACATGACTAGAAGCCAGTTCGTTAAGAAAATTGAGAGTGGTGAATACTCCAAGTACCACGTAAGAGAAATCAATGGTGTAAAAACACCAGTATCAAACCCAGACCCAAGTAAAGACAATAACTTAGACTAATCATCACCTCAGGGAATGGAATCCCTGCCATCACCCCATTGTCTTTTTAACACGCTGCACCGTACTAACTCCACAACCCAGCTTTTCAGCAACCTTACGAATACTTAAAGGCTTATCAGCACACAACTCATCAATAATCCGCTGGTGGAGTTGAACATTCTTCTTGCGACCTTGAAACTTTTCCTTCCACTCATCCTCTGACAACTTATCGCGCCCAGCCTGAGCACTGGCAAGGCGAGCCTGACGCTCATTTTCAGCCATACCAGCAAGTAATGTTAACTGCACGTCAACAAGCATGTCGTCTGTTGCTCTCCCTGTGTACTTTAGCTCTAACCCCTGATTTACAGTCTTTAATACAACACCGCGCTTTAAAAGTATTTGAGCCATTTCTTTAGCATCGTGATAATCACGACCAAGACGGTCAAACCACCAAACGATGAGCTCATCGCTCTTTCGCAATCCAGTAATTTCATCAAGCAACTTACTTAATTCTGGTCGCTCAGAGCCAATTACAGTACCACTAACACCATGCTCCTCAACTACTTTTACATCGACACCAAATTTGTCGTGAATAGATTTCACCTGTGAATCTAAGCTCTGGTCAACCGTACTCACACGAACGTACGCAATCCTCATAACACCCAAACTGTATTCATTGACTTATGTGTTCATAATAATTGTATTCACAACCGCAAATCAACACCTAATGAACACGGAATTAGTTTCTTATTGGGAACATGAAGTGTAATCAATAGCCCATAATCAAATGAACACAAACACAGGTAGCTTTAAAACGAAAGAATGCTTTAACGATTAAGTGACTTTGATTTGTTGTTATTGCTATTGGTGTTTGGTCTTCTGACGAGAACTAAAGCAATCTATAAGTGCTTTATAGGTTATCAAGAGAGCAAAGCGATAAAAGAAGAGATAGAAGAATTTAGTAGGAGTGATTAACAAAACTTATTAAGTATTCACAATAGCATACTTTTATCAAAAAGTCAATAGCTAGATACCATCAAACCAGAAAAGTCAAGGTGAATTGTAATAAAAATAGACCTAACGTTATGGTAGGAAATCCTGAGAATGCTTCAAATGCATAAAGCTGGGTACCTTACTATCGAGACCCCGTTTTTTTAGGAAAAATTTGAGAAATTAGTGGGCTCAAAGGTTTACCACACTCCCCTCGCCACCAGCGTTTTATCATTAATCAGCTAAAACAATAGTTTACAATAAGCAAATACAAAAAAGACCCTAACATTTCTGCTAGAGTCTCTTTCAGATGTAGAACAAAACTGTAGTACAAAGTATAGAACTTAAATCTGTAAGTTATTGTTTTACATGTAATGTTTGGCGGTGAGTGAGAGATTCGAACTCTCGATACGTTGCCGTATACACACTTTCCAGGCGTGCTCCTTCAGCCACTCGGACAACTCACCGTAATGTTGTGTCAGCGCTGTTGCTGACGAGGCGCTAATTTAATGATTCTACAGTGGTTGGTCAAGTACAAATGTCGAAAAAACTCTGCCTTTGTGTTTAATTGTTTAATCTTTAACAAAACTGTTTAATCACTAATCACTATTTCTACGTATGGCATTTGTCAGCCATTAAAACGGTGAGAAGATCTAAATCGTCTTTGCATGGTGCTTGGTGACTTTTCAGGTTTTCATGAATTCTTGAAAGCACTTCCCCGAGTTGGTCTTCATTTACTGAGTCAAATCTCTCAAGGATTTTTTGCACTAAAGATGCAGATTTATCGTATTGCTGATTTTCTATTGCAACATATAAGTTTACCAGTACTTCTTCAAAGTCAATGTCGTCCAGTTGAGCGCCTTTTTCTGGATGAAACTGATAAAGCTTATCTGAGTATCGATACAGCGCGTCATCCAATTCATTTTCGTCGATCGGTTTCGCTATGATGTAATCTACACCAGCACCCAGCATCCTCTCTCGTGTTTCTTTAAATACATCCGCCGTACAACCAAATATTAGGGTTTGCTTCTTGTCGCCTGAGAGGTTGCGAATCGCTGCACTGGCTTCAACCCCATCCATTACTGGCATATGGTTATCCATCAATACCAAATCGAAATGATGATTCGACATCGCTTTTATCGCTTCCTCGCCGTTTTCTACACATTGGCAAGTAAAGCCTTTACCTTTCATAAAGCTATCAATGATGATTGTGTTGGTACGGTTGTCTTCCACGATCAGCACTTTTAACCCTTCATAGTTAAGCTTACGATGCACTTTCACTTCTACCGAGCCGGGCTCACAAACCTCTAATCTCAATTTCACATCAAAACTTGTTCCTATTCCAACTTCGCTAACGACAGAAATATCACCATTCATCAAATCACAGATCTGTTTAACGATAGCAAGGCCCAAGCCAGTGCCGCCATAACGACGTGTCGTCGAAGATTCTGCTTGTTCAAATGGCCTGAATATTTTTTCCTGCGCTTGTTTTGAGATACCGATACCTGTATCTCTCACGCTGATATGCAAATACAAATGTTCATCTACTGCTTGTTCTTTAAAGTTCACTTCAACAAAACCTCTTGAAGTAAATTTCACCGCATTGTTTAGCAAGTTGAACAACACTTGGCGCACTCGCGCTTTGTCTGACATGTACCAGCGCTCAGGGGAAACTTCCGAGTACACCTTAAATAACAACCCTTTCTCGGTACACAGTGTGTGATAGACACTGTTGATGCTGCCAATAATAGACCCTAGCGGGAATGGTGCTCGGTCAAGCTCTAAGTGCCCTTGCTCAATTTTAGAAAAGTCGAGTATTTCGTTAAGCAACGTCATCATGTGATCACCAGAGTCATATAGACTCTTGAGGTGTTTTCTCTGTTCGTCGCTCAGATCGGTTTTAAGCAGTAATTGTGCTGTCCCTAAAACGCCATTCATTGGTGTGCGAATTTCGTGGGATAGCGTGGCTAAGAAAGAGCTTTTGGCGCGAGTTGAAGCTTGAGCTTTAACTTTTTCAGCTTCTAGAAAAACCGTTTTCTGGTTAAAGGTGTCAATGAGGTGACGTATTTCATCTTGACTGTTGTAAGCCATATTTATCACGCCACCTTCTTTGGAGTCGTCCACTTTCTTGGCAATCACAACAATAGGGTTAATTAAGTATTTATTGATGAGAATATAGCCAACTAGAACGAGCAACAACATGAGCGGAATAATCCCTAGCTCTACACTGCTGATAATCTCAAAGACTCGTTGACTAATCAGCTTCTGAGCATTGATAACATCCACTGTCCAATTGAAATGGCCGAATTTCAGCTTACTGATATACATACCATCAACAATTTTAAAATTATGCTCGGTTATGGTTTCGCCATAACCGTCTTTAAGCACAATGCCAAGACCAAAGTCTTCAGCTTGCTGATTAACAAATTCCACGAGCTCTTTAAGTGACAAGTCAATCGTAGCCACGCCAGCAAATTTACCGTTCACGTAATAAGGTGAAGATGCTGTAATCATCTGAATATGGGTGTAGGCATCAATATAGACTTGCGACCAAGTCACTGTTCCCATTGGCTTGTTAGCAGCAGACTCGTACCAATCTTGCTTGTTGTAGCCACCGGTTTCTGGATTATTCCAAGAGTTTATCTTGTCAATTTTCCCATCCGAAGCACGGTTATAAAATAGGCTGGTATATTCAACCTTAGGGTCAACAGAATACGGCTCTGGCCAAAGTCCACCACTCACTGCAATGCCGTCTGAAACGCTAAATAGTGAGTGCAACATCACTGATTGCTCTTTTGGGGAAATACCAGTATTACCTACGCTGACAATACTTTGCAAAACACCAATTGAGCTATTAAGTGGTGATTGAATTTGGTCGGAAATGAGTTGAGTACTTAAGTCTAGATTACGCTCTAGGCTTGCACGAACAGGGGGTTCGACAACCTTGTAGCTGATTGTACCAACAAGGATGATAACCAATAGCATATAGGCAACAAGCGCAATTATGCTCTTGCGCTTTAAGGAGGAGCGTATATTCATAAATCCCTGAATTTTTATCCTTTTAATAAAACCTATAGCGAACGAATAAATGTCGCAAGTCTTTTTATCCAAGAATATGACTGTTACTATAACGGCCATTAATCACACTGTAACTGGTCGCTATTTTGACACTACATGAACTATTGGCTTTGCCTGAATTGGAAGGTAAGCTACTCAATGAAGCGAAAACTCAAGGCTTTATCACGGCTATTGCCGCAGCTCCTTACGTTCTTCCACCAGAAGAATGGTTACCTCTTTTATGGGGTGGCGACGAAGTTGCACCTTTTTCCGATGGTGAGTTACTCGAAACCTACATCGAGCATATGATCGCGTTTTGGAACGAATATCGCCCTGCTCTACTAGAAAACAGCTGGACTTGGCCACAAGGCTGTGAGCTCGACGAAAAAGAAATCGTAAACGAAACCGCTCGCGATTTTTGTGAAGGTGTTTTGCAAGGCTGGCAACTCACCCAAGATGATTGGTCGAACATCATGCCAGAAGATAGTGAAGACAACGCTCTGCTTGGTGGTGTCATTCTATCACTCAGCATGCTTTATGACCCTGAAACGTCGATGGAAACATTGAGAGAAAGTGGTGTTGAAGGGCTTGATCAGTTCGCCGAAATCTTTAATGGCGTTCCAACCATGCTTTGCGGTTTGGCGATTCGCGCCGCTGGGCTTATTGAGTCAAACTAACGCTTGCTAAAAGGCATAGAGCTTTACTCTATGCCTTTTAAACCACTAAGACACGCTTTCCATCTGTTGCCACTTAAAGTCGTCAATTCTCTCATCGGCAATATAAAATAATTTTGCTCCGGCATTAACCTCGGCCGATAAGTCGGGATTTAGCTTGATACCATTCCCGCTATCAATCGCAATAAGCGTCGCTTGATGTTGATTCTTCATGTAGTGAAAGATTGGCTTTACGGAGGTGGCTTCTAAGAATTTAGGGAATTCTGTCGAATATTGAGTCATACCTTGAGTCGATGCCAATAGCTCTTGATGCAGTATACTTGAACCCGGGTCAACGGCTGCTTTTGCTAGCATTTCGGCACCAACCGCGGGAATACACTCTACATTCGAGCAGTGCTGGCTTAACAGCTGACTCAAAGACTCATCGTTAAAGTAAGCTAATAAATGCGCTGTTGGATTTTTGTTTGCGCAATATAGGGCCGAAGACAGCGTAATATCATCTTCCAAATGATCAACAACAATGCAGCTCGCTGTGGTGTAGCTGGTTTTTTGCATTTCCAAATCATCAGTAAAACTGTTCACCCTGACAAATTCAATCTCACCCGGTAAAGGGTTTTCGATGTCGGAACGACTACAAAGAATAATTGGCCTTCTACCTGTCTCTTCATGCTGCAACATACGAATCAAATTCATTGTACGTTGACCGTTCCAACCTAATATCAAAATATGGTTGTCCATTTTTATTCTCCGTTTGCCCAATACCCCTGCCCGCCAATACTCAACTGCTACACTGGCCATTTTACCAAGCAGGGCAGCAAATAAACTTAATCCACCTGGAATAACAATTAAAATCACCACCCACTTACCTAAGTCGGTTTGCGGTGAGTAGTCCCCATAACCAACCGTTGACGCTGTTACGAGCAAATAGTAAATGAAAACTGAAATATCGTTAGTTAGCTGATGCTCTCCTGCCACTCTGAGCAATAGCCAGCTGATAAAAGCATAGAGGAGAAATAACAGCAGCAAGTTTCGGCTGCTTAGTTTAAAGAGCCGAGTGTGAAACCACTTTTTAATTAACAGCCAGATGGGCATCCCAATTCCAAGTCTTGTGTTCCTTTTGGTTTCATTCTAAAACAAAAAAACCAGCCTGAGTCGGCTGGTTGTTAATCTGTGAGAAAGGTCTATGTTAGGTAACCTCAGCTTCGGATAAGTTAAGGCTGTAGTTGCTCCGCAAAATCTAACATACGGTTGAGTGGGATAAGAGATTTAACGCGCACGTCTTCATCAACAAAAATTTCGTGCTCTTTACCACCATCCGCTAACGACTTTTCAATCGCTGATAAACCATTCATCGCCATCCAAGGACAATGGGCACAGCTGCGACAAGTCGCACCAGCACCTGCCGTCGGCGCTTCAATAAGCTCTTTCTCAGGAACGAGTTGCTGCATCTTATAAAAGATGCCTTTGTCCGTTGCGACGATAAGCTGTTTATTTGGCAATGTGTTCGCCGCTTTAATTAGCTGACTGGTAGAACCGACAGCATCAGCCAACTCAACCACACTTGCCGGTGATTCTGGGTGAACTAAAATTGCTGCTTCTGGGTAGACGGCTTTCATCTTACGCAATGCATCTGCTGAGAACTCATCATGAACCACACATTCACCATGCCATAACAGCATTTCAGCGCCAGTCTTGTTGGCAATATAAGAGCCAAGGTGACGATCTGGCCCCCAAATAATGGGTTTTTCCAACGAGTCTAAGTGCTCGACAATATCCAGTGCGATACTTGAAGTCACCACCCAATCTGCACGAGCCTTAACCGCTGCTGAAGTATTCGCGTACACAACTACCGTATGATCAGGGTGAGCGTCGCAAAAAGTGGTAAACTCATCTGCTGGACAGCCTAAGTCCAACGAACATTCGGCTTCCAATGTAGGCATTAGGATGCGCTTTTCTGGTGTCAAGATTTTTGCAGACTCGCCCATAAAACGAACACCAGCAATCAAAAGAGTGCTCGCTGGATGACGATTACCAAACTTGGCCATTTCTAATGAGTCACCGACAAAACCGCCAGTCTCTTCTGCTAAAGCTTGAATTTCTGGATCGGTGTAGTAGTGCGCAATCAATACTGCATCTTGCTCTTTAAGTAGACGCTTGATACTCGCAATGTGTGACTGTTTTTGTTCTTCAGTTAACGGCGCAGGTTTAGGTGGAAACGGATATACCGTTTCGATCTTATCTTGTATGTGGTTCACTGGGTTTGTTCTATGCAACAATGAAATAATCCGAGTATTGTAACGCTATACATTGTTGGGATCAAAGTGAACAAGTTCTCACGAAGAAAAGGGACGGGAAAGCCAAGAGAGGGCTTTGCCCTCTCATATTCGCTGTTACTTTAAACGCTCTTTTGCAAGTTGAGCTGAAGCACTGTTTGGATATTCCTTTAGTACCTGTTCATAGTAAGTCTTAGCTTTTGCAGAGTCTTTCTCTTGTTTGGCAATGTCGCCTAATTTCACCAAAGAATCGGCTCGTTTTGGAGAGTCTTTAAAAGTGAGTACTGCTTTAAAGTTTTCTTCAGACTTTGCAAAGTCTCGATTCGCAAAATAAAGCTGACCAAGCCAATAATGCGCATTTGGCGTTAGCTTGGAATTCGGGTAATTTTTCTGGAAATTCTGCAGCGCGAATATCGCACCTTGATAATCTTTCTTATTTAAGATCAAATCGATGGCTTTTTGATAAGCCTCTTGCTCAGTAGCATTACTGCTAAATGCTGCTGTGTCGTGATCTTCCTGCGCCGCCGTTGTCGAAGTATCTATCTTTGGAGCATTAATTTGACTACGAAGCTTATCCAGCTCAATAAACAGCTCTCGCTGCCTAGTGACCATTTGCTGCATTTGATGAGAGTTGACTTCAACCTGACCACGTAGCTGGTTGATTTCTTGAGTCATATCGGCGACTTGCTGTTGAAGCTGCAAGTTAAACTGATTTCGACTTTCGATTTGGCGTTGCAATCTTTGAATTTCAGACTGCGTAGACGTTGGCGCTGCCGCTTGCCCAGAAGAGCCAGCTGCCGAGCTACCTAAATTGAGTGTAGATACTGGAGCCGGTGCAGCGAACGCAGTGTTCGCTGCACTTGCCAGTAACGTAAGCGCCATAGTGCGCTTGATGTTACTGAACATATGAGGGGTTCCTCAAAAATTAATATACGATAACTGCACGACGGTTCTTAGCCCATGCTTTTGCGTTCTGGCCAAGAGCAATTGGCTTCTCTTCACCATAGCTCACAATTGAGATTTGGCTAGAAGGAACGCCTAGAGCTTGAAGATACTTAGATACCGCTTCAGCACGACGTGCACCTAGTGCGATGTTGTACTCTGGAGTACCACGGTCATCGGTGTTACCTTCGATAGTCACTTTCACATCTGGATGCTTAACAAGGTACGCTGCGTGTGCTTCTAGCATATCTTTGTAATCGTTGGATACCACTGAATTATCGAATGCAAAGTAAACCGTTTTCTTCTCGCGAAGAGTTTGCTCTTTCAACTCCTGCTCAGACAGCTGACCCTGTTGACCATTGATTGGAGAAACAACAGTTGTATCAGTGCCACCATTTGCTTGATTTGCTGCAGTACTCGCTGAAGTTGTCGCCGCATTGTCTGTAGCAGTACCAGAGTCGCCTGTAGTACCACTAGTTGAACTACATGCAGACATTGCCATTACTGGTAATGCGATCATCAACCCTTTAAGAACTTTATTAAGTTGCATCTTATTTTTCCTTACTATTTATAATAATTGCTATAAAAACGGTGACCAAGCAGGCGATTTAACACGCCCATTTGTGGCCGGTAATCTAGCATGAAAACGCCCATCGGTTGAAACCAAATTTAGAACGTCTCTATCTTGGTAACTAGAACTGTAGATAATCATACTGCCATTAGGAGCAATGCTTGGTGATTGGTCCAAGAAAGTTTTTGTCAAGATTTGGACAGTTCCTGTTTCTAGATCTTGTTTTGCTATATGAAACCCGCTTGGACTGCGGTTAACCATGATTAAATAGCGTCCATCCGGTGTAATTTGTCCGTCTTGATTTTGGGTACCTTGCCAAGTAACACGTGAAATCGCATCGGTTGCTAAGTTCACTTTATAAATTTGTGGTAGCCCGCCTCTATCTGACGTAAAAATCAGAGACTTGCCATCCGGATACCATGCTGGCTCGGTATTATTCGAGTTTCCACGAGTAATTTGAGTAAATTTACGAGTTTTTAAATCCAAGATATAGATTTGTAGCGTGCCCGATTTGGACAGCGCAACTGCGAGCTTCGATCCGTCTGGAGACCATGCCGGCGCCCCATTGTGACGAGGGAAGGAAGAGACAAGCTCTGTTTTACCGGTGTAGATGTTCATTATGTACACTTCACCATGGCCATTTTGGAAACTCACATAGGCGAGCTCTTTACCATCTGGCGACCATGCTGGAGACATGATTGGTTGCTTAGAACGAAGCACTAATCTTTCGTTGTAGCCATCATAATCTGCCACTCGCAGTTGGTATGGATAAGCATCTTTACGGTTCACCACAACATAAGCAATACGAGTTAGGAATGCACCACGTTCACCCGTTAGCTGCTGATAGACCAAATCTGAGATGCGGTGAGCGTATTCTCGGAGACGGCTTGGCGGAACAGTCGCGCGCTTGTTAAATAGGATATGATCTTGGGTTGAGATCAGCTCGCCATTTTTACTTAGTACCAAATTCTGGCCTTTGCTTAACTGTCCACGAGCAATATCGACAAGTTGATAAGTAATCACGTAGTTGCCGTCGGCAGCTTTAGTAATAGTACCCGTTAGCAACGAGTCTACGCCAAGCTTGCTCCACGCTTTGAAGTCAACATCAGCCACGTTATATGGCGTTTGCGGCATCTTGTTAACGGCGATAGGGTTAAACTTACCGCTTCGCTGCAAATCAGACGCGATTACAGCGGAAACATCTTGCGGCGGCTTGCCATAACCTTCGTATTTGAACGGGATAATTGCGATTGGTCTAGCAGAGTTAATACCGCCAGTAATGAATAATTCCAGAGACGCATTAGCGTATTGAACACTGCTAAACGCGAAGAGAAAACAGACAAATAATACTCGCTTTAACACTCTCATTTCCTTCTACTGAGGTTGTACATTAAGGACTAAATCACGAAGCTTTTCGACAACTTTCGGCTCATTTTTAGGTATAGGGAAACTACCGACTTGAGCCACCGCCCTTCTCGCTGCTCCACAAACAGTTTTATCTCCACTAACACCAACGATGGTGGCAAAAGCAGTTGCCCCCGCAGGAACCAACTTCAAGTGCACCTTACAAACTAAGCCTTTATAACTATCTTCGGTATATAAGTTTTGCTCTATCAGTTGGGTGTATTGTGAGCTGTAGGCATCAATCTGGCTTTGAATGTATTGAGCTCTGGCAGCATTGCTCTGTGCAGCCTCAGATTGCATCTGAGCCGCAATGCTGTTCAACGCCGCTTTCTTCTCTGCAGCTAGCTTAGCCGCTCTCTCTTTCGCCAGTTTCTCTTGGCGCGCTTTTTCCGCAGCCGCTTTAGCGGCTTTCTCTCGTGCTATTTTTTCACGACGAGCCTTTTCAGCCGCTTCTTTTGCTGCCTTCTCTTTGGCTGCTTTTTCACGCGCAATCTTTTCAGCTTTCGCTTTTGCTGCAGCTGCGGCTTGAGCTTTACGCTCAGCTTCTAACTTGGCGAGTTTTTGCTTTTCAAGTGCGGCTTTCTTCGCGGCTTCAGCTTGCTGTTTTTCTTGGGCGATACGTTTCTTTTCTGCATCACGCGCAGCTTGCGCCGCTTTTGCTTGCTGCTCTTTCAAGTTACGTATTCGCGCTTCTTCTGCTTTACGGTTCTTTTCAAGCTGCTCACTTTCGCGTCGCAGTTTATCCAGCCTGTCTTGTTCTTTTCTCGCCGCCGCCTCTCGCTGTCGTTTGATCTGCTGAGCCTGTTTTTGAACCATAGCGGGGTCAATAACAACGGCTTGAACCATTTGCCCTGCAGGCTTAGGTTCAGACATGTGAAAATCCGTTCCCCAAAGCAAAATGACGATGAGTAACAGGTGTAAGACCACCGAGATGATGGTGGGTTTCAGATATTCTTTTTTATTTTTTTTTGTCGTTTTCATGAACAATCGGAACTTATTTAGTATTGTCCTTAATATCCGTTAACAACCCAACTTTAGGAATACCAGCTTGACGAAGTTGATCAAGCACGGCGACAACGTTGGCATAAGGTGTAGCGGCATCCCCGCCAACTGCTACAGGAGAATTCGGTTTTAGTGACAGTTCAGCTTTGACTCTTACAATCAAGTTTTGCAGCGTCATGCCCTGCTCCACCGGCTCGTTGTTTATGCTTAGTCCTAACTCACCGCTTTTATCAATTTGGACGATGATAAAATCGCTATCACTGTTACCTGCCAATTCAGAAGCTGGTTTAGCTGTTGACGTTTTTGGCAAATTGACATCAACACCTTGAGTAACAAAAGGGGATGTCACCATAAAGATAATAAGCAACACAAGCATAACGTCAATGTATGGAACAACGTTAATCTCGGCGGTCAGTTTGCGTTTTTTAGGTTCGTAACCCGCCATAAATTAAGCCCTACCTGCCATTGCTTGACGGTGTAAGATGCTGTGGAATTCTTCTGAGAAGGTCGCGAAGTTGTGCTCCAGCTTCCCTACTCTATTGCTTAAACGGTTGAAGAACATAACTGCTGGAATTGCTGCAAATAGACCCATCGCTGTCGCAACCAGTGCTTCTGCGATACCTGGAGCAACCATTGCTAACGTCGCTTGTTTTACCGCACCCAAGGCGATAAAGGCATGCATAATACCCCATACCGTACCAAATAGCCCGATATATGGACTAATAGAGCCAACTGTTGCGAGGAAAGGTAAGTTGGTTTCAAGATCTTCAACTTCTCTTGCTACAGCAACACGCATGGCACGACCTGTGCCTTCCATAATGAAGTCAGGAGAAGCCGCATTGGTTTTACGTAAACGAGCAAATTCAGTGAAACCCGAGTAGAAGATCTCTTCTGTACCACTTAATGAATCTTTTCTCTTTTTAACTTCTTGATACAATTGAGATAGGTCTGTACCTGACCAAAATTTATCTTCAAAGGTATTGGTATCTTTAGTTGCCTGAGTTAACGCTTGGCTGCGCTTAAAGATCATTGCCCACGAAGCAATGGACATTCCCAGCAAAATTAACATCACGACTTTGACTAAAAAGCTGGCCTGTAAAAATAGGTCGAGAATAGAAATATCAGATGTCACTGGTAGAAATCTCCTGGTGTATATAACGCGGTATAGCGATAGGCTTCATTTTTTCAATATCGATACATGCTACCTTAACCATTGCCTTACACAATGTCACCTCTTGATGATTTACGATCTCCTGACAGAAAGTGACGGTGGCACGCTTGAGCTCAGAAACTTTAGTCTTAACGACAAGTCGCTCGTCCATCTTCGCTGGCATGATATAGTCCAGCTCAATGCGCTTAATCACGAACGACAGATTCTGATTGACGAGATCTTGTTGCAGTATTCCTTTTTCGCGCAGCATCTCTGCTCTTGCACGCTCAAAGAATTTCACATAATTGGCATTGTATACAAGCCCGCCTGCATCGGTATCTTCTAGATAGACTGTTACAGGCCAATGAAATTCAAATTCATCGCTCAACAAATCGTTTCCTAATGTTTCACTGTGGATGTTTTGTGGCCCTACTATATCGCAGCTCTACCCTTTTATTGCAAGTGCTAGTTAGTTTATTGCTAAGAATATTGTTAAAAAAAAATGGCACCGCTGAAAAAGCGATGCCATTTTGTTCGAATTCGGTGCAAAACTCAGATTACATAACATATAAGCTGGTTAGGTAAATGAGAATCACGAATGAGATGTATGGGCTAAACAGAATTTGCCACAACCAAAATCTTGGCTTGAATCCCACACCATAAATCATACTTGAGCAAACCGCCCAAATTAGCAAAGGACCTACGACTTCATTAAATCCGCCAATTCTGTCTGCATATTGGTGTGGTTCCCACATCACCATCACGATGTGGAACAAACCAAGAAGAAAGGATAAGGCCCTTAATAGGCCCTTATCCATAGGTGCATGTAACTTAGTTACCTGCTCAGTGAGCTTACTCACTGTCTTTATCCATCATCTCTGTGTGCTCTAACCAAAGAGCGTTGATGATGCCAAATGCACAAGCAAGTAGCACACCTAGAACCCATGCGAAATACCACATTGTAAACGCTCCTCTATTAGTAAGCTGAAGTTTTATTTTCTTCGATGTACTTAGTATCTAAGCGACCGAACATCTTGTAGTAAGTCCACGCTGTGTAGCACAGAATTACAGGAACCATAACAAATGCAATCACAGTAATGATTTCCATTGTTAGTTGGCTAGATGTTGCATCCCATAGAGTCAAGCTGTGGCTTGGTGCCAAGCTCGAAGGCATAACAAATGGGAACATCGCAAAGCCAGCAGTAAAGATGATACCACCAACAGTCAAACTTGACGCTAGGAACGCTAGACCACCTTTTTCAAGACGTGATGCCAAAATAGCAATGATAGGCATCAGCACACCAAGAGCTGGAGCAATCCACATTGCTGGGTACTCTTTGAAGTTGTGCATCCACGCACCAGCTTCTCTTACTACCGTTTTGTCTAATGGGTTAGAAGCCGCATTGTGGTTCATCACGCTAGTGATCACATAACCATCAATGTGTTGAACCCAGAAGCCAGCTGCGACAAAGGTAACAATCACGAGTAGACCAAGAACTTGAGTCAGTGTTTTTGCTCTGTTGTGTAGGGCACTTGTTGTTTTCATCTGTAGCCAAGTTGTACCTTGCAGCAGAATCATGAACAAGCTAACCAAACCACAAAGAATCGCAAATGGGTTCAACAAGCCGAAGAATGAGCCATGATAAGTTGGCATCAAGTATTCGCTTAAGTTGAATGGTACGCCTTGCAATAAGTTGCCAAACGCGACACCAAAAATGATTGGCGGAACTAAGCCACTTAGGGAAATACATTTATCCCAGTTTTTACGCCACTTTTCGCTTTCTATCTTTGAACGATAGTCTAGGCCAACTGGACGAAGCCAAAGAGCTGCAAGAGTTGCGATCATCGCTAAGTAGAAGCCAGAGAAAGAAGTCGCATAAACCAAAGGCCATGCAGCGAACAATGCACCACCAGCGGTGATCAACCATACTTGGTTTCCATCCCAGTGCGGTGCAATTGTGTTGATCATAACACGACGTTCGTTGTCGGTTTTACCAAGCATAGGTACTAACGCACCTACGCCCATGTCAAAACCATCTGTGATTGCAAAACCGGCAAAAAGCACACCGATTAGAACCCACCAAATTAATCTTAACGTTTCGTATTCAAACATTTGAATTCATCCCCCGCCTTATGCTTCTACTTGGCGGTTAACTTTGTCTTCGACAGAGTTCTCACCGTTTTCGAAATGGTATCGGCCAGTTTTTAGGCTACTTGGCCCTTTGCGAGCAAACTTCACCATCAAGTACATCTCCGCAACCAGCAAACAAGAATAGAATGCAATGATTACTATTAATGAAGTCCATATATCAGATGCAGTCAGCGGTGAAGCAGCATCGTAGGTTGGAAGGATTCCACCCACAGCCCAAGGCTGTCGACCTCCTTCTGCAACATACCAGCCAGTTTCAACGGCTATCCATGGGAGAGGAATGCTATATAGTGCCGCTTTGTGGATCCATTTGCTTGAGCCAATCTTTTGACGACAAACTTGAATGAACGCTGCACCGAATACCACCAACATGATAATGCCACTAGCAACCATGATGCGGAACGACCAGAAAATAGGCCAAACTTCTGGGATAGAGTCATCCGCAGCTTTTTGGATCTGCTCAGGGGTCGCGTTGGTCACTTGCTTAGTATAACGTTTCAATAGCAAGCCATAACCAAGGTCATGTTTCACTTTATCGAACGCTTGTACCGTTGCTTCAGACTTATCTCCACCACGCAGTTTTTCTAACAAGCCATAAGCAATCATACCGTTTTTAATGCGGTCAACATTACGTTCACGAAGCTGGTTTAGGCCAATAACAGGAGTGTCAACTGAACGCGTTGCAATAATACCCATTAAGTACGGTATCTTAATTGCGTAATCAGTCTTTCTCGTTTCTTGGTTAGGAAGACCAAATAAAGTAAATGATGCCGGTGGCGGCTCAGTGTTCCACTCTGCTTCAATCGAGGCGAGCTTCACTTTTTGAACTTCACCTACTTCATAACCAGATTCATCACCAAGCACAAGAGTAGATAAGATAGCAGCCATACCAAACGATGCAGCGATTGCAAACGAACGGCGTGCAAATGGTAGGTCGCGACCTTTAAGAATGTAGTAAGAGCTGATGCCTAGAACGAACATAGCGCCGGTCGTATAACCTGCTGCTACAGTGTGAACAAATTTAACTTGTGCAACTGGGTTGAAGATAATTTGTGAGAAACTCACCATCTCCATACGCATCGTTTCGAAATTGAAGTGCGCGCCCACAGGGTTTTGCATCCAACCATTCGCGATCAAGATCCAAAGTGCCGAGAAGTTTGAACCTATCGCAACTAACCAAGTCACCGCTAAGTGTTGGCGTTTTGATAGTCTATCCCAACCGAAGAAGAATAAACCGATCATTGTCGATTCAAGGAAGAAAGCAACTAAGCCCTCAATCGCAAGAGGTGCGCCGAAAATATCACCCACATAATGAGAATAATATGCCCAGTTTGTACCAAACTGGAATTCCATGGTTAGGCCTGTCGCCACACCAAGCGCAAAGTTGATACCAAAAAGCTTACCCCAGAACTTAGTCATGTCCTTGTAGATTTGCTTGTTGGTCATTACGTACAATGACTCCATGATAGCAAGAATAAATGTCATGCCGAGAGTCAATGGTACGAATAAGAAGTGATACATTGCTGTCATCGCGAATTGCAGACGCGACAGATCAACTATGTCAATCATGATAACTCCTGTGTGCCAGCTGTTTGACACTCTCTACATACTGCAACGCTTGCCTGTTCAAACTTCGAACAAAAACGAATTAGATGCAAATATGTACCAAAGTGGTTAATGAATTGTTAAGCATCAGCTTGTTAAGCCGAGCGTAATAGTACTTATAAAAACAAGTGGTTTCAAAAGAAATATTGATCTAGGTCGCGTTGATTTAGGTCAAATTTAGTAATTGAACTTTTTTGAAAAACAACTCGACTTGATCTAGATCAATTTGTAATCATGATGAATGTTATGAGTTGGTAACTGAGGGTGCTTTCTTACAGTTTTGCTACACAACGAATTAACAACTTTTAAGTTAAAGTTACTTAATTCGATCATATGCAATATTGTATTTTGTGATACATATCACATACTAGGTAATCTTACAAAGATTTTAAATTGAAACTTTACTTTTCAATTCCAAAGTGTAGATAAGCCCTATCGGTGACTATTCTTCCCCTTGGCGTTCTCTGCAAGTACCCTTGCTGAATGAGGTACGGTTCAAGCACATCTTCAATGGTGTCTTTTTCTTCGCCAATCGCGGCAGCCATATTGTCTAAGCCAACTGGACCACCCGAGAATTTTTCCATAATGGCCAATAGAAGTTTACGATCCATATAATCAAAGCCCTGTACATCTACGTCAAGCATATTCAGCGCTTTATCAGCAATGTTTGAACAAATATGACCGTCAGCTTTCACTTCTGCATAATCCCTAACACGCCGTAAGAGTCGGTTAGCGATTCGCGGAGTACCTCGGGCTCGGCGAGCTATTTCCATCGCCCCCTCAGGGTCCATAGAAAGTTCCAAGCAATGAGCACTACGTTGAACAATGTTCTGTAAATCAGCGACCTGATAATACTCTAATCGTTGAGTAATACCAAACCTATCTCGTAGTGGTGAGGTCAAAGAGCCCGCTCTTGTCGTTGCGCCAATTAAAGTAAAAGGTGGCAAATCTATTTTAATCGATCGCGCAGCTGGGCCTTCACCAATCATGATATCAAGTTGATAGTCTTCCATTGCTGGATACAAGACTTCTTCAACCATTGGACTCAGACGGTGAATTTCGTCGATGAATAAGACGTCATTTTCTTCCAAGTTCGTAAGCAGTGCTGCAAGATCTCCTGCTTTTTCTAGCACTGGACCGGAAGTGGTTCGGATATTGACCCCCATTTCATTCGCGACAATATTTGCTAAGGTCGTTTTTCCAAGCCCTGGAGGACCAAAAATGAGCAGATGATCAAGCGCCTCATTGCGCAGCTGAGCAGCCTTTATGAAGATTTCCATCTGGCCGCGTACATGATCTTGGCCTTGATAGTCTTCCAGCTTTTTAGGCCGAATCGCACGGTCGATGACATCTTCATCTTTGAAAGTTGGATTGCTCGGAGCAATTAAGCGATCTGCCTCAATCATAAAACTATTCCTTTACGCCATCGACTTAAGTGCTTCGCGTATTAGCGCTTCACTATTCATTTCTGGTTTTGCAACTTGAGATACAACTTTAGATGCTTGAGTAGGTTTATACCCCAAAGCCAACAACGCGCTGATTGCTTCTTCTTCATAATTCGATTGATTGGCTTCTGACTGACTATCGATTGGCGCCATATCCGTTGCTGGAGTAAATAAGTCTCCGGCACCCCACCCTTTCAGCCTATCTTTCATTTCAACCACTAAGCGCTCAGCAGTTTTTTTACCCACTCCCGGCAGCTTGACTAAGGTTGAGATATCTTCTCGTTCAACACAAGAAACAAACTGCATCGCTGTCATCCCTGAAAGAATACCTAAGCCTAGTTTCGGCCCTACCCCATTCGCTTTAATGACTTCTCTAAAAAGCGCACGCTCTTTCACGGTATTGAAGCCATAGAGAAGTTGGGCATCTTCTCGGACAACAAAGTGTGTGTAGATAATGGCTTCTTCACCAACATTAGGTAGCTCATAAAAGCAACTCATTGGCATTTGAACTTCGTAACCAACTCCATTTACTTCAATCAGCAATTCTGGCGGTAATTTTTCTATCAGAGTTCCTCGAAGGCGTCCTATCACTTTAAAACCTAACCGTAGATAATTTATATTCGAATGATAATAAAGAACTGGATGGATAGCCAGTATTTAGTCTAGCTTGGCTTTCAAACTTAGAAGTAACCAAAAACAATAAACCCGCTAACAAGCGGGCTTATATCTTTATTTTAAATAAATTACTGACTCAGCGTTTGTAACTTATCGAAGTAATCAGGGAATGTTTTAGAGGTACACCCTGGATCATTGATGGTCACTGGCGTATCGCTGAGAGCAATCAACGAGAAGCACATTGCCATGCGATGATCATCGTAAGTATCGATTTTTGCATGCTGTAAATTATCAGTAGGCTTGATGATAATGTAATCTTCGCCTTCTTCAACTTCAGCCCCAACTTTACGAAGTTCAGTTGCCATCGCTGCCAGTCTGTCGGTCTCTTTGACTCGCCAGTTGTATACGTTACGGATCGCAGTAGTGCCTTCGGCAAACAGTGCAGCGGTTGCTATCGTCATTGCAGCGTCTGGAATGTGGTTGAAGTCCATATCAACAGCTTTAAGATCACCACGGCGAGAGATCACGTAGTCTTCTCCCCACTCAATTTCAGCGCCCATCTTCTCCAATGCATCAGCGAATTGGATATCGCCTTGGATGCTATTTTTGCCAATTCCCGTTACTTTTATTTCGCCGCCTTTAATTGCAGCTGCGGCTAAGAAGTAAGACGCTGACGATGCATCTCCTTCAACGAGAAAATCACCGGGAGCAACGTACTGCTGGCCTGCCGGGATAACGAAAGATTGGTAATCTTTGTTGATGACCTCAACACCAAACTGCTGCATGATGTGCAAAGTGATATCGATATACGGCTTTGAAACAAGCTCACCAACAATGTTGATGGTCACGTCACCACTGGCGAGTGGAGCAGACATCAAAAACGCTGTCAGAAACTGACTTGAAATGGAGCCATCGATTGAAACTGTGCCACCTTGAAGACCAGTGCCTTTGATTTTAAGTGGCGGGTAGTTTTCGTTCTCTAAATATTGAACGTCTGCACCAGCTTCTCGAAGCGCATCAACTAAGTGGCCAATCGGGCGCTCTTTCATTCTTGGCTCGCCAGTCAGTACAAAGTCACCACTGCTAGCACAAAGTGCCGCAGCTAATGGCCTCATCGCTGTACCAGCGTTGCCAAGGAATAACTCCTGAGCTGATTCACAGCTAAATGCGCCACCAAGACCTTCAACTTCGCACACGGTTTTATCACTTGAAAGTGAGTACGTGACACCTAGTTTAGTCAGAGCATTGAGCATGTGACGGATATCGTCACTGTCTAAAAGGTTGGTTAAACGAGTTTTGCCTTTTGCTAGCGCAGCAAGCAAAAGCGCGCGGTTAGACACGCTTTTTGAGCCCGGTAAGTTAATTTCACCATTGACTAAATTAATTGGTTTTAATGTAAGGCTATCCATTAAGGGTAATGTTTCCTGCACCGCCCAAAATCCTCAATTATGTTAAGGGCGATTAAATTCTTCGTAGCCTCAGACTAACCAAATTTCAGTCCCAACTCCAGAACAATTGAGCTAGATCTCATTTAATAGTTGGAATCGTAAGTTTGGTCAACGCGAACACCATCATTAAAGTAAAGTATGCGCACATTGTCACCACGATGAAATAACATATCTGGGTCAACATCTTGGATAACGTCAATCAACTTACCTTTGTCAGTTTTGATCAGCAGCTCTACTAATTTATATTCAACGCGATATTCTTGCCTTTGACTACTTTGAGCAATGCCAGCACCCGCAACAGCACCAACGGCCGTTGCCACTTGTTGACCTCTACCACCACCAAACTGGTAGCCAATGATTCCACCTACGACACCACCAAGAAGAGTTTCCCATCCATTAGCATGTGAGCGTCTAATATCTTCTTTCGTGATATACCGAACTGAGTCAACTTGGCCAAATACCACTTTATTAACCGGCCTCGCGGTATTTCGATCATAACTTGCATTGGCAATTAGTGGAAAAATCAATAATATCCATAACCAATTTCTCACTTTGCTCTCCTCTTATATAATTTATTCATTATGGCAATTTTCCTAACTGAACTTGATAAGAATACGGTTGAATTCCCACCAACAGATCAAGCAATGGACGACCCAAACGGTTTACTCGCGTTCGGAGGGGATTTATCCCCAACACGTATTCTAGCTGCATACCAAAATGGTATCTTCCCTTGGTATGGCCCGGGAGAACCCATTCTATGGTGGAGCCCATTTCCCAGAGCTGTATTTGATCCTAACACATATAAACCGTCTAAGAGCCTGAAAAAATTCCAGCGCAAGCATAATTACCAAGTCAGTATCAACACAGCAACGAAACAAGTCATTCGCTACTGTTCTAGCGTGAGACCGTCAAAAGATACATGGCTCAATGAAGACATGATCACCGCCTACTCCTCTCTTGCAGATCTTGGACACTGCCATTCGGTAGAAGTTTGGTGTGAAGGCAAATTAATTGGTGGGCTGTACGGCATTGCCGTCGGACGAATATTTTGTGGTGAGTCGATGTTTAGCTTGAAAACTAACGCTTCTAAACTCGCACTATGGTACTTCTGCCGTCATTTTGCTTCGCACGGGGGACAACTTATTGACTGTCAGGTGATGAACGCGCACCTTGAATCATTAGGTGCTTTAGAACTAGAACGTAACCAATTTATGCAATACTTGCTATCCTTTAGAGATAAAACCACCCATTCAGGATGCTTCGACGCTCAGTGGCTAAAATGCAAAGCTTAAGAGGTAAGTGATGAGTTCAGATTTACAAGAGATTCGAATCGGGTTAACCGACAGCCATGCATGCAGCTATCTTGATAACAAAGAAGAGCGAGTCGCCGTCGCCCTCGACAACCAAATGCACTCTGTATCTAGCTATGAAGTTTTACTTGCCAATGGCTTTAGACGAAGTGGCGATACGATTTACAAACCACATTGTGATCAGTGCAAAGCTTGCGTGCCCATTCGAGTCTCCGCGCACGACTTCATTCCCTCCAAAAGTCAAAAGCGCCTATTAGCAAAATCTGAGCCCTTTACTTGGCTACTCAAAGACAAACTCGACGACAACTGGTTTGATCTATATTCGAAGTACATTAACGCTAGACACGTCAATGGCACCATGTATCCACCGAAGAAAAATGAATTTAGCCAGTTTTCTCACTGCTCATGGCTCAATACTCAGTATTTACATGTCTACTCTAGTGGTGAGCTTATCGCCGTGGCAGTCACAGATATCCTTACCAACAGTGCCAGCGCCTTTTATACCTTCTTCGATCCCGATTATAAGCTCTCACTGGGCACGTTAAGCGTACTCTTGCAAATCAAACATTGCCAACAACAAGGCAAACAATGGCTCTATTTAGGCTACCAAATCAACGAATGTCCGGCGATGAATTACAAAACTCGATTTCAACGCCATCAAAAACTAGTAAATCAGCGTTGGCAAGGGTAGAATACGCCCCAACTTTACATATTTACCTTTTAACGGCAATATTCAGGCCGTTGAAAACGCCCAATGTCTAAAGAGGATTAAATGGCTAAAGAAGACGTAATTGAAATGCAAGGCACTGTCCTTGATACTCTACCAAATACAATGTTCCGCGTTGAGCTAGAAAACGGTCACGTAGTAACAGCTCACATCTCTGGTAAAATGCGTAAAAACTACATCCGTATTCTTACTGGCGATAAAGTCACTGTAGAGATGACACCATACGATCTATCAAAAGGTCGCATCGTCTTCCGTGCTCGTTAATATTTTTATTAGCTGAACACAAAAAAACGGAGCTAAATGCTCCGTTTTTCGTTTTTATGCTGGCGTTATTTACCTAACGCTTCTTTATAATGCAGCCTGCAAACAGAAACGTATTTATCGTTACCACCAATTGCAACTTGATCACCTTCTGCAATCGCTTTGCCACTTTCGTCAGTTCTGATCACCATATTAGCTTTGCGTCCACAGTGACAAATGGTCTTCAGTTCGATCAGTTTATCAGCCCAAGAAAGTAGATATCTACTGCCTTCAAACAGCTCTCCAAGAAAGTCTGTGCGTAAACCATAGCAAAGCACTGGAATATTTAGCTTATCAACGACCTCACTGAGCTGATAAACTTGCTCCCTTGAGAGAAATTGACATTCATCGACCAAAATACAGTGGCGAGGCTCTAATTCATTCAATGTGGTAACGACGTCTAACAAATTGGTATCTGATTGAAACAGCTGCGCATCCGACTTTAACCCAATACGTGAGCTGACAACACCAACACCATAGCGATCATCTAAGGCAGCCGTGAAAATGACTGGATTCATGCCACGTTCTTGATAGTTAAAAGAAGATTGTAGGAGTGTGGTCGATTTACCCGCATTCATTGCAGAGTAATAGAAGTACATCTGTGCCACTGAGAAATACCTTATTATTGATTTAATATTAATAAAAAGGGGCTGACTCCCAACCCCTTTTCAATCTATGTTAACTACGAGACATTATTTTCTACGCCAAGTGGTACCTTCTGGGCCATCTTCTAGAACAATATTCATTGCCGCCAGTTTGTCGCGAGCTAGATCTGCATTTGCCCAATCTTTTGCTGCACGTGAATCGTTACGCAGTTTAATTAGCGCTTCTATTTCTGCTACTTCATCGTCGTTACCAGAACCACCTTGTAGGAAGGCTTCTGGATCTTGACTGAGAATACCAATTACATCTGCAAGCTCACGAAGGAGTGCACCTAGTTGGTTTGCTTGTTCGAGATCTTCACCTTTAACACGATTAATTTCTCTAGCAAGGTCAAACAGAACAGAATAAGCTTCTGGTGTATTGAAGTCGTCGTTCATTGCTTCAATAAAACGCGCTTTATACGCTTCGCCACCACTCGCTGTAACAGTTAAGTCCAGTCCACGTAGTGAGGTATAAAGCCTTTCTAGCGCAGAGCGAGCTTGATTCAGGTTTTCTTCACTGTAATTCAGCTGGCTGCGATAGTGTCCTGACATCAAGAAGTAGCGGACCGTTTCAGGATCGTAGTGGTCAAGTACGTCACGAATCGTGAAGAAGTTACCAAGAGATTTCGACATTTTCTCTTTGTCGATCATCACCATTCCACTGTGCATCCAAGTGTTCACATATTGGGTGTCATGTGCACAGACAGATTGAGCAATTTCATTCTCATGGTGAGGGAATTGGAGATCGGATCCACCACAGTGAATATCAAAATGATCACCTAAAATTGATGAGTTCATTGCTGAGCATTCAATGTGCCATCCGGGGCGACCTGGCCCCCAAGGCGATTCCCAAGTCGGTTCACCTGGCTTAGACATTTTCCATAATACGAAATCAAGTGGGCTACGTTTAGCCATTTCAATATCAACTCGAGCACCTGCTTGAAGCTGCTCTAGATCTTGTCGAGATAGTTTGCCGTAGTCGTCGTATTTGCTGACCTCAAACATGACGTCTCCGTTGTCAGCGACATACGCAAAACCTTTCTCAATGAGCTTTTCTACAACTTGAATGATTTCTGCAATAAATTCAGTCGCACGTGGCTCATGGTCTGGTCTTTTCATATTCAGAGCATCGAAGTCATGGTGCATTTCACCAATCAACCGGTTGGTAAGAGAATCACAGCTCTCTTGATTTTCTGCCGCACGTTTGATGATCTTATCGTCAATATCTGTGATGTTACGGACAAATGTTAGATCGTAACCTGCGTAACGCAAGTAGCGAGCTACAACATCAAAAGAGACAAATGTACGGCCATGACCGATGTGACAGAGATCGTAAATGGTTACCCCACAGACGTACATGCCAACTTTGTTAGCATTGATTGGTTTGAATTCCTCTTTCTGTCTTGTGAGTGTGTTATATATCTTTAACATGATCTCTATCTAATTCGTAAATGAAACAAAATAATGGGTGTTTGAGTATATCAATTGTTCTTAACCTCAAACAACCTGAAGATACAGGATTCAGAGCGATTTTTATTGGTTGGTCCTGCGAACTGCGGCTTTGAGCTGATATTTGTATCCAATATCGAGCAAAGGCATCTCAAAGCTGAGAATTGAGGTTCGTTTTATCTGGATTTGTTTCTCAGTTCTTGTTCTATACCTACACGCTGAGACAACTTACCTCATACTATTAACTTGAGTTATATGAAATGGACAAAGTTGAACGCAGTACAAGCGTGATACAAAAGTAAGTCGGGAAAGATAAGGCGTAATGAAAAATCGCATTTTAGTTGTGGAAGATGGACGAACTTTTAGAAGCTTACTAGTGGAAGAGTTTACCCAACAAGGATGGGAAGTGGTCACTTGCGAAACGATCGCAGAGACCGACAAGCTACTCGCTCAAGAAAATGACTTCGTGTGCGCCATTCTAGGGTACTGCTTACCGGATGGTCAGAATGGTGAAATCATTGATTTATGCTTAGCAAAAGGGCAAAAAGTCATTGTACTCACCTCAAAATTCGCACCTCATATCCGTGAGCGCTTTATTGAAAAAGGCGTCGTCGATTACATTCTCAAAAAAAGCATGAAATCTGTTCTTTACATAGTCCCACTCATCAATCGACTGATACACAACAAAAATCACCTCGCGATGGTTGTCGATGATTCAAAAACAGCATGTGAACATGTCGCCTACTTGCTTGAAAAGCAATACATTAAGACCATACAAGTCTCAAGCGCATTACAAGCATTGGAAAAATTAAAACAAAATCCCAATATCACCTTAATCATCGCAGACTACCGTATGCCCGAAATGGATGGCGTTATGATGGTTCAAGAAATTCGTGAAAGTTACGATAAAAACCACGTCGCTATAATTGGCATTTCTGGATATGAAGATGAGCATATTACAGCTCAATTTCTAAAAGCAGGCACCAATGACTTCCTACGTAAGCCCTTTAATCACGAAGAGTTTTATTGCCGAATTCACCAAGTCCTAGATATGAATGAAGCCACTAACAAACTCTATAGACTTGCAAACCAAGACGACTTAACTAACCTTTGGAACCGACGCTACCTTTTCCAGCAAGCGAATATAAACAAAGAAAATAGATGCTTAGCCATGATTGATGTGGATTTATTTAAGAACGTCAATGATACATATGGGCATGACGCTGGGGACAACGTACTCATAAAAGTTGCAGATGTCCTGCGAAGCAACTTTAAAAACAGCATTATAGCGCGAATTGGAGGAGAAGAGTTTTGCATACTACACTTTGGTGCTTTTCGAGGATTCGTACACCAAATTGAGCGAGTGAGGCAAATCATTGAACAAAAGGAAATAATACATTTCAATGATAAAATAAAAATTACTGTCAGTGCAGGTGTTACAGATATAACTGGTTCGCTAGAAGACCAAATAAAAAGTGCGGATAGACGCTTATATACTGCGAAAAAGAACGGTAGAAACACCACGGTTGATTATTGGTGTCCTTAGATTTGATTGCTTTCTGTTCTTGTACTCATCTCTCTATCTTTAAACGACACATCTGAACTAGCCGACAAAGGTTACTAAGCACTCAGAGTCGTCATCTACTATTTTAAACTTATCTCGCGATAAGATAGAATCTCATCTTCAAATCATAAACAACGAAAAAGGTATTTGTCATGATCACCCTTCACACTAACTTTGGTGATATTAAAATCCAGCTAAATGAAGAAAAAGCACCGGAAACAAGTGCGAACTTCGCACAGTATTGTCGTGACGGTTTCTACGATAACACTCTATTCCACCGTGTTATCGACGGATTCATGATTCAAGGCGGAGGTATGGAATCTGGCCTACGTGAAAAGCCAACTCGCGATACAATCAAAAACGAAGCGAACAACGGCCTAAGCAACAAAGTAGGCACGCTTGCTATGGCGCGCACTATGGAACCACATTCTGCAAGCTCTCAATTCTTCATCAATGTAAATGACAATACATTCCTAGATTTTCGCTCAGAGACACCAGACGGATGGGGTTACTGTGTATTTGGTGAAGTTGTTGAAGGTATGGACGTTGTTAACCAAATAAAAGGTGTGAGCACTGGTTCAATGGGCATGCACCAAGACGTACCACTTGAAGAAGTGATCATCACTGGCGCAACTATCGCTGAATAAGGCAAGATGGAGAGCACCAGTTGCTCTCCCTTTTAATGACTATGACCACATTATTTATTTCCGATTTACATCTCTCCCCTTCCACCCCAGCTATCACCGAATGCTTCATCGAATTTATGCGCAACGAAGCGATCAAGTCCGAAGCTCTATACGTACTAGGAGACCTATTTGAATTTTGGGTTGGGGACGAAGACGAAACTCATTTCGCTACTAAGATAAAGTTAGAATTTCAACGTTTGGCTGATGCTGGTGTTCCTTGCTATTTCATCCGTGGCAATCGAGATTTCTTAGTCGGTAAGCGATTTGCTAAGCAGACTGGCATTCAGCTATTAGAACAAGAAACGGTCATCGATCTTTACGGTCGCAAGGCGGTAATTTTACATGGTGATACTTTGTGCACCGAAGATATCAGCTATCTTAAGTTTCGAGAAAAAGTTCACATGCCTTGGCTACAGTGGATTTATAACCGTATCCCTTTCTTTTTAAAACAGAAAATTGTTTCTAAGGTTCAGTCTGATATCAAGCAAGACAAGAGTACAAAGTCACTTGAAATTATGGATGTCACTCAAAGTGAAGTCGAAAGTGTGATGAAAAAGCACAATGTTGATTTAATGATTCATGGACATACTCACAGACCAGATATCCACCGAATCGACACCACAAAAGAAGAAAAAACTCGAATTGTATTAGGCGATTGGTATACGCAAGGTTCAGTATTAGTCTATGATGAAAATGGGTATGAATTGCAGACTCGCCCTTTTACATAAAATACATGGAGTTAGTCTAGGGTAATTGGCTAGCAGTGTTACGTAAACTGAAGTGAAATTTAGGTTCATTTCTCTAACAAATATAAGTAACGTCACCTTGAAATATTCATATATAGCTAGGCAGCCGATATTAGATGGCGAAAAAAAGACTATAGGGTACGAAGTATTGTTTCGTGATGGCCCAAACAATACGTTTCCTGAAATCGATCCAGAGTTGGCAACTAGCCGACTTCTTTCTGACCATTTTTTATCTACTCACTATAAAACTCTTGGCAACCACTTAGGGTTTGTCAACTTCCCTTATAAGAGCTTACTCAATCGAGTCCCCACTCTATTTCCTTCGGAAAGTTTAGTCGTAGAAATCTTAGAAGATTGCGAGCCTACAATTCAGCTTCTAGATGCCGTAAAGGAGATGTCTAAGCTCGGTTACAAAATGGCGCTCGATGACTTTGTCCCCGCTCCTGAATGGAAACCTTTTTACCCCTATATCTCAATCATCAAATTTGATATTCAGCTCGTTTCTATTCTTCGAGCGAAAACTTTTATGCGCAGTGTTCGTGATTTGGATATTAAGTTTTTGGCTGAAAAAGTAGAAACTTACGAGGAGTTCAATGAAGCCAAACAAGCTGGATTTGACTATTTCCAAGGTTATTTCTTTAGCCGCCCTGAAATGATCCAAAAAAAATCCATCGAGCCTTCATTTCTCACTGTTGTCCACCTGTGTAAGGAAATCGCCAAACAGAATATCAACTACGCAGCGATCGAAAAGCTCGTTGCTAAAGATGTATCGCTCTCATACAAACTTCTTACCTATGTCAACTCATCCGTTTACGTGCGAACTAAAATCCAGTCATTTAAACAGGCTCTAGTTTATCTTGGAGAGCGCCGCCTAAGAAAATTCGTTTCGTTAGTCGCGATTGCTTCTACGGAAAATACTAAACCTGACTATTTATATAGCTTGTCAATTCAACGGGCCCGGCACTGCGAGCTCATTTACGCCAAATGCAACGATGATAAAAGGTCGGAAGAAGGCTCTGCTTTTCTCACAGGAATGTTCTCTTTGCTGGATAGTTTATTGGATCAACCACTAGAGGTGTTGGTTGAAGAAATGCCTATTGAGGAATCAGTGAAAGCTGCCTTGGTCAACGGAGAAGGTTATCTTGGTACCATTCTTGGGTTATCTATTGCTTACGAAAAAGCAGAATGGGATAAAGTGGCTGAAATAGCCTCAATCATCAATTTGAAAGAAGAAGATCTCACTGAAAGCTATCAGGAAGCCCTAGCTTGGACGACCGAGCTTTTGTCAGTGGTCTCTTAATTTTTCATTGCAACTTTTTGCCCACTGCTTAAACTTAGCTAAAATTATTTTTGCTAAGCTAGATTTACCATGCCGTTATGTCCATGCGGAAGCTCACTCCCTTATACTTCGTGCTGCGAGCCTATCCACAACGATCACTCCAAAGCCAGCACCCCTGAACAGCTAATGCGCTCCAGATACTCAGCACATGTGCTTCGTCTCGTTGATTATGTAGTAAAAACCTATCACCCAAGCTGTCATGCCCAATCGCAAATTGAGGAAATTACCGAGTCCGTAAATAGTGATTGGAGACGATTAAAAGTGATTTCAAATGAAAAAGGCAACCATAACAATGAAGGCTTTGTCACTTTTCAGGCATTCCTAAATGAGGATGGTAGGGAACATTGCTTGCAGGAGCGCTCCCGTTTTGTCAGAGAAAATGGTCTATGGTTTTACATAGATGGTACATTTCCTGAAAAACTACCTGAGCCCTCTCCAACTTTAGCCAAAAAGCCTGGACGTAACGACCCTTGCTTATGCGGTAGTGGGAAAAAATTCAAAAAGTGCTGTGGTTAGTTGTATCCAAGGCTTCTAATCACCTTGCCTATTGAAGGCATTGATATACCACATCGAACCACACTATTAAGCTTTATGTTAATTATTCTTCTAAACTGTTCTATATAAATTTAGTTATTGGATAGCTAGCAAAGGACATGTTAAGAAGCTTATTACTTATACTGCCACTATTGTTTTCCACCACAACCTTCAGTGCATTTGAAAAGCCAGTTAAATTCTGTGGTGACGGTGGAGGATGGCCTCCATATACATTTAAACAAGACGGAAAAACGGTTGGATATGACGTCGACGTACTAAACGAAATATTGCTACCTAAAAATATTGCCTTTTCTGTTGCAATGCCTTCTTGGAAAAGATGTGTTGAAGGCTCGAAAGTCGGCGTCTATGACGTTGCATTAAGTGCATCATACAGTGCTGAGCGAGATAGAGAATTTATCATGACAGAGTATTACTATACTTTGCACCCTATCTACGTCTATTCAACTAAACGATTTCCAGATGGCCTGAAAATAAAGAGTATAACCGACCTAGAAAAGTATCAAATTTGTGGTGTGTATGGCTTCAATTATGATGGAATAGGTATCGACTCAAATAAAATAGAGCGTTTAGCTAAGTCATTTGAGCAACTTATTCAAAAAACTCACAGTGGCCGATGCGCGGTTTTTTTAACGCGCCGAGAAATTATGACAGGCTTTAAAATTGAGCACGGAATTGACTATATCACCAGTGGCACACTTAAAGCTGAAGCGATACCTGGAAACGAGGGAGACAAATTTTTCATGCTCATATCAAAACGATATGAACATGCTCGAAAGCTAGAAGCTTTACTGAACAAAGGCTTTAAAAACCTTCGTCAAAAAGGTACCTTAGACTCTATTCTCAATAATTATAATTGATGAATGATATAAGCCTTCCGAGAAGGCTGAGTTAGACATTCTTCGACTCAATCGTGCTCATAGATAAAGCTTTATATTTATTCTTTGTCGCCGCGACTAAGTAAATCATGGGAAAAAAAGCACGCTTCTTTCAAATTACTTTCTTTCGCTTTGTACATTGCCACGTCCGCAAATCGAATCAGCTCCTTCGCTACTTTACTATCATCAGGAGCAAAGGCGGCACCAATACTCAACGATATGTGTAGTAAAGAGCCATTAATATTTTTTGATTCATTGAGTTCTAAATTAATATTGTTGACAATCGAATTCACATCAGACCTGTCAACAATACCTCTCAGTAAGATAAGAAACTCATCACCCCCGATTCTGAATACGGAGTCAGAGCCACGGACGCTTGCCAATAGACTTTTCGCAGCTTGAATGAGCAAGCCATCACCTACCTCATGGCCTTTAGTATCATTAATATGCTTAAGTTTGTTAACGTCAATAAATAGGATGGCCGTTTTTAACTTAGTCGCTTCTGTTTGTGCCAGTGCTTCATCAAGCTCTATATCCAACATAGAGCGATTTTTAAGACCAGTAAGTTCATCATAATGTGCTTTTTGTTCTAAGGCTTTCTCTCTCTGATAGACTTTTTCGCTCATTACAATAAAGGTTTTTGATAGTGACCCAATTTCGTCTTTTGGTAGAATGTCAGAATATTGTAGAAGCTCCCCTCGCTCTATTCTCTTCGCATTCGCAACTAGTGTTTCTAGTGGCCGAAACAAACTATTTCGAATATAAATGAAAGTAATAATCGCAAGAACAAAAAACAAAGCGAACTCGACAACGATCAATGTCGTGATTCTGGCACGACTACTGTTGTATTCCCCCTTACGTTTTTCCAGTAGCAACAGCTCATTAGATGTAAATCTACGCAAATTATTGCGGATATTATCCATAAAGCGTTTGCCTTTATTCATTTCAACTATCTCTAGAGCTTGCGCTCTTTTGCCACTATTTGTTAGATCGATAGTTTCTTTAAGCTCTTCTAACTTTAACTTCATATCCTTATTCATGTTAGACAACAACTCTTGCTGTATCGGATTGTCAGAAGTGAGCTCCGTTAATCGCTCATAGGTTTGAAATATACTAGTGAGGGCGTGATGATAAGGTTCTAGATAGTCAGGATTTTCAGTTAATAAGTAGCCACGTTGGCCAGTTTCCGCATCGCGAAACCCACCAAGCAGCTTTTCTGATTCAAATAGTACTTGGTTAGTATGACTCACCCACGAAAGTTTTTCGTTCCCGTCTTTCTCTAACTGGAATATAAAATAAGTATTTACAATGGAAACTGCAAATAGCAAGAACATCAAAAAGGAAACTTTAAAACGTATATTCATTCTATGCTTTATCTAGTGGGTGACCATTCGGCAACTGTACGATTAATTTTTGAAATATACTGTTAGATGCATATTGTTGCAACAATTTGATTAATTTAGAGTTTACATTCAGTTATGCAATTAAGCTTATTCTCAATATTGTAGTTGAGATGTGAGCGATCATATAGCGACTCTAAAGCAATAGCTCGGCGCTGCTGCTGTAAGCTAGATATGTCACTTCTCAAACTCTTAACCACTTTTACTTTTTACAACATACCCTTACGCCTTTTCCTTTAGCTGCCTTTAGCCAACGATAAAACCTATTATTAGTCACAAATCAATAGGCACAGCCAATTATATTAATCGATAAATTCCTCTTTACTTAATGAGAATGATTATCAATAATATTTACTAAGAAAAGACTAGAGGATAGTACGATGTTCAAGACAATCACCTTTGCAGCCATTCACTTTTCAATCGCAACTGCTGTAGCGTATGTATTAACCGGAGATTTTTTATTGGGAAGTTTAATTGCCATGATTGAACCATCTATCAATACGGTAGCTTTTTACGCTCACGAGAAAGCATGGAATCAAATTCCATTCTTAAAACGAAAGCAGCTTATGACGAAAATAAAAACCATAAGTTTTGCTGTCATTCACTTTAGTGTTGCGTTTACGGTAACTTATGTATTGACGGGTGACGCCTTTATAGGAGGGTTGATGGCTACGATTGAACCAGCAATTAACTCAGTCGCTTACTTCTTTCATGAAAAGGTATGGCAACGCCAACACCTTGAGACTCAATTGGTATAACCTGCACACTACAGTCGCATTTTGTACTACATTCATGTTTTCTATGCCTTTCTATTATTGGAAAGGCAATTTGCCTAAAGGTGTACCATCTAAATTCATCTTTAATAGCGTCTGAACGCTAGATATTATAGACAACCCTGTAAGAGCTATAATTATACCTCAATCTATTCTTAAGCAAATCATTACCATACCTAAAGCCGACCTCGAAAGTTACGTGTCCACCTCGACTCATAATAATAAAGAATAATTATAGATATTAGAATTAATGATAATTTTACCTACTCATTAGTTCCAATTAGTCTGTAGGCTCCTTATAGGGTAGAACTTTGAACGCTCTGTAGTGGTTGACACTAAGCATCTACTTGAGTCACGCAGTTGAAGGATCAGTGTGACAACACCATATTCAAATCATTTTCCTAGAGAAGAATATCTACAACTTCACATTATATTCCGTTCAAATTTATCCGATATTTCTCACCACAACTTAACTTTAAACAAGAGTAAATTTTCATGGCTAAAAACAAGTCAACTCTAAATATACCAAGCATTTTGGGTATATGCTTGGGCATCGTGGCTATTAGTATTTTTTACCCAATGATGAATGTTTCATTGCCCACTATAACAAAGGAATTACACGCAGAACTCCTCCAGGCACAGTGGATAATTAACATATTCGGCATTATTGGTTGCGCATCTCTCGTAACTTTTGGTCGACTGTCAGATATCTTCGGTCGAAAGAAACTGTTCCTAGTAGGGCTAGCGTGCACTTCAGTAGCAATGGTGGGAGATGCACTTAGTCAAAGCATCTATGTGATTATAGCGTTGCAATTTTTAACCGGAATTGGTAATGCTATTATGCTTTCAACTTCGCAAGCGATGATGTCACTAGAGTTTCCAGAACATGAACGCAGTAAAGCTGTGGGTCTGTGGGCTACAATGATTGGTGTTTCGCTCGCTGCAGGCCCAATAGTCGGTGGTATGTTGATCGGATTCATGGGATGGCGTTCAATATATTGGTTTGTACTAATTCTAACAATCACATCTAGCTTGCTAGTAATTAAGTACGCCAACGAGAGTAAAAACGAGCAAGAAAGCCCAAGTCTCGACATCTTTGGTACAATATTATTGACCGTTGGTGTAGGAAGTCTAGTGCTATCAATCGTTGAATTTGGCTCTTTGCCTAATCTATGGATTGGCGCAGCAATAACAGTATGTGCGGTCAGCTTTGTAAGTCTAATCTGGGTCGAAAAACGGGCAGAAATGCCTATTTTACGCGCTGACCTTCTGAGTGATCCGTTATTTTTAAAAGCATCAATTAATAGTGGTTTATTAATCTTCTTTATTTGGAGCGCATTTTTATTAGTGCCACTATTTTTGGAAAATATCGCTCATTATAGTGCGTTGCAAGTAGGGCTAGTAATGGTATTTTTACCTTTACCGCAAATCTTGCTTACCAGTTTAGTTGCGAAACTATACGGTATACATCACGCTAAATATTGGATTGCCGCAGGTTTTATATTCGCGATGCTTTCGGCCCTTATACTGATTAACTTACCGCAAAATGCTGAGCCAAAATTAGTGATTGCTGCGATGATCTGCTTTGGCATCGCTATCTCTCTGATCTGGGGCCCAACAACTACCGTTGCTGTTTCAACCCTCTCCGTACATCAAGCAGGGATCGCGACAGGCACATATTCCACTATTCAAGAGCTAGGAGGAAACCTCGGAGCTGCTCTCTCGCTGTTAATTGCCCTATCCACTCAAAATCTTTTAGAAGGATTTCACAATGCAGCATGGTTATTATTTTCGCTCATGCTCGTCGGCGTTTTTGTCGCGCTAAGTATGCGTACAAACCATATTACCGAAACCAAAAGAGAGATCGCACACTGAATAATAGATTCTTAGCGGTTTAATCTTTTCAATTTAAACGTTACAAACAGTGTGGTGGCCGAATCAATTCGGCCACCACATAAGTCTAAGTTCCCTTCTATACGAATATTCCAAGCAAGCAACATCGAAATATTCTAATCGCTTCAGTACATTGGCTTTTATCACGGATTTATTATGACTATTAGACTCTAGTCATCATACCTAGACTCCAAAGCAATAACTCGACGTTGCTGCTTTAAACTAAACATATCATTTCTTAACCCTTGAATGGCTTGAATCCGAGCTTCGTAATTTAGAGACGAATTACTTAAAATTTTTTCACGTTGTTGTATGTACTGTGCAAAATTTCGTTGAAATTCAACTCTTTCTGTTTGGAGATTTGCTAGCCTTTCAGCGGCGTCAGAGCCAACTAAATCTTGCTGCTTTAAATAGCGGTCTTGGCCATTAAGAGCGTAGGTTTGCTGTAGCTGAGTCAATAAGCGCGCATTGCGATAGCTCTCTTGTAGACTTTCTGGCATATTATCAACTTCTTGCTGCCACAAGTTATCAAAGTCTTCATTACCTTGAGCCAACTCTCTCAATTCTAACTGGCGAAGTGCTATACGCCGATACTGAGTTTCTTCAGAAAAAAGCTGTTCTCGCTCTTCAGCAGAGAAATACTTGGCTTGGAGGTCGTTTAATTGGTTATCAAGTTTTCTCAACTCGGTTAAATCTAGGTGTTTTGTCGTTGAAGCATCTAAGTATTGCAATGCTTCTTTATATTTAACGTATCGATGAAACAGATCTAAACTAATGGTCTGTTTACCTTTGTGCATATTTTTAAACTTTTCAAAGCGAACATTAATTTCCTCAAGCTCCGCTTCCCCCAGCCCAGACAAAAAATATTCAAACGTGTCTCTGGTTGAGTCATTATCGATATTGGTATCTTTCTGAGATTCAGCCCTAATATCCACATTTGTACGATCTGTTTCAAAGTAGATAAAAGCCGCTAATACGACTGTCGTGACTACATAAACAGATAATACGGCCTTCTTCATTCTTATAACCCTTGCAGTTTCAATCGGTTAGCGTGTTGGCGATACAGAGTCTTTGGGTCGGTTTCAAAAAGGTGTGTAATACCTAGTAAACCGTTGATTTCATCTAGATGATTCATTTTGTAGTCGTCCCGTATTACCTTTCCTAAATGAGTGCTACAGGTTGCTACGAGCCCATCATTTGGCTCGTTAAATGCCAAACCAAGAACAACTAGAAATGCATCTGACGGATCTAATGCGTTGGTAAAGTTCCTATCTCCTGTCCATGAATAGTAATACACACCATTTGGACCTATGTAATCCCCTTCCCCGCAATCTGAGCTAGGTACCCCTTCGGGAAATTTTTGATTGAATTCAAGTGACCCCTCTGTCGTCAGAGATGCAAGCGCTTCGAGAGGATCTTGAGGCAAGTCTCTACCGCCGGATAAAAGATTGATGAGAGCCAAAAATGCTTCTGTGATTTTTACAGTTATTTCTTCAGAAATCGAATCTTCTGGTATCGTTCCACGAAGTATATCGGCTATACGAGAGCCTTTGTTTACGCCACCAATACTCGTAACAGACGCAACCAAGTCAGGAGAAACAGAAGCGACATATCGAGCCGTCGGCCCACCGTGACTGTGGCCTATTAAGTTGACTTTTTCAGACCCGGTGATCGCTAGGACTTCTTGCACTTGCGCTAGAAGTTGCTCTCCTCTTATTTCTGTACTATTTGCTGCGGACATTTGAGCAACAAAAACGGTAGCACCACTTTTCGCCAACGACTGTGGTATGCCAAAGAAATAATCAACTCCAGCCAGCGTATCAAATCCAAATAGCCCATGGACAAGTACTATTGGATACTTAGTTTTTGTGTACTCTGAATCATCTGCTATTGCAGATGTGGGGGTGATATAAACCAAAACGACAGCTAGTACCGATACAATTATTGCTTTCAAACTTACACTCCTTATCAGACCTCCGATGAGTTAAAGGATACTACCTTGTTCAAGAAATATTATTCATGAAAATTATAATTTTGCGATCTACAACTAAGTTTTGTCTGTATCGACACTTGTAATTCAAAAAGGTAAACCGAACGCTGGACTATAAATATTCGAGGTGATAGATGAGGAAGCTTCAGTAGATTAGAGTAGAAGTCGACACAACGCTGAAACGGGAAATGCCTCTTTGGATTCCGAGATATCTAAGAACTACGGAGAGGCAGGTAAGAAAAAGGCCAGCAAAACTTGCTGGCCTAACAGTAGCTTAGAGACAATTAACCGATATGCGTTAATCCGTTCATATACTTTTGCAATGCAGTTGGAATAGCAACACGGCCATCTGCTTCTTGATTGTTTTCTAAAATAGCAACCATTGTACGGCCTACTGCCAAACCAGAGCCATTTAATGTATGTAGCAGCTCAGGTTTTTTCTCACCCTTACGGCGAAAACGTGCTTGCATACGGCGAGCTTGGAAATCACCAGTATTCGAGCAAGAAGATATTTCACGATATGTCTCTTGAGCGGGAACCCAAACTTCAAGATCGTAAGTTTTACGAGCGCCAAAGCCCATGTCACCAGTACATAGAATCACTTTACGATATGGTAGTTCCAGCAGCTGTAGTACTTTTTCAGCGTGGCTAGTGATCTCTTCCAATGCTGCATCTGAATCTTCTGGTTTAGTGATTTGAACAAGCTCAACTTTGTCGAACTGATGCATACGAATCAAACCACGAGTATCACGACCATAAGAGCCCGCTTCTGAACGGAAACATGGTGTGTGAGCGGTCATCTTAATTGGAAGCTCAGCTTCATCAACAATAGAATCGCGAACCATGTTGGTCAGTGGTACTTCAGACGTTGGGATCAACGAGAAGCGACGTGGCTCTTCGTCATTCACTTTTTCTGTTAGCGGCTCAGTATGGAACAAATCTTCACCAAATTTAGGCAGTTGCCCTGTACCTAATAAGCTTTCTTCGTTTACCAAGTAAGGCACATACATTTCCGTATAGCCATGTTGATCTGTGTGAAGATCGAGCATGAATTGAGCAATTGCACGGTGAAGGCGAGCAAACTGTCCTTTCATCACGATAAAGCGAGCCCCAGTCAGCTTAGTCGCACTAGCGAAATCTAAACCACCAGAAAGCTCACCTAGATCAACGTGATCTTTGACTTCAAAGGAATATGTCTTTGGCTCACCCCAACGAGAGATTTCAACATTTTCAGACTCATCTTTTCCATTTGGTGCTGCTTCATCTGGCAAGTTTGGTACTGTTAACGTGATTGCCTCAACTTTGCCCTGAATCTCAGAAAGTTGTACTTTCTTCGCTTCAAGGTCACTACCAAGAGAACCAATCTGTTTTTTGATTTCTTCGGCACCAGCCTTATCACCTGCCGCCATTTTCTGGCCGATTTGCTTGGATATAGAGTTACGCGAGGATTGTAAATTTTCTACTTCGACTTGAAGGGACTTGCGTTGCTCTTCAAGTTGACGAATTGTCTCTACGTCTAAGGTATACCCACGACGCGCTAGTTTTGCAGCTGTTTCTTCCAGCTCAGTGCGAAGTAATTTAGAATCCAGCATTTCTAATCCTATGCTTTAAGTTACGATAAAACGCATAAAAATGTTATGCGTTATTGAAGAAATTAAGGTTGAAAACCTTAACGGGTAAGATAACTAAAAGCAGCTATTTTTCATAGCGCTTTTGTGGGCTTTTTGCGTCTAAATTGGCTAAATAATCTAACTTCTCACCGATTTTTGTTTCCAAGCCCCTATTTGTTGGAAAATAGTAGCGTTTATTGTCCATTTCAGGCGGAAAGTATTTTTCTCCCGCAGCATAGGCTCCCGGCTCATCGTGGGCGTATCGATATTCAGCACCATAACCTAAATCTTTCATTAGAGACGTCGGCGCATTTCTTAGATGATGAGGCACTTCGTATTCAGGTAGGTTTTGCGCATCATTTAGCGCTTGCTTCCATGCCGTATAAACCGCATTACTTTTTGGAGCGCATGCTAGATAAACAATGGCTTGAGCGATGGCTCGTTCACCTTCTGCCGGACCAACTCGAGTAAAACAGTCCCAAGCACTTAACGCGACTTGCATGGCTCTGGGGTCTGCGTTGCCAATATCTTCTGAAGCAATCGCCAACAACCTTCGAGCAATATATAAAGGATCACAGCCCGCATTAATCATTCTTGCTGCCCAGTAGAGAGCACCATCAGGATTAGAGCCTCGAATAGACTTGTGAACTGCGGATATTAAGTCGTACCAAATGTCGCCTTTGTTGTCGAAACGTGACACTTTCTCTCCAGCAACTTCGGCCAAAAGCGGCAAGGTTAGATGTTTTTTGCCGCTTTCATTGTCTTCTGCCATATCAAAGAGCAGTTCAAGGTAGTTAAGGGACATTCGAGCGTCTCCATTAACTAACTCAGACAACCTATCCAGAACACCTTCATCAATTTCGGCTTCAACTTTCCCTAGACCGCGTTCTTTATCGGTGATTGCTTGATTGATAGCCAATAAAATATCTTGGTTAGAAAGTGAAGTAAGCTTGTAAACCCGGGCCCGAGATAGCAGTGCATTATTCAGTTCAAAAGAAGGGTTTTCAGTCGTGGCCCCAATGAAGGTCACTGTGCCATCTTCTATGTGAGGCAAGAAAGCATCTTGCTGAGATTTGTTAAATCGGTGAACCTCGTCGACAAACAAAATGGTCCGTTTACCGACAGTTTTATTTTCACGGGCTTTATCGATAGCAAGGCGTATGTCTTTAACTCCAGAAGTCACCGCCGATACGCGCTCAACTTCCGCATTGGCATAATTCGCAACGACTTCCGCCAATGTCGTTTTTCCTGTACCGGGAGGGCCCCAAAGTATCATTGAATGTAGCTGACCAGATTCTACTGCGCGGCGTAGAGGTTTTCCGGGGGCTAAAATGTGCTGTTGGCCAATGTACTGTTCTATTTTTATTGGCCTCATGCGAGCTGCCAGCGGACGAAAGTCTTCTCCACTGGCAAAGTCCAAGTCATAGTTACTCAATATCAGTTCCTTTGATCGTCAACTTGTACTCCTTTTGGCACAGTAAATTTAAATTGACTAATACTAGGTGTTTTCAATTGCACGTTTTCGAATGCGAATAAGCTTTGTTGCCCGTCTTGTTGACGCACGTTGAAATCTTTCACAATGCCTTTATCAGTGATATCAATTTGATAAACGCCTTGAGTTGAATCCTTCTCAGTAGAGGTCAGAGTAAACAGATTTCCATTACGGGTTACTTTGTAATGATCCCAATCACTGGGTTTATTTCGTGTTAACAGTATGAAAGGCGTTGATGCCGTTGCTTTCTGTTGATTGTAAATTGTCACTTGCTCTAAAGATGGTTGGTAATACCAAAGTGAGCTTCCATTCGATACTAATAAGTTTTCTTCTGGAGAACTTGTCGCCCAACGAAACATATTTGGTCTAGCTATTTCTACCTTACCTTTACCTTGCATTAAAACTTCGCCATCAGGACTGATCACTTTCTGGGTAAAGTCGGCACTAAAGCCTTGATTCATAGCTAGGCGAGCATTCAGCACATCTTTTGGTGAGGCAAACACTGAACAACTGAACAATAGTAATAGTAGGCCGTATATCTTTTTCATTCATTGAGCTCCAAATTCTTCATTACAACGATATCTACTTTAAATATTCGCTGAACCTCTATATAGGAATAGAAACAACGCAATTAGTTCGAATTATTTACCGCAGCATTGTTTAAACTTCTCGCCGCTACCACAGACACATACATCGTTGCGGCCCACCTCTTTATAAGGATTTACTTGCTGGCTCTTGTTGCCCGTCATAAGCTCGTCTGCCGCTAAGGCAACTTCATTGATCATCATATCGAGCTGAGGAAGCAAATCTTTAAGCATTGGCGGCTCTTCATACCCGACTTGCTTCATCTGCTCACGTGTTTTTTCTTCATCAAGTGCAAGCATAAAAGTTGTCAGTAGAGCTTGCATCATACGAAGCGCTCCATCATTCATTTGCTCTTGTTGCCACTGCTGCTCAACGAGTGGCCACAAGGTCATAAAACCTTCTGCAAATTGCGAAAGCTCTTTCTGCTGAACGCTTACATCAATGATATCAGCCACTTGATAAGCACTGGATTTGAGCTGAGCATATTGCTTGTTAATCTGTTCTACTACGCTCTCCTTGATAGAGAGAGAAGCTTCTTCTCCGAAGAGACTCGCTAGCCAACTTTCAGGAGACAATGGCTTGATAGCAAAGTTAGATGCGAGTACCAACCCTTCAACAAAATACTCAGATTGGGCAAGGTTACTCTCTTTTAAATCGATTACTTGATAAGTCATTATGATCTTCATTTTTAGGATAGAATCGTGGGCATTATACCCACAAACCGCTCTATGATGCGCGTATATCACAGAAATAGTTTATGCCATGTGTTCACTTGCAATGGTTTATGTATGTATTGAATGGTTCGTGACATTTCCCATTACTGCCACTACAATCTGCCCCTCCAGAATTTCTCCTTGTCATGGTTAAGTAAGGCAAACATAAAATGCGTGTAGTTTTAGGCCCTATGGAAGGCGTATTAGACCATTTAATGCGTGAGATCTTAACGGATATCAACGACTATGATCTGTGCGTCACCGAGTTTGTTCGTGTCGTTGACCAGTTGCTTCCTGAACACGTCTTTTATCGCCTTTGCCCTGAATTGAAGAAAGGTTCAACAACCCAAAGTGGCACACCTGTACACATTCAACTGCTTGGCCAGGATCCGAATTGGATGGCTGAAAACGCCGTACGTGCTGAAAGCCTTGGGGCAAAAGGTGTTGATATTAACTTTGGTTGCCCAGCTAAACTCGTTAACAAAAGTAAAGGCGGTGCAGCCCTACTCCAACATCCTGATATCATTTATCAAGTGGTCAAGTCCTGCCGCGAGGCAGTCTCTAAAGAGGTTCCTGTCACCGCAAAAATTCGCCTTGGTTGGGAAAACCCTGAAGACTGCTATGAAATTGCTGATGCTATTCAACAAGCCGGTGCAAATGGACTAACCGTTCATGCACGGACAAAAGTCGATGGATACAGAGCTAGCGAGATTAAGTGGCCTTATATCGACAAAATCCGCCAACGTATTTCCATTCCATTAACCGCAAACGGTGAAATCTGGTCATACGCTGATGGCCAAGCTTGTATCGAAACGACAGGCATTGATTCTTTAATGGTCTGCCGCGGGGCATTTAACGTACCAAACTTAGGCAATGTGGTGAAATATGACCATTCAATCATGCCTTGGAAACAAGTGGTTGATCTATTGCTTTTATACTCGCAGTACGAGATCAAAGGCGACAAAGGGCTATACTACCCAAACCGCGTAAAGCAATGGTTTTCCTACCTGCGCCAAGAATATTCTGAAGCTGCAAGCCTCTTTAGAGAAATTCGCACCTACAACAAAGCCCAGCCTATTGTTGAGCATATTCAACAATACAAGGCAACGCATTTTGCTACATTAGCCAACGAGGCTTAGTTGGTCGAGTATCCCCTTTTACAGAAGCATATATAAACCTCTCAACTCATATAACTCTTGTTGATCGCCCCTTCAACAAGTACCAGTGCATAAAGAGTCTTGGCTGCTGCTTATATATAAGCGCAACAAATCGAATAGAGTCTGATCATGGCAAGCATCCATCCTATTCATAATTTACAAAATATGAAGCCAGCATACGCCACGACTCAAAGATATGAGGTGATACCGGTACTTCAAAAAGGGCAATTTAATTTAAGGTTCTATGGCCATGCCCTGTAGCAGAAACGCGTCTAATTGAAAGTGAATTTACATTCTGAGCGATAGAAGAGTAAGAAGCTCTATTGTCAGAAAAACTTTGCAACAGAGCCTAATTGCGTCTGAAAAACGGAATGTGTGCACATTTCAAAAGGTATGTGATACAATCGTTTATCGTTATTTATAAAACCACATTACCTAATCGCTTTCTGGCACTATGAACGTAATAGACTTGCTAGCCCCCCACGATGTCCATTCACCATCACTATAATCAGCAGTGTTTCTAGGCAACGACTTGTTTATATTAAAATAATCTGGCCCAGAAGTGGCAAAAGCTCTCAGTCTTCCTTTTGTGTTACCAGCTTGGTTTTGTTTAGTTTCAAATTTGAACTCTATCTTTGAGTAATTGTCACTATCGTTTGCCTGGCAGATATAAAGCGATCTATCACCAGTTCCACCCTGTCCTCTTGTAGTTTTCCATGCATTGTTATGGAAATTATCATCTGAGTCACCGGAGCCAATTGTGTTGGTCACCGTATCTTTGCCACCATCTGCTTTTTTCGGACATTTTCTATCAGTACTAACCTTCACTTTATTCGCTGAATTATTTTCTACATGTACCCGTAGCGTAGCGTTTTGGGTGCCCATAATATCTGCTGATACGCTCATTGACGTAGTTGCCAGTATGGCAGTTGCGAATACATTTCCTAGAATAAGTCGATTCATCCTTAAACTCCTTAAATATCAATATGTGAACAATCGCAAAACATCCTACTTTCAATATAATTTTTTTTAATAGTTATATTTCAATAATATGAATCTCATTCCACAAAAAAAATAAGAATCTAGAGCAATACGGCAAGCCATTACCATTATTACCATTTATTGTAAGAGATGTAACGATCACTAACATCGGCAAATTTCACATTTCCAGATGGAGGACTGGCTAAAGAATGTGGGTGGCTCTATTAAAAATATGGGTTCATGGGAACGCTTTTGCGCCTTTACTAGAGCTAAAGAAAAGAACGGTTGGCATTAATGCCCAAATCACTGTTGATATCAGCGTTTACGAGATTTGTTCCGACTTGGCTGGCGAAGCTGTTATTTTGTGTTGGGGGTTATTTGATGATGAGGATCATGACTTACGCGACAAAAATGCCATGAACACAACACCTGATACGTTGAGAGATTACATCAAATAGATATTGGAAGATTGTACCATCGATGATGTTGTGCCTAGCGATATTATTGGGACTGTATCGCGTCCTTAAAAGTAGTAATACAAGTCATAAAATTTATACTAACATTTAAGTAAATGTGGGCAGGGATCGCCCACGTAATCAAGCTTAGAAATTGTTAGCAATGAGTGAACATCTAGAGCAACGAATCAAGCAACTTGAAGAAAAAGTTGCAAGCCTAAAAACCGAGTTAAAGAACCAAAAACTATTCGCACAACTGGTTATGGATAGTGTGCCAGTTAGAGTATTTTGGAAAGACACTGAACGAGTTTATCTTGGTGCAAACCGCCTGTTTTTGAAAGATGCTGGGTGCAGCGTAGCTGATGATTTAATAGGAAAGACGGACTACGACCTTCCTTGGGCAGAAACCGAAGCTGAGCTATTTCGCACTGACGATCTTCACGTTATCACCACTGGTGAAGAGCGGCTTAACTACGAAGAGCCCCAATACACTGCTGAAGGAAAAGCCACTTGGCTTAGAACCAGTAAAATGCCAATGAGGCGGGAAGATGGTGAAATAGTTGGCGTACTCGGAACCTACGAAGAAATCACAGAAGAAAAGAATCGGGTCATCGAATTAAAAAACAGTGAAGCTCGATTTAAAGCACTTTTTAATCAAACTTTTCAGTTTATTGGCCTATTGGATCTTAACGGCTGCTTGATGATGGCCAATGACGCTGTCAAAAACAGGTTTAACGTCACGGAAGCAGATGTTTTAGGTGCCTATTTTCCAGATACCCCATTTTGGTCTCACTCAGAGTCAGAGCGCAAAAAAATTCTCGAGGCGATTGAGATCGCCAAAAGTGGCCAACTTGCACGTTTCAATACCTACCACATTACCCCAGATGGGGACAAAGTTTACGTAGACTTCTCCTTGAAACCGGTTGTAGATAGCGATGGCACGGTTACGATGTTGCTTCCAGAAGGAAGAGATATAACCGAAAAGGTTCATGCGGACATGGAAATTCAAGAACTTAATCAAGGACTTGAAAAAAGAGTCGAAGAACGAACCGCACAGCTAGAAGAGTCTAATTCCCAACTAAACAGTACACTTGAAGTACTAAAAAAAGCGCAAGATGAACTCGTTCAAGCTGAAAAAATGGCATGCCTAGGCAATCTTGTTAGTGGTGTCGCACATCAGATAAACACTCCTTTAGGTAACGGTATTACTGCTTCTTCACATTTGAGCGATGAAATCGATAGATTTAGTCGGAAGTTTTCCTCGAAAGATATCAGTGAATTTGAATTAGCCAACTTCATTAAATTACTCAGTACTAATAATAAGTTTATCGTCTCAAATCTGGAACGAGCAGCCGAATTAATTCGTAGCTTCAAACTCATCGCCATTGATCAGACTAACGAAGAAATAAGGCGAATTCACTTACGTGAGTACACGTTAGAGGTGATTGCTAGCCTGAAGCACAACCTAAAAAATGACCGTATCAACATTGATGTCGATATTGCCGAAGAACTAACAGCTTCAACTTTCCCTGGAGTGTTCGCTCAAATCCTTTCTAACTTTATTACCAACAGCTATACGCACGCATTTGCTGACTCTGAATCCGGCTACATCAGTATCTTTGCCGTCGAAAAAGATGGGCACTTACATCTGACTTATGAAGATAATGGCTGTGGGATGAACGAAGAAACGGCAAAACAAGTTTTCGACCCATTTTTTACGACCAAGCAAGCATCTGGAGGTGGGCTTGGCATGAACATCGTATTTAATGCCGTCACCCAAAAACTCAAAGGAAAAGTCACCTGCACCAGCACTCCTGACAAAGGAACTAAGTTTGAAATTGTTGTGCCTCGGAATTTAAGTGAATAGATACAACGGATTTGAGTCACAATCCCTAATGGCATTAATAATTCTCAGGCGAAGATCACTAGGTTTTACTTGTTTAAGGTATCAACAAACTCTTGCGCCTGCTTAGGACTAGTTATCCGTATAAAATCGATATGGCGGTAGGTAGAATCTGTAAAGAGCGCATTGTAGCGCTTGCGGTTATAGTGATACATTTTTATTGCCCACAATATGATTGAGTGCCGACTAAAAAACACCCTAGAAAAACTTTCAACATTCCCGGTATCGGGCCAAAGTTCTCGTTTTGATATAGCTCTTAAAATAGCGCGTTTTGTTACTTGAAAGAATATTCTTAAAAACGGGTAGTCCAGCCAGATAACTGTATCAACATCTTCCCATTTGTGGATGTGCTACGATTGTAATTTCCGTCGAGAACCCAAGTTTCCGAAGATATTTTTTCGCGAAGCTTATTAAAAAGCTCTTCATCAGAAGAGCCTTGCCAATTTGCTTTCCAATACAATCGATCCATTTCAATGTAAGAACACTTGAGCCTGTTTGCTAACTTTTTACTGAAAGTAGATTTCCCGCTTCCACAGGTTCCGATCACATTTATCTTTTTCATCAATTTAAAAGTAAACTATCGTCTGCGAGCTCTTCCCCTCTCACTTTTGAGAACATTTCTAACAAGTCGGGAACTTGCATATTTGCTCGTTGTTCTCCTGCAACATCCAATACAATTTCACCTTGGTGCAACATGATAGTTCGATTACCACAAGCCAGAGCATCTTTCATGGAGTGAGTGACCATAAGCACAGTTAAATTAAACTCCTGCACTATGGTTTTGGTTAAATTGATGATAAACGCTGCCATTCTTGGATCTAACGCAGCTGTATGTTCATCCAACAGCAATAATTTACTTTCTGACAACGTTGCCATCACCAAACTCACCGCTTGACGTTGACCTCCAGATAGTAGACCGATGCTGTCACCTAACCTATCTTCAAGACCTAGTCCCAGAATACTAATTCTATCCTTAAATAGCTTGCGCCTTTTCGATGATAGCGCAAGCCCCCAGCTTCTACGCTTGCCACGCATATAGGCGAGAGCCATATTCTCTTCAATGGTCAAATCGCCACACGTACCGGCCAGTGGGTCTTGAAACACTCTTGCGCACTGTTTGGCCCTTTGTGCGACGTTTTGTTTCGTGACGTCGGTTTCATCAATAATAACTTGTCCACCGGCCATTGGCGTTTCACCAGTAACAGCACCGAGCAATGTCGACTTCCCTGCCCCATTCGAGCCAATTACGGTCAGAAACTGATGCTCCGGCACATCCAACGAAACACCTTTTAGCGCTTTATTTTCCAAAATAGTCCCTTGGTTAAAAGTGACTTGGATATCTTGCAAGCGAATCATGATACGTCCCCTGACTTAGTTGGCTTGATTTGAGCCGTCGACATTTCTGCCGACGAACTAAACTTTTTTACGCGTAGCTTCCCTTTAATTTTCGGTGCAATTAGTGCGATAGCAACGAGAACTGCGGTAACTAGATTCAAATCCGATGCCTGCAAACCAAACATTCCGGTGCTAAGTGCAAATGCGACGGCCAATCGATATAACACCGAACCAATAATCACTGCGCACACGGCAACCCATATCTTACGTCCCGGAATAATGGTTTGCCCAAGAATGACGGCCGCTAAGCCCACTACAATGGTCCCAACACCGGAAGTGACGTCAGCGAAGCTGTTAGTTTGGGCAAACAAAGCGCCCGCGAACCCTACAAATCCATTGGAGAGCGCAAGGCCAAAATAAGTATAAAAAGCGATACTTGCGCCTTGAGCAGAAACCATTCGAGCATTCACACCTGTCGCTCTAAGACCTAAGCCAAAATCACTGTTGAGCAAGCGAATTACAAAAAATGCTGAAATCAGCACGAGGATACCGACAACGAGTGGCCGAATGTAGGTAGGGTCACCGAGTGCTTCAAATGGCGTCAATATGGTCGGCTCTCCAAGCAACGCCATGTTGGGCCGTCCCATAATTCGGATATTAATCGAAAAAGCTGCGATCATAGTCAGTATTGAGGCAAGCAAATGAAGGATTCCACACCTTACTGCCAGAAAAGCGGTTACCCAACCTGTTGCTGCACCAGCCAGAATAGCCATCCCTGTAGCCAGCCATGGATTAATACCTGCGACAATTGCCGTCGCAGCAACTGCAGCTCCCATAGGGAAGCTGCCATCAACGGTCAAGTCGGGAAAATCTAGGACACGAAAAGTGAGGAAAACACCTAGAGCAACCAGCCCATAAATCAGCCCTATTTCAATCGCTCCAAAAAAAGCAAACGCAGACATAAAAACTCCTATCTTACTTATTTTGTATCGGCTCGCTTAACGAGCCTTAGCGATCATTGAACTGAAGTCGCTCTATCTAGAACAGATTTTGGAATAGTAATCCCCAAAGCTTTTGCAGCCGTTTCATTCACAGCAAGATCTGAACCTTTTGCGACTTTAACCGCAAGGTCCCCTGGCTTTTGGCCATTTAGGATATCAACAACATATTGAGCGGTTTGCTGTCCAACTTGATAGTAGTCAAAGCCCAAGCTAGCAATTGCCCCGCTTTTCACATAAGAAGTCGCACCACCAAAGACTGGCGTTTTTGCTTGATTCGCCGCAACAATCATACCCTCAATGGCACTGGCTACAGTATTGTCTGTTGGTGCATAAATAATGTCAGATTTTGCCGCAATAGCTTGCGTTGCAGACTGAACATCAGCACTTTTCAAAGCTGTCGCTTCTACAACCTGTAAACCGTGTTCTTTCGCTGACTTTTTAAGCAATTCAACCAGTGACACCGCATTCGCTTCGCCTGGGTTGTAGACAACACCAATCGTTTTAAGATTTGGCAAAATTTCTTTCATCAACTCAACATGCTGATTAACTGGGGATAAGTCTGATAGACCCGTGACATTTTTTCCAGGATGTTCAAGTTGTGATACTAGCTTTGCACCGACTGGATCGGTTACTGCCGTAAAGACAACAGGTATCGTTTTTGTTGCAGCAACCAATGCTTGTGCGGAAGGAGTTGCAATACCAACCAATACATCAGGGTTTTCGCCGACAAACTGCCTTGCAATTTGCACCGCTATCGCAGGGTTTCCTTGAGCGGTTTTATATTCAAACTTTAGATTCTTGCCTTCTACGAACCCCTTCTCCTTAAGCCCGTCAAGTAACCCTTGCCGCGCTGCATCTAGCGCTGGATGCTCAACTATTTGTGACACGGCAACCGTAACCGTTTTCGCCACAACAATTGGGGAAGTGAATAGCATGCCTGCTAGAGCCGCAGCTGCAATAATTCTACCTGCTTTCATTCTAACTCCTTGATATATGACCAGTTCCAACATTTAGTTAATCATTCTTGCTGGTTAAAATCGCTCATCACTTCGCGAGGGTTTTCATAATTAGAACAACTAGTTATAAAAATCCTGTTTTGGCCTGAATGATTTTTCTGTGCAATTTTTTGATCACTTAATTGCTAGCATCGGTATAAGCAATTTTGATTGTTTACATTGTGTTTGCTTAGAAAAACACCATTAATAGCAATATATTGACTTTTTTGGAAGATTTCATTTACAAACTAGAAACAAAAAAGAGACCTTAATACCATGGCTTAGAGTATCGAGATTTAGATATGGATTTTGACGCAGTCTTACTCAGACTTTTTATATGCCTGAATAAGTATATTTCTTGGTGAAGTTTTTCTATCACAAAAAGTAGAGATATGAACAATATAACCCTGTTCTTGCAAGTACAGTGACTTATCGTAAATTAACCACATTTCAAGTGGTCGTTTAAACAAGTCTTGAATCAGGCTTAGTTTTTCCATTTTCTCGAAGCGCTGACGCCCTATTTCGTGGAAATATTCGAAGTCTTGGCTTGGTAACATCAATTTCTTTTCTTGCGCTGCCCACTGACAAAACCATTCAAAACCATTTGAAAGGAGAGATTTTTTGATACTTGGTATCGGTATATGGTTGTGATGAGAGAGGTCATAACGCAGCAACGAATCTAACCCCAATCGATAAGTCATTTCCTGCTGTCGGTGGCGCTGAACTCTGGCACCTCCCGTCACCGATTCTTGTAGAGGAATACGAAGTTCTTGTTTTAATAGCTGCAACTTAGAAGCATTACCGGTGGCAGAAAGTGGTCGATAATGTTCAGTATTAATCAGGTGATAACAACATGGCGCAATAGACATAGCCGGCAAGTTGTGTTGCGCCCCAAGTTGTAATAAGCGTACATGTAAATCTCCACAAGCATGAAGTGCTACCGCATGTTGATTCGAGTTAAATACCTCTTCTGCTTCGGGTGCAAAAGCATCACCTTGAATGAAATGCATAGGCAAGTTGTGTTTGTCTGCCTCCGCTTGTCCAGATTCACACAAACATGGCTGATATTCAAAACTCAACACATTTTTCTCTGAGCAGCTAGCAAGTACTCGACCTAAATAACCTTTGCCTGAACACCATTCTAGCCATTCTTTAGAATTGAATTGATTTAAAGTAGCGCCGCTAAAAGACAGTATTTGCTCAAGCTTTCGACCGGGGATACCGTTATGAAATCCTCTCGGCAACTCTATATCAATACCAATGGCTTCAGGCAGTTTGATCAGCTCTTGGGTAGCTTCGAGCTCTGGCAAAAACTCATTTGCAACCGAAAGCAGTAGACCGGGACTTTGTCTCATCTGTACAACATCTTGAGGATCTAATTCAGACAACCACGCCTGAAGAGCGGGATTAATGCGTTGCCATCGAGATGGACAGTCTAGACGTGAGTCATGAAATGGGGAGAACCGCCAATAAGATTGTTTGGCAGTTAATACTGAGTCTAATTGTTCGAACTTGTTTTTCATTGACTACCCCTAAAGCGCAGGCCGATTTTAGGGGTAATTGGCTCAAGAAGAAAGCATTAACGGACAGGTAGTTCAATGTCTTTAAACATTTCCTCTACTTCAACGTTAGATTTCAAAGAAATAGCTTGCTCCACTACTGGACGTGTTAAATGAGGTGCAAACCTTTCCATAAAATCATACATGTAAGAGCGGAGGAAAATTCCACGCCTAAATCCAATACTCGTCGTACTTGGACCAAAGATATGGCTTGCATCTATCGCAACCAGATCCGAATCTTGCTGCTCATCAAATGCCATTCTTGCAATGACACCAACACCGATTCCCATTCGCACATAAGTTTTAATTACGTCTGCATCGGTTGCAGTGAAAATAACTCTCGGTGTTAAACCTTCATGATTAAAAGCGGTATCTAACTCAGAACGACCAGTAAAACCAAACACATAGGTAACAAGCGGGTAAGCGGCTAAATCGCGAATAGTCACCTGAGATTTTTTGGCAAGAGCATGATCTCTAGGAACCACTATCGAACGGTTCCAATGGTAACAAGGCAGCATGATCGCGTCTTGGTACAGATGTAAAGCTTCAGTCGCAATAGCAAAATTGGCCGTCCCTTTTGCTATTGCTTCTGACATTTGACTAGGTGTGCCTTGGTGCATGTGCAATGACACTTTAGGGTATCTCGCTGTAAACCCTTTGATCACTTCAGGAAGTGCGTATCGGGCTTGGGTGTGCGTAGTAGATATATTCAATGTACCCATTTCTGGATGGGTATATTCTCCAGCAACCGCTTTGATACTTTCAACCCTAGAGAGAATTTCTTGAGAAATACGAATAATCTCTTCACCAGCATTAGTCACTTGAGTTAAATGTTTACCACTTCTTTCGAAAATTTGAATGCCAAGCTCATCTTCTAACAGTCGAACTTGCTTACTTATGCCAGGTTGGGAAGTATAGAGACTCTCAGCAGTGGCGGATACATTCAGATTGTGATTAACGACCTCAACAATATATTTGAGTTGCTGTAATTTCATTAATTACCTCGTTATCCGTTTTCATGCCCACAAAGTTGAGCATTTGGGTCTAATATCAATACATTAATATACAGTCGAAGAGCTAATGTGCAGATAAAGAGACTCTGATAGTTTATAATTATTAGTTATAACGTCTAATATGCAAAATTGATAGTGAAATTCTGATTAGGCATCAATATCGTAGAGCTTTTACGTATCTAGTAAACATTTTTTGCATTAATCCGCCAAGAATGTTGCCCAATTTGCATTTTTTCATTAATAATCAATGTGCGAACCTAGATAAAGATATTAAGTTTTTAGATATCGCGCTAGAGAGTTTTTATTACATTAGTCTCCTAGCCATAGAAGAGTAAGATACGGATATATGAACATTGGTTTAATCATCGCTTTAGTTGCCGTCTTATTAGTCCTTGTGCTTGGCTACAACATAATGTTGCAGTATCGGCACAAAATTGAAACGGCAAAACGACAAGAAGTATCCAAATATGTTGCAATCATCGACGCAACAGAGGAGCTCATCGGCAATGCTCATCACCTCCCGTACAGTAAAGAGCTTCTCGTCTGCTTGAATAATCGAATACTTGATTGCTTAGAAAACATGGCCGATCTTGATCCCAAGAATAAACAGTGGCCTCAGCGAATAGTAAATATGAAGCAGCAAATATCTCAGCTTGAAGAAGGTGGCGGCGGAGAAACGACACCCTTTAAAGTACCTCAAAGTGATAAGCAAGCCATTACAATGCTTAAGTTAGTCAAGCGCCTGCGAGATACGATAAGAAGTGAGCATAATAAAGGCAGGTTTGATACTCAGTCATTTGTGAATGAAAATGCTCGCTTAGAAACAATGCAGATTCGCATTAACATCGAAAATGTAGTTAAACGGGCAAATGAAGCAATTGGCCGTGGACAACCAGGCACTGCCATTCAACTGCTACGCAAAGGGATTGACGCGTTAAGTTCGCGCAATGATACCTACTCCAACCAAATTCGTGAAAAACTTCAAGCCATGTTTAATGACTTGGAGGAAACACGCTTGGAGAAAAGTGCAGAAGAGCTTCAACAAATTTCAGAGAAAGAGCGCGAAGACGATATGGATGCTCTCTTTGGTGAAAAGAAAAAATGGTAATATAATCTCAACCAAGATTTTTGCTAAGGCCGCAATTTGCGGCCTTTGTTTTTAAGAAGTGCCATGATTGAAAACTATCAACAATTACTTGAACCCATAAATCAATTTTTACATTGCCCAACTCCTGATGAATGGGTTTTTGAAGCGAAAAAACCTGAGAACTTAAAAGTCCTGCTTCTTGACCACTTGCATTGCGAGCTAAAGACATAGGTGTGCATATTGGTTATAATTAGATTATATTTTAAACAAGGGCTAAAATATGTCTGTCGAAAATACAATTTATGCCGTTACTTATCAGAGATTTAGTAGTGAGCGACAAAAAAACAACAGCTCGTTAGACCGACAAACCGATGCTCAAAAAGAGTGGCTTAGACAAAACCCTAATGTAACTATCATTGATAGCTTCGTAGATGAAGCAATGTCAGGTTGGAGTGGCAAGAACTTAGAAAACGGTTCTCTTGGTCAACTTATGACTGCTATTGAGGATGGTATTATTCAGGAAGGTACTTTAATTCTTGTTGAACACTTTTCTCGTCTCACACGCCAAAACATTGATAATGCAGAAGAACTCATTAAGAAGATTTGGAAAGCTGGTATAACACTAGTTACTGTTCGTGATAATACCCATTATCCACCATCTGCCGTAAATGATATGGCTCTTAGGATCAGGCTAATTGTTGAAATGGAGCAAGCCTATAAAGAATCTGAATGGCGCTCATCAAAAGTAAAAGCCAGTTACACCCGCCGAGAAAAGCAGGCTCGTGAGCAAGGTATTGTTCCCCGCATCAGAAAACCCTTTTGGCTCAATGATGATGGAACCCTTAATCATTTACACCAAGCCATCAAAGATATGTTCCATTGGTATAGAAACGGTATGGGCCAACAAAGAATTGTTGTCGCTCTTCGAGAAAAATACCCAGACACCGCAATCCAAAAAATTAACCCATCTACAGTTATGCGCTGGATTCAGGCTGATATAACTAGAGGATTTTGGCGAGGAAATCGTATCTATGAAGCAGCAATTGACGATGCTATTTTCTATGAAGTCCAATCAATTCATAAAAATAGGTTATATGAAAATGTAAAACCTGACCGTAAGTGGCCTCTATCGGGTTTAATGAAATGTGGTGTTTGCGGCCGAGGTATGTCCATTCAAAAATCAAAAAACAGTGCCCCTGTGGTTCGTTGTAGCTCAAAGCAAAGAGATCGTTCTTGTAACCGAAAGACCACATTTCCCTACTTTATCGCTCATATCTATATGACTACGGTGGTAAGAAAATACGCACTACGAAAGTACTCTACTCTTACTTCCAACAAAGAACTACAACAACAACTTCACAAAATCGAAAGTGAACTCATTAAAAGTCGAGAGTATCTAATCGAACTAAAAGAGTTCTTAGAACAACAACGCCAAGCAGGAAAAAGAGCGTTTGCTACCTTATCTATGATAGAAGATGAATATGAAAAAATTGAAGAACTAGAAGAAAAAGAAAATGAAATTAAAGCCTCTTTAGAAACCTTATCTAAAGGTTCGATATCCCGTGAGGCTAGAGAGCTGGTGTTATCACCCGAAAACTACAATTTAGAAATGCACAAACTTGGCTTTAGAATTGTTGTTGATGAACATAGTTTAAGTACAGAAGGGTTTGATGAAGAAATCCCTACCCTTGAGTATCTAGGCTACTCCCGCAAAACAAAGAACTACGAATACCGTACTCAAGGCATACCTTGGAAAGAGGAGTGGCCAGCTTCAGCTGCTACCGAAGAATTGTTAATGATGAAGGGCTTGAAAGAAAAGGTTCAAACCGAACCATTTATGAAAAAAATATGGGAAAGCGACAATTAGCCTCCCACATTGTACCGATGCAACTACATTACAGGCGCTTTTTCTTAATCGTCTGTGAACCACTTTGCTTCACCTTCAAAGCCAGCGAGTTTTCTAGCTCATTGGCTTTTTTGAGGTTGTATTTGCGAAGCTCGGCAATCGCAGCTTTAGCAATGTCATAAGTGCTTAAAAGATGGGTTTGATGCGTATCGATGATTGCGACCAACTCATCAAGTGCTTCTTGTCGCCCTTCAATTCTATTCGTCAGTTTTTGTGACGGCTCTGCGCCAGCTTTGAGCAAATCATCACGAATAACAATATCTTTTCGCAGTTTGTTATTCATCATCTCTTTCAACTGACCTTTGACGAAATCCGAGTTCGCCAATTCTTGTGTTTTTTGTAATTCGTTTTTCGCTGTTGATTCCAGCCTCTTTTCGTGATCTTTTTTATTCATCATTTTTCTCCTAGCCATACCTTTGAGATACCACAAAAATCAGGTTTGGCAAGGACTTACCAGCTCTGGGACCACAGGGGACCCAGCTCTCCCAATTTGACATCGCCTAAAAATATGCTCTGTTGTGTATAAGAGTTTAAGACAATTAAAGAAGAGGCAAGTTGAGGCTTGGGTTCCCCAAACCACTTGTTTTAAAACAGAAAAAACGTTTTAAAAAGGAGTGGTGATCACTTTCTAAAATTACCTGAAAAATCTCATTTCATTCGATATTTTGTAGCTAACTTCAGACAGCGATCTTCGATAAAAAGCCTACCCAGCGTTCTATCAATCGTCTTAACACTCATTGTATTTGTCGTTTATGGAGGAAGTTATGACGCAAAGGAGCAGCAATACAAAAATCGTAATACGTTGTAGTGAAGAGGAAAAATCAGCCCTGTTATTGGCAAAATCCCAAATCAAGGCAAGGACGTGGCTTGAAATGGTTCAAAAGCTCTTGCACCGTAAGAGAATCGAACCACCTAAGACCATCATTCAAGATAGTGTTTACCTACTAGAAATCCTGACGGAGTTAAAACGCTGCGGTAACAACCTCAATCAAGTAACGAAACTCGCAAACAACAGCAGGACAATTACGCCTCAAGAAACCGCCCAGCTAAAAAAACTGGCAGTTCAGATCTCTTCGCTTAAAAACAAAGTGCTGAAAAGTTTTGTGGTTGAAGGAGGTAAATAATGGCAATTGCAAAATTACTCCACGAAGGAGAAGCGGTTAAGCAACTTAAAAACATTATTCGATACAACACGGTAGCCAAGGAGTACCTTAACTCGCCTAACAATCCTCGATTGCTGCAAGCCCTGTCCAATCTAGGGATTATCGACATATCAGATCCAGAAGCATATCAAAGCTTTATGGATGGATTTGTTGAAGAGGTAAAGCTCAACAAAAGCCAATCGACCAACAAACGTCAAACAAAGCTTTACGCTCACGAAATGATTTCCTTTGAAGATGAAGATAACGTCCGATTTTCTCAAGATGAGCTGGCACAAATCAGCGTGGAGCTATTATCAAGCCTATACGATATGGAAAACACGCCTTACCTTATTTACCCGCAAATCGACAGTGGACGTTTGCACTTTCACTTTGTAAGGGGAATGCACAACAGCCGTGGCGAGTATCAGCGTGTCAAAAACTCAAAAAGAAAAATGCGCCAAGCGTGCGAAAAAATTGAACGTAAATACAACCTAACGGCAACGGGCAACAATGTTTCTAACGAGATCCGTCCTGCGAATGATCCAATGGCAAAAGTGCTAAAAAACCGTCAATTAGAAGCGCAGTACCAACACCAGAAAAACCTCAGCGCAGCGAAAGGACAAGACTCACCGCTAACCAACCTCAAACGTAAATCTTATGATCTATTGATGGAAGATAAGTATCAAAGTGAAGCTGAATTGGCGGAGCACACCGCTTATGAACAAGTTCAGCAAAATCTAACGGAAAGGACACAGGTAAACCAAAAACTCGAAGCTGTGAAAAAGCGCATTTTTAATCTCTACAAGTCAGCTAACGATGAAGCTGATTTTATTGAGCAGTTAGAAGAGCAAGGAATCGCCGTAGAGATACTAAAACACGCCAAATCAGGCAAGAATAAGGGCATCGTGTTTCACCACCAAGGCGAAACCATTTCAGGCGGTAAAATCTCAAGTTCGATGACACTAGGCAAAATCAAAAAGCGTTTTCCTAATTTCATTCATACGCTAGAAAAACCACCATCGTTACGAGAGACATTCAAGCAGCAGCGTAAAATGCTGGATTTTCAGATCGAGAGCATCAACCGCTATTACAAACAGCAAAGGAACAACGTTAATGGCGACATTCTGATTTATTTCGGCAAAAAGAACATTGCAGCTCGTCCATACAATTTCAACATTGTTTTATCGAGCGACAGAAGCAAAATCACGTTTGGTTCATCAACCAACAACTATGATCTCACCCTGTCAATCAACGTTGCATTAGAGAATGGCTGGCAAGCGGCAACGCTGACTAACTCAAGCCCAGATTTTTTGAAGCGTATGATGGAAGCGGCGTATGACAAAGATCCTGAACTGTTGTTTTTTGTTCAATCAGATACACCTAATCAACTGAGCTACAACAGTCTGAAATCTATCTGCCCAGCTCCTACAGATAAAGAGCTAAAACAAGCTCTGATAAGCAATGTATTAGCTATTTATGATATTGAACAAGCACGTAGTGACTGGCTGATTCAGTTAAAGAAAAAAGCCAGAAGTGATGACAAAAAGGGTTACATTGTAGCGATAGAATCAGGGATGAGTATTGAAATGGCAGATCAAATGAGTAAAAAAGAGCTTGCTGAACTCTACCAAGCTCAGAAAGCTCATAAAATGCAAACGTACTCAAGTCGAGTAAAAGCAACACTGGAAGCTCAACGACTGGAGGCTAAAGACGACATCATTATGCAACTGGAAAGCTTGGAAACAGTTTCACCAAAACTTAAATACTCCAATGACTGCCGTCCAAAACCAGACCGTTGATTGAGCTTACCTGTTAGAATCAGAGAGCATTTCTTGCAACCCCAATTTCTCAGCAAAACTTCGATTTCTCATTTTTGCTCGATTAGAAATATCTGACAGTGTAAGTATTTCCATTCGGATATTAGCTATAGTTTGCCTAACCGTGTAATCAGCACTTCGTACTGGAATCGAGTCTCTATACCAACTCCCAGAAACTGATTGCTCATATTCATTCAACGAAGATATTGGTGAGATCTTCTCACCGATCAGGTAGCAATAAAACTTCTCCAACGGCACGTTGGCGTAGTTTGCCAATATATTACAGTAGTTCGGCATTTGCTGTAGATAGTCTGACAACTCAACATCTTGGGCTTTAAACTCTAGAAGAATACACTTCCCTTCACCTGCATATAAGTAGACATCAGGCCGCTGATTTGGCTTGAATCCAAGCTCTTTCATTTCCTCATATGCTTCTTGACGCAGTAAGGGTTGACCGTCAGGCAGCGTCATTTTACTCAGCTCCATTTCAGAGAAGCCTTGATAATAAAGAAACTCTTCATCAAGCACCCAAAGATCGTTGATCTCATCATTTGAAGTCGTTTTTCTTTTAAAAAACAAGTCGTGAATGATGCCTTCTTTATCTCTACGCTTTTTGTCGGCAAGTTGGTTATTTTGTGCGTCAAGCTCGCTAGATACGATTTTATCTAGTAGTTTGGCGACCAGTTCCCTACGAACAACATACTTAGAAAGCTCTTCCTTGTTTTGCTCATCTACAAGCAACGATAGCTCTTTAGATTTTTCAGCTATCTTAACTTGATAGTCCTCGGATGCTGGGTTTAGTCGATCAAGCTGCTTAACAATGGAGCGAGCTTTATTGCTTTTGTCTGCTATGATCTTTGCTAATTCAATATGGAGAGCGTTAGTAATACTTTCATCAGTGGCGTTTAGCTTTACCTTGCCTTTGGCTAACTCTGCAACTCTAGCTGATAATCCAAGCTCACGGGCAAGCAACATCACTCTTTTAGTTGTCGCTTCTTTTGCATCTAAAAGTTCCTCGTAAATGCTTTCTAACTGGACACTTGCCTGTTTCTTAATGTCATCTAAGTACACATATGAGTCATCACCAAATAAGCCTGAAGATATCTCCTTCACTTCAGCTTTAGATTTAATCTTAAATGAATCAACAGCGTCATTAACGTTGTCAGATATATCTAAGTAGTCACCATAGAAAGCGACAACTTTCTTCTTACCAGTCAGCGAGTTAGCATTGTTTATAACTGAGTTATTGATGTGCTCAACTGGAATGTCTTTACTACAAAGAAATGCCCCGTGTCTTTCAATTGACTCAGCATCAAACTCAAAAACCAACCAATTAAATTGTTCTGGTTCCTTGCTAGAATCCCTTATCCATTCAATCCCATTTTTTGCTTTTGGTGCTTCTTTTGGGTAGCAATAATGAATAGAGAATTGACCTGATTCACTAGGCTCAGGGAAATCATCAGGCGTAAGAATGACAGTGTCCTGCTTGGAGGAAATCGAGTATTCGAATTGAAGAACAAGATCTGGAAATGTGATACCTTTTTGTTTCTCTAGATACACACGCAGTGCGTATTGCGACTGAATCAGGGACTCAAACTTCTTCAACGTCAAAGTGCGGAAAAAGTCAGAATCTTTCTTCTGCGGCTGAAAGCCCTTCAAACTAATAGTCGTTAATGTTTCGGTTGGTCTGGAAGGCTCTAGACTATCGTCAAAGATAAAGTTATCGCTACTGCTCTTAAATGAACGAAGGTAATGCTCGTTATTTTCAATATACCGACTAGTAACATCCACTTGAGAAAAACGGTGTAGGAGCTGCAAACGTCCAGTTCCTCGATTATGGTAGCCTTTTGACTTATCCAATAATGAGCTAAACCTTTCAAAAGATTCAGAGTTAAACCCAGCACCAGTATCAGAAATGACTATCTGTTCAAGCTTTTTGTGCTCTTCATCCACATCATTGAATTGAAATGTGATAGTAATCCGCTGTTTATCATCACTTTTCCGCTCTAGTATTGACTCCAATGAGTTAGTCATTGCTTCAAAAACGGGAGCTAACGTATGCTTTGATGCAGGAATGAGCTTCAACATTCCCGACAAATGTGCGCTTGGGTTTTTCATTGTCAGCCAACTTAATTTAACGAAATTATTGATCGAAATAGTGTATGTATGATCAGGGTAGCAACAATTATCAGTGATTTCACTATTTGTCAGCTCTACCTGCGTACCGAAATCGTTTTTTGTTAACTTACATAGTTCTAAAAATCATCACTTTAATGGTTTTGAATAGTTCACAGAACATCGTTTACAGGAATATCAAAAGTTGAAAAAGTGATATAATCAGCGCAATTTTTCATATTCAATGTGCTGATTATAATGACTAACAACAATTTCTCATCAACAGCAGCGTTTTTATGGTCGGTGGCTGACCTTCTACGTGGTGATTTCAAGCAATCTCAATACGGACGTATCATTCTCCCTTTCACTCTACTAAGACGCTTAGAGTGTGTGCTTGAAACAACAAAACCAGACGTTCTCGCAAAATACGAAACTGTAAAGGCAATGCCAATTGAGGCACAAGATAAGCTACTGACGCACGCAGCTCAGTTGAGCTTTTACAACACTTCAAAAATGGACTTAAACCGCCTTGGTGAAACAGGTGTAGCAAGTAACCTAGAGAGCTACATTCAATCGTTTAGTCCTAATGCTCGTGAGATTTTTGAGCACTTCGATTTCTTCAATACCATCGACAAACTAGAAGAAGCGGATCTGCTTTACAAAGTAGCTAAACGCTTCGCAACTACAGATCTTCACCCTAATACCATTAGCAACTACGGAATGGGTTTGGTGTTTGAAGAACTGATCAGACGCTTTGCAGAAAGCTCTAATGAAACGGCTGGTGAGCACTTTACCCCAAGGGATATTGTTGAACTAACAACATCACTACTATTCGCCAATGAAGAAGAGCTAACCAGTTCTGGCTTGGTTCGTTCTATTTACGATCCTACGGCTGGTACGGGTGGTTTCTTGTCGTCAGGTATGGAATACGTTCATAACCTTAACGACAAAGCCTCTCTTTCTGCTTTTGGTCAAGAGCTAAACCCAGAGTCATACGCAATCTGTAAAGCGGATATGCTTATCAAAGGGCAAAAGGTCGATAATATTAAACTAGGTAATACCCTGTCTAATGACCAACTCCGCACCGAGAAGTTTGACTATATGCTGTCAAATCCTCCATTTGGTGTGGATTGGAAGAAGATCCAAAAGTTCATCAATGATGAGCACAACGAAAAAGGCTTTGAAGGTCGATTTGGTGCTGGTCTACCACGAGTGTCTGACGGTTCATTGCTGTTCTTGATGCACCTAGTAAGCAAAATGCGCCCTGTCAGTGAAGGCGGTTCACGTATCGGTATTATCTTGAATGGCTCGCCACTCTTTACAGGCGGTGCGGGTAGCGGTGAAAGTGAAATTAGACGCTATATTCTTGAAAATGACCTGCTTGAAGCAATTGTGGCTCTGCCTACCGATATGTTCTACAACACAGGTATTGCGACTTATGTTTGGGTTCTATCATCTCACAAGCCAGTTAACCGCAAAGGTAAGGTTCAACTTATCAACGCTTCAAAAGAACGAGCTAAAACAGGCGGTCGTGGTCGCAGTGGCGGCGGTGAAATTGAAGGTAATGATGAGCACGTATTCTATGCAGCAATGCGTAAATCGTTAGGTAGTAAACGTAAAGAACTCACACCTGAAGCGATTGATACCATTGTTAAAACTTACGGTCAGTTTGCCGAAAACGAGTTTAGTAAAATCTTTGATTACAAAGAGTTCGGCTATCGCAGAATTACGGTTGAACGCCCTCTTAAATTGGCTATTTACCCGAAAGACGAGCACCGCCTTGAAGCACTACAAGCGGATAAAGCGTGGGGTAAGTTAGGCGAGTCAGTTCAAAATGCAGTGTTAGAAACTCTAGCTTCATTTACTGAAGAGAAGCTGTTATCTCGTGATGCCTTCCTAAAAGCCTTTATTGCCAAACTGAGCGGCATAAAGCTAACCGCAGCCCAACAGAAGACGATCGTGAAACACTTAGGTGAGCACGATGATGAAGCTGAGGTATGCAAGGTTAAAGGTAAGGTGGAAGCAAATCCAGATTTACGTGATAACGAGAACGTGCCATTAACTGAAACCGTTGACGAATACTTTGCTCGTGAAGTGCTACCTCACGTCCCAGATGCGTGGATCGATACGAAGAAGACTGATGAACGAGACGGTGAAGTGGGTGTTGTGGGTTACGAGATCCCATTCAACCGTCACTTCTACGTTTATGAGCCACCAAGAGCACTTGAAGATATTGACGCTGATTTAGATACAGTATCGGCTGAGATTATGCAGCTACTTCAAGAGGTGCATTCATAATGACAAGTCGTTATAAACCATATTCAGGCTATATTAGTTCTAAAGTGGACTGGATCGGTGACATTCCTAAACATTGGGAAGTTAAACGTCTAAAAAATGTATTCGATATAAAAAAAAGAATCGCAGGACAACTAGGCTTCGATGTACTTTCTGTTACTCAAAAGGGAATTGTTGTTAAAGATATACTGAGCGGTGATGGTCAACTATCAATGGATTACTCAAAATATCAATTGGTATTTGAAGGTGATTTTGCGATGAACCATATGGATTTATTAACGGGATATGTTGATATATCTAAATTTAACGGAGTAACCAGTCCTGATTATAGAGTTTTTTCACTCAAAGATAGAAAAAACTACAACGATCGATACTACTTATACTTGTTGCAAATGTGTTACAAGCAAAAGGTGTTCTTTCCTCTAGGCCAAGGCAGTGCTCATTTAGGACGTTGGCGTTTACCTACCGAGGCATTTAATGAGGTTATTTTTCCTTACCCAGATGCAATGGAACAACAACAAATAGCTCATTTTCTTGACCATCAAATTGAGAAGATTGACATTCTAATCAGCAAACAAGAAGAGCTAGTTAATCTATTAAAAGAAAAGCGTCATTCCTTGGTTTATGAAGCTATTGGTACTCAATGCGATACCGAAGTTAGACTTGGATCTGTAGTAAATCAATACTTTAGGGAGTTTGACCATTCGCAAGAAGAAATGGTCGTAGCGTTAGGTTTGTACAATAGAGGACGAGGTATCTTCAAAAAAGAACCTAAATTACCGCAAGAGTTAGGGGAATCAGATTTTTTCCACGTTCAAGATGGAGACCTATTAATAAGTGGACAATTTGCTTGGGAGGGGGCTATCGCCCTAGCCGATAAAAGGCATTGCAACTGTGTCGTTTCTCATCGCTATCCCATATTAAAAGGAAGAGATGGCCTTATCGACACTAAATACCTATGGGCGTATTTAACAACCAAAGAAGGTGATTTTTTACTGAATGAGTGCTCTGTTGGTTCTGCTGGAAGAAATAGACCTTTAAACATCAAAAAGTTGTTAAAAGAGAAAGTACCTCTTCCTTGTATAAAAAGTCAGCTTGAAGTCTCGAAGTTTGTTCAGGCTGAAAAAGAGATTCGTCAACGGGTAGACCTTGAAATTGATTTGCTGAATGAACGAAAGACAGCACTGATCTCAGCGGCAGTAACAGGAAAGATTGATGTGCGTGATTGGGATGCACAAGGAGTTCAAGGATGAGCAATTTCCAAAATAAGATTGAAGCCAAAAACCGCTCTATTTTAGAGGTTCTTGATAACAAGAAGTACACCGTTGATTACTATCAGCGTGAGTATAGCTGGGAGCAAACTCACATAGAGCAATTGGTTACAGACCTGTGCAATGCTTTTTTAGATAACTATGATCCAGAACACCAACGTCAAGATGTTGCTGGTTACAACAGTTACTATTTAGGTCCATTTGTCCTGAGCGAAAGACCAGACAGACGTAGTATTATTGATGGTCAACAACGCCTAACCTCGCTAACGTTGTTCCTGATCTATCTTAACAATCAGCAAAAAGAACTAGGCTTAAACGAAGCCATATCAGGAATGATCTTCTCAGAGCAGTTTGGGCAAAAATCATTCAACATTGACGTACCAGAGCGAACTGCCTGCCTTGACGCTTTATTTAAGCAAGGAGAATACACACCACCTGAAGATGCAGATGCTTCAACCATTAATATGGTAGCTCGCTATCAAAATATTTGTGATGCATTTCCAGTAGATCGTATTGATGAAAACGTTCTTCCACTGTTCATTGATTGGCTAAAATGGCTTGTTGTTTTGGTCGAAATTGTCGCCTACAGCGATGAGAATGCTTACACCATTTTTGAAACAATGAACGACAGAGGCTTGAACCTCACGCCAACAGAGATGTTAAAAGGCTTCTTGTTATCGAAATACCGTGATGATAACAAGAGAAAGCAGTCCAACGACTTCTGGAAGCAGACGATTATTGACCTAAAAGTCTTCGATAAAGAAGAAGACCAGCGTTTCATTCAAGCGTGGCTAAGAGCCAAATATGCCGAGTCTATCAGGCAGAGTAAAGCTGGTTCCCTAAACGAAGACTTTGAAAAAATCGGCACTCGTTTCCATAACTGGGTAAGAGACAACCTATCTCGAATGAACCTAGCTAAAGCTGGCGAGAATGAGTTTGATGCCTTTATTAATACTGAGTTTAGATATTATGTGAATGCGTATAAGCGCCTTCGTAAGGCTGAAGAAACGTTCACGCCTGAACTCGACTCGATTCACTATATTTATCAGTGGGGTATCGCTAGCTCATTAAGCTATCCGCTTATGCTTGCTCCGCTTAAAACAACAGACTCCGTTGATCTCGCTAATCAAAAGATGAACCTTGTCGCTAAGTACATTGATATCTTCTGTGTTCGTAGATCTGTCAACTTCCGCAACTTCTCTGCAAGTTCAATTCGCTACACGATGTACAATCTCGTGAAAGAGATCCGTAACAAAGACTACGGCGAGCTAGTTGAGATATTTGACAAAAAGCTAAGTGAGATGGATGAGCAGTGGAACGGCTTTGAATGGTTCCGCCTACACGGTCAAAATGGTCGATTTGTTAAGTATCTACTCTCACGCCTGTCTGGTTATGTTGATGGTCTAGCTGGCGAAAATACTGATTTTGCAACTTATTATCACGCTACCAATGGCAAGCCTTATGAGATTGAACACTTGTGGGCGAACAACTTTGATAACCATCGTGATGAGTTTGAACAACTAAACGAGTTCAATGATGCTCGTAATAGTATTGGCGCATTAGTGTTGCTTCCACGAGGCACAAACCAGTCATACAGTGATAAGCCTTACACAGAAAAAGTAGAGCACTACATTAAAGAAAATCTTCTTGTAAAGTCTTTGCATCCTTTAGCTTACGAGAATAACCCAAACTTCAATAAGCTCATCTCACATAATGGCTTAGCTTTTAGAGCACACGCTGAAATGAAGATAGCCGATGTTCAAACTAGACGAGATTTGTATCGCCAAATCGCTGAGCAGATCTGGTGCTTAAGAGAGAGTTCCTAAATGGAAAAGCTGGAAGTATTAACCTTATACAAAGAGCAATATGCCTACGAGTTAGAAAGGAAAAACACCATAACTTCTAACATTCAAGTAAGGTTTGCAGCTATTGCTACAATCCTTACTTTATTATTGTATATAAGCAAAAATATTGACTTAACCATACCTTTAATCGCTTTATTAACACTTGGAACAGCTACGTTTATAGGCCTAATGTTCCTAGCTAGAGCTATCTATTTATTATTAGATGCATTTTGGGAAAATGAGTTTGATTTTTTTCCTTATGCCAATGAAGTTGAAAAAACAAGACTAGATATGATTGAAAAGGGGTACTTTGATGCAAACACAGACTGCTTCATTGATTACCTAATCCGAGATTTTAGTTCCTGTGCAGGCCAAATTGCTAAAACTAATGATACCAGACAGCATAAACTTCAATTAATGAACCGCCCCTTTAAATATTCATTAGTTCCATTATCTCTTGTCGGTTTAGCTTTCATATTCGCAGACCTTGACGCAGCCTCTTCAAGGAAAGACACAACGGTTGTTATTACACAACCACTTAACTGCGAGAACCTCTCTTTCGACAATAAGGTAAAATGAGATGACAACGGAAGATAAAAACAGTCCTACAAATAACCTTGAACCATTTATAAAGCCTAAAAGAAGAAAGGTTATCGAGTTAGCAACACAAGAAGTATATAAAACAGCTATGCGTTGTGTGGATAAAGTATGCGAATCTACCCCAACATATAAAGCCCCTGTAAATGAACAAGTATTCCAAAACGACATCCTTGACCAAATGCAGTCACAAGGTTGGTTGTTGGGCGAGTCGAACAAGTACAACAAAGAGTTGGCACTTTACCCTGAAGATGTAATCGCTTTTGCCAAAGCAACACAGCCTAAACAATGGGATAAGCTAGCGCAGCACTTCCCAGATACAGAGCGTAACCCAAACGCAACGGCTAACGCTTTGCTCAAGTCATTAGAGCAAGAGCTTAAAAACGAAGGCACACTTTGGGTATTGCGAAATAAACTCAATAATCGTGGAGCGAAGTTTGACCTTTGTAACTTCAAACCTGATCACGACTTAAATCCAACGGCAACGGCACGTTATGAGCAAAATATTTTGCGTGTTGTTCCTGAGCTAGTTTACTCACCAAGTGGTTATGATGGGCGTTTAGATTTAACCCTTTTCGTCAACGGTATCCCTGTTGCGACTTGTGAGCTGAAGTCTGAGTTTAAGCAGTCGATTGATAACGCCAAAGTCCAGTATATGAAGGACAGGCAGCCAAAAGATCCTAAGACTAAGAAACCAGAGCCACTATTGACCTTTAAACGTGGTGCATTGGTTCACTTTGCTGTGAGCCAATACAATGTTGCAATGACGACCCGTTTAGCTGGTAAAAAGACATTCTTCTTGCCCTTTGACCAAGGCACGGTTGACGGTGGTAAGGGCAACGATGTGCCAGAAGATGGTAGCTATGCGACCTCTTACCTGTGGAATGAGATTTTCCAAAAAGATAACCTACTGCTGATCCTAAGCCGATATATTCACCTCGAAGTAAAAGATGAAGAGCAGTTAGACGGTTCAATCAAAGTTAAAGAGACAATGATTTTCCCTCGTTATCACCAATGGGCGGTTGTTTCTAAACTGCTTAAAACGGTGGATAGCGAAGGCACAGGTCATAAGTACCTAATTCAGCACAGTGCAGGTTCAGGTAAGTCAAACTCAATTGCGTGGCTGTCTCACCAACTCGCATCAAAACACTACTATACCGACCACCCAGAGCTTGAAAAACAAGCTGGGGATAAGGTTTTTGATTCCGTCATCGTCATCACTGACCGAACAGTACTTGACAGCCAGTTGCAAGATACGATTTATCAGTTTGACCATAATGAAGGAATGATTGCTCGTGTTAATAGAGAAGAGGCGCAAGGCTCTAAATCAAGCCAATTAGCAGGAGAGTTAAAGGCAAGCACCTCTATCATTATCGTAACGATTCAAACGTTCCCTCACGTTTTAGAAGCGATCCGCAAAGACTCAACCCTTGCAGGTCGAAGCTACGCAGTTATTGCCGATGAAGCGCACTCTAGCCAAACAGGAACAACCGCACGTAAATTGCGTGAAGTGTTAATGGCAGAGCAACTAGACGGTAACGAAGAGCTAGACAGTGAAGATATGCTGCGCTTATCGCTCGAAGCTCGTAAAGGCTCAAATAAGCTCAGTTACTTTGCATTTACTGCAACACCAAAAGCAAAAACATTAGAGCTGTTTGGTCGCAGACCAAACCTTGATGAACCAGCAAGTGATACTAACAAACCGTTGCCGTTTCACGTTTATTCAATGCGCCAAGCAATTGAAGAAGGGTTTATTCTCGATGTTCTGCAAAACTACACCAGTTACCGAGTTGCTTATCAACTAGCCCACGAAAATCCAGATTTAGACCAAGAAGTGGATAGTAAAAAAGCCGCTTCAAAAATGGCGAAATGGGTTCGCTTACACCCTTACAATATTGCTCAAAAAGTGGAAACCATCATTGAGCACTTCAACGAGAAAGTGAAACATTTGCTAGGCGGTGAAGCAAAAGCAATGGTTGTAACTAGTAGCCGTTTAGAGGCGGTGCGTTACAAACTAGCGTTTGAAAAATACGTCCAATCTAAAGGCTACGATAATGTTAATGCAATGGTGGCGTTTTCTGGTGAAGTGAATGATCCAGACTTACCCGATCAGCCATTCACTGAAACGAATATGAACCCGAATCTGCGTGGTCGTGATATGCGTAAAGCATTTGATACTACTGATTATCAGGTGATGTTGGTTGCGAACAAGTTCCAGACGGGATTTGACCAGCCTAAGCTAGTCGCTATGTATGTCGATAAGCCATTAAAAGGCGTGGAATGTATTCAGACCCTATCAAGACTAAATCGGACGTGTAAAGGCAAAGACAAGACCTTTGTGCTCGACTTTGTGAATGACCCAGAAGAGATCTTGGCAGAGTTTAAGGTTTACTTCCAAACGGCTGAATTGGCTGGCGTGTCAGATCCAAACATCGTCTATGAACTGATGAAAAAGCTTGATAAGGTCGGGATTTACCAGTGGCGAGAGGTGGAAGCGTTTGTTGATACTTACAATGACAAACAAGCTAATCAAGCCAAACTAGCCAATTTGTGTAAACCAGCCGTTGACCGTTTCTCAGTTCGTTATAAAGAAGCCACTCAGGTGCTTCAATCGGCACAGGCTGAATTATCCAAAGCGAAGATTGAAAAGAACAACAAGAAGATTAAGTTCGCTGAAAACAGCGTCAAACACGCTAAAGAAGCACGAAATATTCTGGAAGTGTTCAAGAAGGATTTAATCTCATTCTATCGCTACTATGAGTTTACTTCTCAGATCGTTAATTTTGATGATTTTGAGCTAGAAAAGCTCAGTATCTTCGCTAAACACCTGCATCCACTATTGCGCTTAGATATCGTGGAAGACGATGTAGATCTGTCTGATGTGGTAATGACCCATTACCGTTTGCACGAGCAGCGTGAAGCAGATTTGCAACTAGGTAATAAAATAGGTGAAGAGCCTAAACCTTACCTACCAGCGGCAAAAGAAGGTTCTGGTGCTGCAGCTAAAGATCCAAAAACGGAATTGCTCAACGAGATCATCGAGAGAATGAACGATTTGTTCATTGAAGATGGATTATCTGAAAATGATATGCTCAATTACGCCAATACCATTGCAGGTAAAATCTCAGAAAATGAAGTGGTAATGGATCAGCTTCGCAGCAACACCAAAGAACAAGCGATGCTAGGGCAATTCCCAGAGTCAATCAGCAATGCCGTAATTGAAAGTATGGATATTCATAACGAAATGGCAATGAAGCTACTATCTAATGAGGCTGTTGCAAAAGGCTTTGCTGGGTTGATGTTTGATGTGCTGATGAAGGGCTTAGGTAAGTCAAACGAAGCTCAAACCTAAACCTGATTTATTCACCGCCTTGGCAAACCGTCAAGGTGGTGAGATTATCTTGTAAAAGTCGAAAAGACAGAAACAATCCAACTCCATAGCATTCTACCCAAACTCCATAGCATTCTACCCAAACTCCATACCATTCTTTTTGCTACTCCATACCATTCCACCAATAGATACACCTTCTATTAAAGATAGATTTTTAGAAACGGTGTAATTGGATTACACAAAGGCTCAAAAAGCAGAATAATATTTCTGGATTTTTTTGCTGTTCAGCTCTTGAAGTTTTCTCGATCTGCGGTACAACATAGGGATAAAAACAAGAAAAACCAAGCGTCAACTTGGTTCTTATTCAATACAATAGGTGCATTGCAGCAGTTCATAATTTCAACGTATCACGGATAACCATTGAGTCAAGACTTCTTGTTTAAATTAACCAAGGAGTAACTCAATGAGCACTAGACCATTATCCCACTATGATTTTCTTTCTAACCAAACACTAGCCCTACCAACAGAACTTCTTCAGGTCGGTTTTTTCAGAAATAACGCTGAACAAAACATTGATGTGATCACTCATAACCTATCACAGCAGCGTTATGATCTAGATGGACTTTACTGCGACACATTTGTGGAGATCCTACTTTTCAGTTTGTTACTTGTTGAACACCATAACTACTATCTCAACTCCAGCAATGACGAAAATGACGAGTGCGTGATTCTAAGCTTGGATAAAGGCTCAAAAATCTTCAAGCAGTTAAAACTAAAGGGTAATTTTACTCTCAGTCAATTGATAGAAAAGATTGAAAACTTCATCGAGCGATTCAAGGAAATAGAGTTTTTTGTCAATGATGAACCAGTCACTATCTTTGAAGAGCTATTCATCAACCGCTTCGATAATAGTTTGCGATTTGAGCTTCACGGTGATTTTATCGACTATATGAATGAACGTGAGCATTCACTTACATTCATCCAGAAAAGCGACTTTGTCGCTATCAAAAGGAAAAATCAAATCCCTATTTTCCTTATAGTTCAATCCCTTAGAGGATTAGATGATCCGTTTTTCACAAAGAGCTACATCTCTAACATTTTAGGCATTAAAGGTGATTTAAACAAAAAACTGTCGGTTTCTTTTGAGAAGCTGAAAGAAAAGCACGTTCTTGAGTATGAAAAAGAGCAGTGTCACTTGCCTGGCATTCCAAAACCATTTTCTAGGTTTAACATCAAAAGTGTCGATGACGGTTTTGTGGCTAAGATGCGTAAAGACGAAGCCAAAGCAGCAAAACAACGTTCAAAGCCCACTCAGAGCCAAAATATTCAAGAGAGTGAGCCAGAGGCTCACGAAACAAAAACTGCCGCTAATTCGGCTGTTTTTGAGGCTGATAATGACACCCTTACGAATGTAGTATGTTGTACAACATTTAAACATAAGAGAGTAACGAAGCGGAGTGCTACCGCTGAAGTAGAAAAGGTATTGGATTTAGATCTTGATGAGTTAGATGAAGCGTGGGTTTTGGCAGTATCTGACGAAAACACCGTTGCTTTTCGCACTGTAAATGGTGCATTGAGCTTGTGTGATAAGTCCAAAACTACTAACGAAATGATGATTTTAACACCAGAAATTATCAGCAAATCAAAAATAAAACCCTTTATTTTTCAGGAATAAACAGTCGCTCAAGCGGCTGAAACTTTCAAAAATACAGAGGCGTGATACTGGACAGATTATTTGATTATTTTTCCAAGCCCAAGGGCGAAAAACCAAGCTCTGACAGTGAAAATGAGATAAGTTTTTTCCGCTCTTCGCTCAATACGTTACCAGTCAATTTTTATAATGACCAATATGCTGGTATTAACATTATAATGCTACTTCAAGATCAACAAGAACAAGCAACGAAAGTACCGATTTACGCAACGTTCAAGCAAGCCGCAGACCTACTGGAACAGCACAAAGAGCAACTTCCACAAAAATCCGATACGTTTGATCCCGATAAACCATTGAAAGGATTAAAATTAGACTCTGTTGTAGTGAAATACCTCGAAAGCTTCAAAAAAGACGGTAAAGCAATAGGTAAGAGTCAGTTCGAGCGTGAAACGCACGGTATGAGCTTCAAAGAAATGCGAGACAACGGCTATCAACATCGTAAAGGTTTAAAGCCTTACAAAGTCTTTCCGCTTGAAAAAATCAAACACCTCCTGCCTCAAACGTTCATTGATGAGCGTCCCTATTTCGCAAAGCAAGAAGAACTTGAACAGCAATCAATGTCACCAGAGCAACAAGATCTAGCATTTATCGATAAAGCCCAGCTAATTATTGATGCTATGGGTGTGCCTGTTATTGAAAAAAACGAAGATCGTGCTTACTACTCACCAAGTAAACATTGCATTGTTGTACCACCACGCCATAAGTTTCACTCTGATAAGGCGTTTTTCGCCGTAGTGCTGCACGAATTAAGCCACTCCACATCAAAGGCTTTAAATCGTGAAATGCACCACAGCTTTGGCTCACTTGGTTATGCAAAAGAAGAGTTAATTGCTGAGACTAGCACTATGTTCTTATGCCTAGAAGAAGGACTAGAAACATTTAACGCTCACGCCCGTTACCTTGAGAGTTGGTGTAGCCATTTTGCTGATAAAAAGAAAGGATTATTAAGTGTCTGTAAGCAAGCGAAACAAGCACAGCAATACATTTCAGAGAAGGTGGAGGAGCATAAACTGAAACTGGCGCAACAGGCACAGTACCGTATCCCTGAGCATCTCGATCATCACGTAGCGTTGAGTGACCATTTACAGTCTGAACTGAGTGATTTTATTGACGACCAATCAAAATCTTTTGGGTTGATGATTCCACTAAAAAATCAGTACATCATTGGTGTAAATAAACTAGATAAAGGGTTGGCGGTATATACCGATGAGAAATGTATCAATGTGTACGGCCCAGCAGCCACAGCCTTACAGAAAAAACTGTCAGAATTAGAAATGAAACAATCATTGTCTAGTGAATCAATGCTCGATATTGAGCCAGATTTTTCACCAAAACAAAAACCAAGAAAAACCAATGGCCTATCAATTTGATTTTCCTCAAAAACGCAAAAAGCCCTTCACGGGCTTCTTTGCATACAAGTTTCGATTTAGTGTCGTTTCACCCTTCTCATCATCACCTCAAAATCAGAATCGTCTATTTGATAGTCATCCCTTGCAAGATGAAGCTGTTGCTCAATGTAATAGACATTATCCATCGAAAGTTGATCATACCAATCAAGCGTTTCTATCACACATAACCTTGTATAATTGGGGAATGCCAGTAGTACATTGATTTGGTTCGATACAACTAAATCTCTGACTGCTTTTTCTATCAAGTCTAAGTCATTATCTTCAATACGCTCCCTAATCTGCCATTTTTCATAAATCTCGTTGGTAGACCAAAGTTCTATCGTCTTGGTGATTGCTCGGTTTTTCATCATCACTTCTGTCATTAACATTGTGCATCCTCCTCATCATTAAGCTCCACACCCAAGGACAATAAACAAGATATGAATGCTTGCTGCATTTCAAAGTCAATCTCTGCCATATGCTCAATCAATAATTCCAAATCAACCCCTTCGCTGGCGTAAGGTTCTAATAGTTCGATAAAATCCATAAAAATCTCAATAAAGAAATCATCGACTTCATTGATCGGCGCTGCCGCTTGATAGAGTTGTTGAAAATGCTGAAAAGTTTGTTCGTGTATATTCATAAAATCACCTAATTGTTATGCACATCCCTGTTGCGTTAAGTTCCCCTTCTTTCAAATGACTACTCATCATTTTTACTCTTGTCGTGGTTAACGATTAAAGCTTTTAGTTGATGTTTTCCGACCCTAAGACCAACTCAATTGACGCAATTGAAGCCTTTAGCATTCTGAGCAACATCGTGAACTGGATGACTATATCGGCATCATCGCTCTGTGAAACCGCATCTATATTTCTTTCGAGCATATTCACCATAAAAGCACACTCATCGACAGCTTGCAGAACCTGATCAAGACTCACCGATCCTCTGAAGCTGAACAATTGCTCCATCAGTTTCATCTCGTTCTGCAAAAATGGACTCACCTCAATATCTATAAAGAAGCGCATTGAAGCGGCAATCAAGCCACACTTTTCACTGAACTCTTTGTTTTTATTAGCGTATTTTCTTGTTGTATCAATAATATTCATAACTATTCTCCTATGTTTTGTTAAAATTATTGTGTTGCGATAAACAGTGTTGTTGCGTCATATCTGACTTCCCAAGTGCTTGAACAATCGTTGCAAGCAAAATGAACGGCTACAGTATCAAAATCGACATCCGTCTCCTCGACACTCGAATCCGAGCTTTCGCATCGCCAGCAGCAATTCGGACTACGGTCAATGTCCATTTCTTCGTCAAATTGAATGACTTTATTTTCTTCACACATAAGCATCTCCTCTAATATTTGTTTGATTTAATGTGATTTTTTAAGCTAACAGCGAATGTTGACTGTTATTCAGATCGATCCCCTTCACGAAAACCCAACGACTACCAATAGGCTTATTTTTATGCTCTCCTTGGTAATATCTCTCTGCACGTAAGTTGCGGAAGAACGGGACTTTAAGCGTGATTTTTCGTCCAGCATTTTTCTCTTTTGACGGTTTTGAACCGCACCCCATACCTCGAAGCACCATTCCTCGACCTTTTGTTCCTTGTCGTTTTTTTGACTTTTTAACCCACGATTTTGGGTAGCCCGCTTCAAGCTTCTTGCCTTCGGTCGCTGAGTGATAAACGCATAACGACAGTGCAATTTTTAGTAACATATCAATCTCATCACTTTCCGAATGCTTGACGGATGGATCTTCATAAGTATCTAGATATGAGTGTCCACGCATTAGATGAACACCATCATTAGCACTGACACAAACGACCAGATCATCATTCATTTCTAGTTCACTGCCCAAAGTCTGCGGAATACCCAAAACATCTCGGTTAGCCTTTAAATGCTCCGCAACCGTCATCACACTGACCAAAGCCGTGTGCATCTTAACCCCCTCAATTTCCGTATTTTTCGGAAAAGACATAGCAAAGGTCTTGAATGGAGGCTCGACATTGAAGTCTTGGACATCAAATGAAGCTAAATAAAGCTGTTGAGCTAAGTCCTTATTTTCGATGAAAATTGTCGGTTCACCACTATCAACCCACAGTTTCTCTCTTCCCAGTAGATCACTCGTTTCAGCATCTATAGACTCCCCACCTCTTGCCATTAAACGAGTAAAATCATCGTAACTAATTGATTTCTTGCCAAAGTGCTTTCTCAAGGTTCTTCTTGATTTTGAATGGTTCATTGCGATGTCTAATTGAGTTTCGTAAGTTTTATAAGTCATAATGTTTTCCTCTTTTTTATTTATTAACTTTCTTCGGGGTGTAAGAACCCCCACCCAGTAGGTGTACTTCTTTAACGCTTTGATTTATCTGTTTTTGTTTATAACTAAGTTCGGACGAACTCAGGGTCATACGCTAGGGAAAGCGCATCAAATAGGGATAGTGTTGATGGAATTGCAGGCATGGAAATCCCTCGTAAGTGATAGACACGAACGAGTGCAAGGTAGGTTTAATTTGAATCGATGTTAATAATGACATAGCGTTTCCTCCAAAGTTAATTTGTCACCAAATCACAAAACACACAGCCTGAGATGAGTGGCGTTTTAACGAATTAGCACAGCATTTTTCAGTGATAAAACACACTGAAAATCAATAAACGTCAGGATCGGGATCGCAATACACGACACCTATTTATGTTTCTCTATCGCTTAAAGCGAAGGCACATCAATCACAAAAGATTGATCTGATAGCCTAAAAGCTATCAACAACGTTTATTCACTGTTCTTTCGTCAAACACTCCTCTTCAAGTGGCACTTACAGTTATTTTGTGTAGCTACCCTCATCAACGGGGCTGCTAAGTTTTATTCGAACATTTCGTTCGTACTATTTGGCGGCAAACAACGGAGGTGTATGTCCGCAGATAAGCCAATATAAAGCGAAAATAATTTTCACTTACGCTAAAGTGTCATTCGATGACTCTATCAATTATTCCACTTCCTTTGGAATACTTAGCGATTTCAACACTAAAACTTACGTACAATGTTTAGTGTTCTCATATCATATCAAAATTAATATCAAGGCGCAAGAATTATTTTGATTTTTTCTTGACAACTAAGGATTTTTCACTCTCAAATCCTTTTAGAAAAAGGGATTCACTAAGATATTTTTTTTGAAAAACTCGCCGTCTCGTTCAATTTTTCAAGCACTATAATATTCTCTAAACGCAAAAACACCATAGTTGAGGTTTTTTTCTCACGCTCAATTTGATGTTTACTCACTTTGGGGGTTAACACCATTTTTAAATCTAAGTAGCCCAGCACGACCAATTTACGTGATAAGATCACGCTAAATGCTCGTATCAACAAAATAAGAAAGATGTATCAAGAACTGTTAGAACCAATCAATTCATTTTTGAAATGCCCGACCCCAAACTCTTGGATTGAAGAGGCTCGCAAACCTGAAAACCTATCCGTGATTTTGCGGGATCATTTACTATGCGAATTGAAAGCTTCTCAGAGTGCTGTTTTTCTTCTTAAACGCTATGTATTAACCGATGAAGGTAAAGAACTTATTACTCAGCTAGTTGAGCCATATGAGCACTTTGCTTACAAAGGGAGCGGTAGCCTCGAAACACTTAAAGGAAAAAGTAGTATATCTAAATCTATCAAACCAAAAGATAGTTGCCCTTACGGACAGGATATGATCGATAAAATGGTTCTACTGATTAAAGAAGAGCTACATCACTTCTATCAAGTTCTAGAAATCATTGAAAAGCAAGGACTGGAATACCGCCCTATTACTGCCAGTCGATACGCAAAAGGGATGATTAAACATATCCGCACTTTTGAACCAGCAGCTCTTATCGACAAGCTAATTATTGGTGCATTCATCGAAGCTCGATCTTGTGAACGTTTTGCTAAACTTGCCCCATTCCTTGAAGAACCAATTCAAAAGTTCTACATCTCGTTGTTACGCTCTGAAGCAAGGCACTATCAAGACTACTTAGAACTAGCAGAGCAAATTGCTGATAAAGATATTTCAGAGCGCATTGAACACTTCGCTAATGTTGAAGCTGAGTTAATTACTTCTAACGATTCAGAGTTTAGATTCCACTCTGGCGCACCAAACTTCTCATAATTTCTTAATAAACTTTTAAGTGATATAAATCAATCATTTATATCACTTTTACATCAATATGCACACCTCAGCTTTTGATGAGTTAAAAGCAGGACAGTCAGCAATGTTTCTTATTCGAAAGTACGCTGTAGACAAAGACAGTGCAAAAAGCTTACTGGAGTGGTTTAAGCCTTATGAAGATTTTGCCTACCGGCAAGTAGGAACCATAGAGTCACTAAAAGGCAAAAGCCAGATTTCGAAATCCATCATAGCGAAATCTTCAACGCACTATAGCCAAGATCTAGTCGATAAGATGGTGATGTTGATAAAAGAGGAACTGCACCATTTTTATCAGGTGCTAGAGATCATGCAGGATAAAGGCATCAACTACGAACCTATCACCGCCAGTCGCTACGCGAAAGGGCTAATGAGCAAAATGGCTACCCATGAGCCACAAACATTAATAGACAAGCTCATTATTGGCGCGTATATCGAAGCACGCTCGTGTGAAAGATTTGCTAAGCTAGCCCCTCACCTAAAAGAAGACATAGCAAAATTTTACGTATCGTTACTGCGCTCAGAAGCTAGACACTACCAAGACTACCTATCGTTAGCGAGAGACATAGCAGGTGAAGACATTTCGGATAGAGTGAACTACTTCGGCGATATTGAAGCAAGCTTGATCGCATCTCCCGATACAGACTTCAAATTCCATAGTGGCTTACCGATTTAAATCGGTTCTGCCTAAACAAGAAAAAGCACCTAGTTTGGTGCTTTTTACATTTAAGCTCAACATTTCACTATACTGAAGCAAGCTCTCTATTAATCGACTCTAGAACCGCTTGAGGCTCCTCTGCCTGCGTTATTGGTCTTCCGATAACCAAATAATCAGAGCCAGCTTGAATTGCATCTTTGGGTGTCATTATACGCTTCTGATCGCCTGCCGCTGAGCCAGCCGGACGAATTCCAGGTGTAATAAGCTTAAATTCACTTCCTAGCTCTCGCTTGAGCATTGTCGCTTCTTGAGCAGAACAGACAACCCCGTCAAGACCTGAGTTTTTAGTCAACTTGGCAAGGTGAATCACTTGCTCTTGTGGGCTAGTTTGGATACCAATGCCTGCTAAATCAGCTTGCTCCATACTCGTTAGAACGGTTACACCAATCAGCAACGGACGAGAAGAACCATATGGCTCTATGATTTCTCTAGCTGCCGTCATCATTCTTTCACCGCCACTTGCATGAACATTGACCATCCATACGCCTAGTTCAGCTGCTGCTCTTACAGCTTTAGAGCAAGTATTCGGAATATCATGAAACTTGAGGTCTAAAAATACTGAGAAGCCTCTTTTATGAAGTTCACGGACGAAATCTGGACCAAGCAGCGTAAACATTTCTTTGCCAACTTTAAGGCGGCACGAATTTGGGTCAACTTTATCTACAAATGACAACGCGCTTTCAACGTTGTCATAATCAAGTGCCACTATCACTTTTTGGTCGATCATTACATCTCCTAATACTTTCCACACAAAAAAATACAGCCAACGAGGCCGTATTTGCTAATTTTATTACTTTTTGAAATCGGTGTACATTACTCTCCATCCAAGCCACGTATAGGCTTGATGGTGCCCCACCCTTTACACGATGGACAGTGCCAATATAGAGAGTGAGTTGAAAACCCACATTGTCTACAACGATAGTGAGGTTTTGACTTTAACTGCTCACCAACTAACTTTTGCAGTGTTGTTAAACTGTCTTTCGCTCTACCTTCTTCTGCTTCAGCCAAATGATAGTCAATTAAACGGTAAAAACCTTTCATTGTAGGGTTTTTAACTAACTGGCGAGTTAATACTTCTTGAGCAGAGTCCATTCCATCATGCTGAGCGACTAAGTGTGCCAGCATAAGCTCTGCCGAAACCCCTGCTTTCTTTGCGATACATTTCTTCAGGAACTGAACTAGGTGCTCCTCTTGGGAAAGATGATAATAACAGTCAGCCAAAGTTGGCAATACTTCACCGATAAAATCAATATCTTGCTCAAGAACCCTTTCCATGTACTTGATTGTTTGCTTGTAGTTCTCAAACTCAAGGTACAATTTGCCAAGCTCAATGCTTGCTCTCACGCACATTGGATCTTCAGCCAAAGCACGTTTATAACATTGTATCGCTTTATTGCTCTCACCCTCAGCCTGTTCCTGAGCCGCCACTTCACACCATAAGTGTGAAATCGTCCCTTTCATTCGTTTGCGTCCCAGACGAACAAGCATTGATGAATAATGAATAGCCTTGTGCCATTCCCGAGTTTGCTGATAAATAGAAACTAACTGCTGCAAGGCGGCATCTTTGTGCTCAGGCTCATCCACAAGCTGCTCAAAAATCTTCTCCGCTCTATCTAGAAAGCCAGAAACCATGTAATCTCGCGCTAATTGTTGTAACGCGATATTTTTTTGGTCGATGGTCAATCCTGAACGAGAAATTAAATTCTGGTGGATACGAATAGCACGATCCACTTCGCCTCTTGAGCGAAAAAGGTTACCAAGCGCTAAGTGAGTATCTATGGTCTCATCATCGACTTGAAGCAACTCAATGAAGTGATCAACTGCCTTATCAGATTGATCAGACAGTAGCAGATTAAGCCCGGTTACATATTGACGGGAGATTTGATTAGACTGTTTCTGCTTGTCTTGCTGGGCACTGCGATTCCCCATGTACCAGCCATAGGCGGCAGCAATCGGCAATAACAAGAAGAGGATCTCTAGCATTAAACAGAAGCCTTAGTATCTACACTATTCTCTTTAGATTTATTTTGCGAAGCCATGTTCGCATTTAATTTTTTTAATTGTCTATTGAGCTTGCGCACTTTGAATTGAGATTTAACGTGAAGGCTTCCAAAAATAAGCAAAGACACTAAAAACCCAATAACAAAAACAATTCCCAATAAAGCCGATAAGTGAAACTCACCTTGTGCAATCAAATAGTTGAAAGTTACAACAGACTGGTTTTGAGCACCTAGCGCTAACGCAATCAAAAACAACGCGATAACGACAATGATTTTTATAATTCTCATAATACATCACCTTAACAGATTCAAGCCGCTATGATTATGCAGCAAAACTGGCATACAAACCACGTTTATATAACCAATTACCTTTTGGAATCAGAATTCCAGTTGGTAAAGAAAATTATGGTGACAAAAAAGCGGCATACTTTAAGCATGCCGCTATTCAAAGCGCTTTAATGAGTTAGCTATCTACATTGACTCGCTCACGTAACTCTTTACCTGGCTTAAAATGAGGTACGTACTTTCCGTCTAACTCCACTTTATCGCCAGTTTTTGGGTTGCGGCCAACTCTTGGCTCACGGTAGTGGAGCGAGAAGCTGCCAAAGCCACGAATTTCAATTCTATCGCCGCCCTCTAAAGTTGTCGCCATATGCTCAAGAATATTCTTTACCGCATCTTCGATTTCTTTTGCTGACAAGTGTGTTTGCTCGGTGCAGAGTCTTTCAATTAATTCAGACTTAGTCATAGTTTCCCTCATTACTTTCTATATCAAAGAAGGCACAATCAAAAAAAAAAGGAGCCTTTCGGCTCCTCTTTTAGCGATAATGATTATTCGCCTTTAGCAGCCTTAAATGCATCAGCCATAGCATTACCAAACGCGCCTTCTTCAGACTTGTTCAGAGAAGCCATTGCTTCTTGCTCTTCAGCTTCATCTTTAGCTTTGATAGATAGGTTGATTACGCGGTTCTTACGGTCAACGCCAGTAAATTTCGCTTCAACGCTATCGCCAACACTCAAGATTAGAGACGCATCTTCAACGCGGTCACGAGATACTTCAGAAGCACGGATGTAACCTTCAACGCCGTCTACAAGTTCAATTGTAGCACCTTTAGCGTCAACTGCAGTAACAGTACCGTTAACTAGAGCACCTTTTTTGTTTTCAGATACATAAGCGTTAAATGGATCGCTTTCCATTTGCTTAACGCCAAGTGAAATACGCTCACGCTCAGCATCAACTGCAAGTACAACTGCAGAGATTTCGTCGCCTTTCTTGTACTCACGTACAGCTTCTTCTCCAGGAATGTTCCAAGAGATGTCAGAAAGGTGAACTAGACCATCGATGCCGCCTTCAAGACCGATGAAGATACCGAAGTCAGTGATAGACTTGATCTTACCAGTAACTTTGTCGCCTTTAGCTTGCGCTTCAGCGAATGACTGCCATGGGTTAGCTTTACATTGTTTCAGACCTAGAGAGATACGACGACGCTCTTCGTCGATTTCAAGAACCATAACCTCAACTTCGTCGCCAACATTAACAACTTTAGATGGGTGGATGTTCTTGTTAGTCCAATCCATTTCAGAAACGTGTACTAGGCCTTCAACGCCTTCTTCGATTTCAACGAAGCAGCCGTAGTCAGTTAGGTTAGTAACACGACCAGATAGCTTGTGACCTTCTGGGTAACGCTTAGCGATTGCTACCCATGGATCTTCGCCTAGCTGCTTAAGACCTAGAGAGACGCGAGTGCGGTCACGGTCGAACTTAAGAACTTTAACTAGGATTTCGTCACCAACGTTAACGATTTCAGATGGGTGCTTAACACGCTTCCAAGCCATATCAGTGATATGCAGAAGACCGTCAACACCACCAAGGTCAACGAATGCACCGTAATCAGTAAGGTTCTTAACGATACCTTTAACTTCAGAACCTTCTTGAAGAGTTTCAAGTAGTTCGTCACGCTCTACGCTGTTCTCAGATTCGATAACAGCACGACGAGAAACAACAACGTTGTTACGCTTCTGGTCTAGTTTGATTACTTTGAACTCTAACTCTTTGTTTTCTAGGTGTGCGGTGTCACGGATAGGACGCACGTCTACAAGAGAGCCAGGAAGGAAAGCACGGATGCCGTTTAGTTCAACAGTGAAGCCACCTTTGACTTTACCATTGATGATGCCAACAACAGTTTCTGCTTCTTCGTATGCTTTCTCAAGAACGATCCAAGCTTCGTGACGCTTAGCTTTCTCACGAGAAAGTTGAGTTTCACCGAAACCATCTTCAACAGCATCAAGAGCAACGTCTACTTCAGAACCTACTTCAACTTCAAGCTCGCCAGATGCGTTCTTGAACTGTTCAGCTGGGATAGCAGACTCAGACTTAAGACCTGCGTCAACAAGTACAAAGCCGTTCTCGATAGCAACAACAGTACCTTTAACGATAGTACCTTGTTGGAATTCAGTTTCGTTTAAAAACTCTTCAAAGAGTTGAGCAAAAGATTCAGTCATTTAATTAATCTTCAATAAATTAAACAGCCATGGGTATCCTACCTCATGGGGTTATTAAATTCGCCAGTCATCATCCTTGCGACCGACGTCCTAGCTTGAATGAATTCAGTTATTCACTCAGCTTTGATTCGATATATTGTAGTGCTTTTTCTATCACTTCGTCGATACCCATCGACGTGGAATCAAGCACTAAAGCGTCTTCCGCTGGTCGCAATGGAGCGACAGGACGATTACGATCTTTATCGTCACGTTGCTGAATTTCGCTTAAAAGGTCGTCAAATCTAACATTTAAGCCCTTTTCGTGCAACTGATTATAGCGCCTTCTCGCCCTTTCTTCTGCACTGGCATCAAGAAATATCTTCACTTGTGCTTGAGGGAATACCACAGTACCCATATCACGACCATCAGCAACAAGACCAATACCCTTAGCAAATGCTCTCTGACGACGTAGCAAAGCCTCGCGAACTCTTGGCAGAGCAGCAACCGTTGAAGCCGCCATGCCAGTCTCTTCTTTTCTCAGCTCACGAGATACATCCTCACCTTCAAGAATGACCTTCACTAAATCGCCTTCTGCAACGAACTGAACATCCAAATGTGTGGCAAGCGGAACCAGAGCGTCTTCAGAATCTAATTCTACCCCATGATGAATCGCTGCTAACGCCAGTACTCGATAAATAGCTCCTGAGTCTAAAAGCTGAAAATCCAACTTTTCAGCTAAAGCCATGCACAATGTACCTTTACCTGCCCCACTTGGACCATCAACAGTGATAATTGCTGTCTCAGAAGGCCCGCTTTCAGAAAACATAGTTAACTCCACTAAAGTTTGGCCTAGATTAAACAGCAACTAGGCCGATGCTGGCGGAATTATAGTGGTATTGAGTTTCGAGAGCTAGTCAAGAGTATTAAGTTAGCGTAAAGATGTTACGATTCTTTGACTTCAAGGCTTAAAGCTCCGACTAAAGTAGGATTCTGTCTTGATTCTTACTCACAATGGAATTCCCTATGCCCTTTACTTTGGTGAGTTCCTCAATCGATTGGAATTCTCCATATTCCGTTCTGTACTCAACAATCGCTTGAGCCTTTTTCAAACCCACACCCAACAACAACGCTGCAAGCTCGTCTGCTTCAGCACTATTTATATTTACTGTAATTTCGATACCTTCATAGTGTTCTGTAGGCTCATTCGCCAAACTCAACGAAGGGATACTAAAAAGTAAAACTAGAGACAAGATGATTTTTTTGTAAATACTCATGATGTTTCCTCTTTGTACGTTAAAGAGAAAACAGAATAAAAGTCCTCAGAGAAAAATAGCTTTGCCGTATTTAAAAAAGGAACGGACTGTTTTCACAGTCCGTTCCTAGGTACTTCTCAGTTACATAATTATGTCTACTGAGTCGTATCGTTACTCAAGTAATACTCAATGTCGGTATGCTTGCGCAAGATGCCCAAGACTCCAGACATATCTTGCTGCGCATCAATTTGCGTCAATTGAGAGGCTATCTGTTTGGTGTATTGAGGGTTCGCTTTTTGCTCAACTTTATCCAACTCTACAACAACAATATTGCCAGTCATGTCTTTACTTTGGCCGTAAACTGGTTTGCCTTGAGCTGGTTTCGGCATCGTAAATACAACCTGTGCTAAAGGTGAGCGACGAGTGATGTCTTCTTGTTTACCAAATGCCAAGTCATTTTCCTTCAACAACTTGCTATCACCTTTGTCTAAACCTTGGACAATCTTGTTCGCTAGGTCCATCGCATTCTGTTCACCTTTGTCCATAGAAAGCTGTTTAACCACTTCAGCTCGCACATCTTTTAACGGCTTGAGTGCTTTCTCGCGAGAGCTTTCGACACGAACGACAATCACATCTTCTGGACCAATTTCTATGGTTTTTGAATTCATGCCATCTTCTTTCACTTCTGGGTCCATTAACGCTTGGAACACTGCATTAGACTGCAAACGCTTAGGTGCCGTTTCTTGAGTGATGTAGTCTGTAGTGTGGATTGGCTGAGAAATAGCTTTTGCTGCATCATCGAGTGAATCAGGAGATTCATAGGCCACTTTCTCTAGCTTGCTCTGTAGTTTGTAGAACTCATCCGCTGCCTTCTGGTCTTTCAAGTCACTCTTGATTTGAGCTACCACTTCATTGAATGGTTTAACTTGAGGCTTCTTAATTCCATCTAGCTTGATGATGTGATAGCCAAAGGAAGTCTTAACAACTCCTGACAAATCTCCCACTTTCTTAAGAGAGAAAGCCGCTTTCTCAAAAGCAGGGTCCATGACACCTTTCTCAATCCAACCTAGATTTCCGCCTTTTTTAGCGCTTCCAGGATCTTGAGATTTTTCCTCTGCCATTTTCGCAAAGTTCGCGCCACCTCTTAGCTGAGTTAGAAGCGCTTCTGCTTCAGACTTATTATCTTTAATTAGAATATGGCTGATTTCTATTTGCGGCAGAGTCGAATACTTATCTAGATGCTCTTGATAATACTGTTTAGCTTCAGCGTCAGAAATTTTGATCTTGTTTTTAAGCTCATTTGCAGATAATTCGACATACGCGACTTTAACTTGAGCAGGTCTTGTGTAGCTAGCTGGGTGTGCTTTGTAGTAGCTTTCGATTTCTTGATCGTTTAGCTTAACTTTTTTAGCAAACTCTTGCGGCGATAGAGTAATCGTCCGAATAGTTCGAGTCTCACTAATTAGCTTATTCTGTGCTTCCACTTCTCCTTTTAATGCAAAGCTACTTCCCTCAACTGCAGATAGCACTTGGTTGCGAAGTAAATCTTTGCGTAGGTAATCAGCAAAACCATCCGGCGTATAACCAGCACGCGCTAGCAACGTTTGGTAAGTCTGTTGATCAAATTTGCCATCTTTTTGGAACTCTGGAAGCGTCAATATCATCTGACGAATCTGAGCATCGCTAACACGAAGCCCAAGAGAATGAGCATATTGCTCCAAGAGTAAATTATTAATCATTCTGTCTAAAACAGATTTTCTAAATGATTTAACGTAGTTCGGATCGGCTAATAGGTTATTGAAATAATCACCTAGTTGAGACTGCATACGGTTACGTTCATTTTGATAAGCTTGCTCGAACGCTTGCCTACTTATTTTTGTGCTTCCTACTTTAGCAGCAGCGTCACTACTACCACGTACCAAATAGCTGCCTATGCCAGCAAAAACGAAAGACAAAATGATAAGGCCAAGTATTACTTTTATCGCGAGGCTGCTCGCGCCCGCGCGTAATCGATCCATCATAGTATAACTGCTCTCCAGAAACGGAAGTTCAAAAAAATAATATGCGCGATGATACCAGAAAAAGAAATGCGCATCAGTATGATGCGCATAAAATAAAAAGGTTCTATTTTAGTCTACAAAAAAGTAGACATTAAATTGTAAAACTAGTTACATGCGTCCTTTAGAGCTTTACCAGCTTTGAACGCAGGCACTTTCGCTTCAGCGATTTGAATTTCTTCACCCGTCTTAGGGTTACGACCAGTTCGTGCTGCTCGAGTACGAACAGTAAATGTACCAAAACCAACCAAAGCTACTTGATCGCCTGATTGTAAAGTATCACCCACTGCTTCAATAAACGCATCCAACACACGTCCTGCCGATGCTTTAGAGATGTCCGCACTGCTTGCAATTTTTTCGACTAGTTGAGTTTTATTCACTGTGATTCTCCTTTGCGCTACCCATTATAGTTTTTTAAAAGTAGCTATTCGTTCCATATGCGTATCCAACGTGAACACAGCTTAGAGCTGCCAAGGCTTCAAGCCACGTCGGTAACGTTAGCTCTCCGTAAAAAAACTGACAAGCATTTTTCTACTTATCAGCCTACTCTTTTACTTAGTTTTTGCTACTCATCACTATTTTCTATAGAAAACTCCACACCTGTCGGATCTTGTACTAGTGCTACCTTAAGCACCTCATCAATCCATTGTACAGGAATGACTTTCAAGTCAGCGATCACGTTTTCTGGGATTTCCTCTAGATCTCTTTCATTCTCTTTTGGAATGAGTACCGTAGTAATTCCACCTCGGTGAGCGGCTAAAAGCTTCTCTTTTAGACCACCAATTGGAAGTACTTCACCACGCAAGGTAATTTCACCCGTCATCGCGACTTCAGCTTTGACTGGGTTGCCTGTCAGGCTTGAAACTAACGCAGTACACATGGCAATACCAGCACTTGGACCATCTTTTGGAGTTGCACCTTCAGGAACGTGCACGTGGATATCACGTTTTTCGTAAAAGTCCGGATTTACACCCAGTTTTTTCGCTCTAGAGCGTACAACCGTCATTGCTGCTTGAATAGACTCTTGCATGACATCACCTAGAGAACCAGTCTGAGTCAGTTTTCCTTTGCCAGGTACAGACTCAGTTTCAATGGTAAGCAGATCACCACCTACTTCAGTCCATGCTAGCCCCGTCACTTGACCGATACGGTTGTTCTCTTCCGCTTTGCCATAATTAAAGCGTTGAACACCCAAATACTCTTTAAGATTGTCCATATGAACATGTACAGTCTTGAGATCGCTATCTAGCAAGATGTTCTTCACTGCCTTACGACAAATCTTAGAAATTTCACGCTCAAGGCTACGAACACCAGCTTCACGAGTATAGAAGCGAATGATGCCAACAATCGCGGTATCATCAATGGTGATTTCGTCCGATTTTAAACCATTTCGCTTAATTTGCTTTTCAAGCAAATGATTTTTAGCGATGTTCAGCTTTTCATCTTCTGTGTAACCAGAAAGGCGAATCACTTCCATACGGTCTAAAAGTGGGCCTGGGATATTCATAGAGTTAGAAGTCGCAACAAACATTACGTCGGAGAGATCGTAATCCACTTCGAGATAGTGGTCGTTGAACGCGTTGTTTTGCTCTGGATCAAGAACTTCAAGTAATGCTGACGAAGGGTCACCACGCATATCAGAAGACATCTTATCGATCTCATCCAACAGAAATAGCGGATTTTTCACACCAACTTTGGACATTTTCTGGATAAGCTTACCCGGCATAGAGCCGATATAAGTTCTTCGGTGACCACGGATCTCAGCTTCATCACGTACACCACCTAAGGCCATACGCGTGTATTTACGCCCGGTAGCAGCAGCAATAGAGCGGCCTAGAGACGTTTTACCGACACCTGGAGGACCTACCAAACATAGAATTGGACCTTTTAGCTTATTAATACGATTCTGAACCGCAAGATACTCTAGAATACGCTCTTTCACTCTTTCTAAGCCGTAGTGATCTTCATTGAGCACTTCTTCAGCTTTAGCCAAATTCTTTTTAACCTTGGAGCGTTTTGACCAAGGAACACCGATCATCCAGTCTATATAACTGCGAACAACAGTTGCCTCGGCAGACATAGGCGACATCATTTTAAGCTTTTGCAGTTCCTGCTCTGTCTTATCGCGCGCCTCTTGGGGCATTTTTGATTCTTCGATTTTTTTCTTTAAAGTCTCGAATTCGTCTGGCGCGTTATCCATATCACCCAGCTCTTTCTGAATCGCTTTCATTTGCTCATTCAGATAGTATTCGCGCTGGGATTTTTCCATCTGCTTCTTAACTCGACCGCGAATACGCTTTTCGACTTGCAAGATATCGATTTCAGATTCCATCTGACCCATCAGGTATTCAAGACGCTCGGTAACATCAATAATTTCGAGTACCTGCTGCTTGTCAGATAGTTTTAAAGGCATATGCGCAGCAATGGTATCCGCTAAACGTGCCGCTTCATCGATACCATTTAATGAAGTCAGGACTTCTGGTGGAATTTTCTTATTGAGCTTTATAAAGCCTTCAAACTGATTAATCGCGCTACGAACGATGACTTCTTGCTCTTTTTCATCAAGCTCAGGAGTCGGCAGATATTGCGCCTCTGCCAAGAAATATTCGCTTTCGATAAAATGGTTAATTTTAGCTCGCTGCTGTCCTTCAACAAGTACTTTAACCGTTCCGTCAGGCAGTTTTAAAAGCTGGAGGATAGTCGCGACGGTCCCAACATCAAATAAATCATCTGATTCAGGCTCATCCGTTTCAGCCTGTTTCTGCGCTACCAGCAAGATTTGCTTGTTATTATCCATCGCAGATTCCAAACAATTGATGGATTTTTCGCGACCAACAAACAAAGGAATTACCATGTGAGGGTAGACAACCACATCACGCAGAGGCAGTACGGGGATCTCGATACGCTCGGAACGTTCCAAGTTCATATTTTTCTCTCTTCTGCTTTTATCTTATGTGCAGTATATGGGGGCTAATTGGTTGGATTCAAATGAAAGAATAAAAAAAAGGAGGTAAATGATACCTCCTTTAGAATTTTAGTTTATTTAATCAGCACCAGCAGCTTGATTGTCAGAATTGCTGTAAATCAGCAGCGGCTCTGACTCACCATTTATGACAGAGTCATCAATGACTACTTTGCTGACTTCTGATGCAGAAGGTAGCTCATACATAGTGTCCAAAAGAACACTTTCAAGTATCGAACGTAAGCCACGTGCACCTGTTTTACGCTCCATTGCTTTCTTAGCAATTGCACGTAATGCATCTTCACGGAACTCTAGCTCGACTTCTTCTAAATCAAACAACGCACCATACTGCTTAGTAAGCGCATTCTTAGGTTCGCATAGAATTTGAATCAGTGCTTCTTCATCCAATTCCGTTAGAGTAGTTGTTACAGGTAAACGACCGATAAACTCAGGAATCAAACCGTATTTAACAAGATCTTCTGGCTCGACTTGAGCAAACAACTCACCTGCGGTGCGAGATTCGTCTTTAGAACGCACTTCCGCACCAAAGCCAATACCAGTACCTGTTGCTACGCGTTGCTCGATAACTTTATCAAGGCCTGCAAACGCACCACCACAGATAAATAGAATCTTCGAAGTGTCAACTTGCAAAAATTCTTGTTGCGGATGCTTGCGGCCACCTTGAGGCGGAACAGAAGCAACTGTACCTTCAACTAGCTTCAACAATGCTTGCTGAACACCTTCACCAGACACGTCGCGTGTTATTGAAGGGTTTTCTGCTTTACGAGAAATTTTGTCGATTTCATCGATATAAACGATACCACGTTCAGCTTTTGCTACGTCGTAGTCACATTTCTGCAGCAGTTTCTGAATGATGTTTTCAACATCCTCACCCACATAACCTGCTTCAGTTAACGTGGTTGCATCTGCCATAGTAAAAGGTACATCTAAGAAGCGAGCTAAGGTTTCTGCCAACAGTGTCTTACCACTACCAGTAGGACCAATCAGCAAGATATTACTCTTACCAAGCTCCACCCCTTCACTCGTCACGTCACCGTTACGCAGACGTTTATAGTGGTTGTATACCGCTACAGCTAATACTTTCTTCGCGTAATCTTGACCAATAACATAGTCATCTAGGTGATCACGGATCTCTTTTGGAGTCGGTAATGCTTCAGACTGCTTCTTAGGCAAAACATCTTTGATTTCTTCACGAATAATATCGTTACAAAGGTCGACACATTCGTCACAGATGTATACTGATGGGCCGGCGATTAGCTTGCGAACTTCATGCTGGCTCTTGCCACAGAACGAACAGTAAAGCAGCTTACTACTACCGCCCTCTTTGTTTTTATCTGTCATTCACTAACCTCTTCGCCTTTAATCTTCATGTTTTGAGTGTACATCAAATTGATCCGATTTGCGCTAAACAAATTAGTCGTCACGTCGATTCAACACCGAGTCTACTAAACCGTACTCAACTGCTTGTTCAGCCGACATAAAGTTATCGCGGTCGGTATCCTCTTCGATACGATCAAGTGGCTGACCGGTGTGCTCCGCTAGCAAATTGTTTAACTTTTTCTTAATAGTTAGAATTTCTTGTGCATGAATTTGAATATCAGACGCTTGACCTTGGAATCCGCCTAATGGCTGATGGATCATAACTCGAGAGTTTGGTAACGCGTAACGCTTACCTTTAGCACCGCCAGCAAGAAGGAAAGACCCCATTGAACATGCTTGGCCCATACACACCGTGCTTATATCTGGTTTGATAAACTGCATGGTATCGTAAATCGACATACCCGCAGTGACACTTCCACCTGGAGAGTTGATATAAAGGAAAATGTCTTTGTCAGGATTCTCTGACTCTAGGAAAAGTAACTGAGCCACGACTAGGTTTGCCATGTGGTCTTCAACTTGACCTGTTAAAAAAATCACACGCTCTTTTAACAGACGAGAATAGATATCGTACGATCTTTCTCCTCGTGAAGTTTGCTCAACCACCATTGGCACCAATGCATCTAAAATCGGCGACATAGCATTTTTTTCTTGGTTGCTCATAATTTTATATCCCTAAAATAAATGGTCCGGATGACGACAATCATACGGACCATTGTTAGCAGAATAGTTAACTCTAAGTCAACCTTCTACTTTACATAACTTGTTATGCCGCAGGCTGCTGTTGGTTCATTAGATCATTGAAGCTTACTTCTTTTTCAGAAACCTGAGCTTTCTCGATGATTACGTCAATCGCTTGCTCTTCTAGAGCAACATTGCGCATGTTGTTCATCATCTGCTCGTTTTGCTCGTAGTAAGAGATAACTTCTGTCGGATCTTCGTAAGCAGTAGCCATTTCTTCGATTAGAGCTTTTACTTTCTCATCATCAGCTTTGATCTCTTCTGCTTTGATAAGCTCACCAAGAAGTAGACCTACAACAACGCGACGCTTCGCTTGCTCTTCGAACAACTCACGTGGAAGTTGATCAGCCGCTTCTGGGTTACCGCCAAAACGTTGAGCAGCTTGTTGACGTAGTGCACCGATTTCTTGGTCGATAAGCGCAGCAGGTACGTCGATTTCGTTTTCTTTTACTAGACCGTCAAGAGCTTGCTCTTTGATTCGACCTTTAACAGCTTGCTTAAGTTCACGTTCCATGTTCTTACGTACTTCAGCTTTAAGTGCATCAACACCGCCTTCAGATACACCAAACTTAGCGATGAACTCGTCATTGATTTCTGGAAGCTCACGAGTTTCTACTTTGTTCACTTTGATAGCGAATTTAGCCGCTTTACCTTTTAGGTTTTCTGCGTGGTAATCTTCTGGGAAAGTCACGTCAATTTCGAATTCCATACCAGCAGTTTTGCCGATGATGTCATCTTCGAAACCAGGAATCATACGACCAGCACCGATTTCTAGTGGGAAGTCTTCAGCTTTACCGCCTTCGAACTCTTCACCGTCGATAGTACCTTGGAAGTTGATCGTTGCACGAGTACCTTCTTCAACCGCAGTATCAGCTTCAGTCCAAGAAGCTTGCTGCTTACGTAGAGTATCGATCATCTCTTCTACGTCTTCGTCTTTTACTTCAACTACTGGCTTTTCAACAGTAACGTTTTCCAGACCTTTGATTTCAACTTCTGGATAAACTTCAAAAGTTGCAGAGAATACGAAGTCTTCACCTTCTTTAGATTCTACAGGAGCAAAAGTTGGCGCTCCTGCTGGGTTAACTTTTTCTTTAACGATAGCGTCAATGAAGTGGCGTTGCATTACGTCACCCATCACGTCTTGGCGTACTGCTTGACCGTACATTTGAGCAACCATTTTCAATGGCACTTTACCTTTACGGAAACCATCGAAACGACGGTTCTTTGCAATTTTGCGTAACTCCGTTGTAACTGCATCTTCAATATTTGCAGCTGGAACAGTAATATTAATACGGCGCTCTAGACCTTCTAGCGTTTCAACAGTAACTTGCATTATTTATTAACCTCAAAAATGGCTCATGTTATTCTGAGCATATGAGTCACTCTTTCAGCGACTACATCCTTTAATTTATGCACTACAACCCCAATTCATGATTGGGTATCAAAGCACAATCTTTACTTTAGCGTCTGGTAGACCTTCATTTCTCTCAGTCTTAAATGAATCCTGAGAAGTAGAATGAATATTGTTCGATCTCACCACTGGAATTAAATTAGACGCAGCATTCTAACGACCTTAATCTAACCTGTCGAGCCGATCCCCTAGATAGATTGTTTTACAATCGATATTTCCAGCCAATCGCTCCAAATTCGAACAAAGTTACGTACAACCGTGTAGGTGGGGACTAGATAATATTTTTCAAGTATTAGCCGCAAAATTTTTCATAAAGGAAGCCTCAGAAAAATTTCCGTAGATGTGGCGTAAAAAAGAAAAAGTAAGGAGAGGGTACCACAGTGGGAAGGAACACATGCTCTACCCTCTCCTATACCATTTTGTAAAGGTATTTAAGCAAGCAAAAACACCTTAAGTGGGGGATTTGATATTAACGTTACTGTAAGTATAGAAGGCTGAGAAAAGTGCAGAGTCAACAATATCAATTTAATGCAAATTTTATGTCAGAGTACCTTTAGAAGACTAAATATCAGATCGATTCCATATATCCTTCGATGCATATGATACAAATGTTTGAAGTTTGAACCTCTGGCTCTAAACTTATAGCTATAAAGATAAGAACGGCTAGGATTAGGGCAACATAGAGCCCGAATGATTTTGCACATAAGCGTCCATCTGTTGGGTAGCTTGTTCTTGCCCTCTCTTCTCTATCCCTTCAGGTAGATAAACTGCCTGTTAGATTTCACTTTACCAACATGAGTGCCATGGAATGGGTTTAGTTGCAAAGTTAACATTAATCATCACTGGGTTAACGTCTGGTATATTGCTGATTATGAGTGCAATCACTTTTACGGTAACTCATAACGAAATCAAAAAATCTGTTTATCAACAACTTAACGGAACCCTTGAACTTTTATCTGGCATATTAGAGGAAAATAGCCTCGCTCAAGCATCAATCAGTGAAATCACATCTAGAAACCAAGACTTACCTATGCTCATCAAGTACAAAAATGGGCCGCGGATAACTCAAATATTGAATAGTGTGGTAAAAGAATATTCAACGATAAACTATATACTTATTGTCGACTACAACGGAAAAGTGATTTCGACATCAAATACCTTAAATCACAACACTAGCTTAAGCTCCGCAGCACAAACACTTAACGTCGAATCGAGCCCTCTTTTCTCTCAGCTTCTGAAAGATCACACTGTTATCAGCCAACCCAATAATGATCTTCTCCTCCACGACAGCATATCCCCCCATATATCTCAATGGGTTGCAAGTCCAATTAGGTTAAACAATAGCCTCATTGGTTGGGTCATTGTATCCTACAACTGGCAACACAATTATCAAGCTTTACTCGCTAAGTCGGTGGATAAGCTGAAGTCAGCGTATTTGCCCATTCACAGTATTTCACTTCAAAGTCTGAGCAACAAAGAGTTACAAGTCAGCACAAATGTTGATAACAAAGAAGAAAAGGTAGTGACCGCTTCAAAATCAGTACAAATCGGTCTGGCAACTTATCTATTAACATTAAGCTTTGCTGAAGATGCTGCTTTGCATAGTACCGATAGCCTACAATCCGCAATTGCCTATATTGAAGTAATCACCATTCTAGTTTTGTCCGTCTTGTTATTCTTTTTGTTACGAAGAACGATGATTAAGCCCATTACTAGTTTGATCTCTCAAATTCAAACCTTAGGTGACAAAGGACTCGACTACGTTATACCTCCATCAGACTCTAAAGAAATAGCGCTCATTGCCTCTTCCATTAACGATTTAAGTTCACAACTAAAAATCACCACCACGTCCGTTAGTGACTTAGATTATGAGGTAAAGGAAAAGGAGCGGATCTTAGCCATTCAAGAAACAACGAAACAAAAGCTTACCGCAATTCTCGACACTGCAGCAGACGGGATAATTACGATTAACTCGGAAGGGCGCATCCTCACTTTCAACCAAGCTGCACAAGTTATCTTTGGTTATTCTGAGCAAGAAATACTCCATCAACCCATTGAAATGCTGATGGACAAACACAACGCAGAAATACACCAACACCATATCGATAAATACATTAATTCTGGAAAGTCTAATATCATTAGCAATCAGAACCAAAAAGGAGCATTAAGCCGAGAACTACATGCAATCAGAAAAAATGGGGAGCGCTTTCCAATATTACTTTCGATTGCACGCGTAGCCACTGAACACGGCATAATATTTTCAGGTATCGTCAAAGACATCACTACTTCCAAGCAGGCAGAACAAGCCTTAATCGACTCCAAAGAAAAAGCAGAGCAAGCGGCACGTATCAAAAGCGAATTCCTAGCAGTCATGAGTCACGAAATACGAACACCAATGAACGGTGTGATAGGCATGCTTGAATTACTCCTTGAAAATAGTCTTAATAATTCTCAAAAACACCAAGCGTATTTAGCGCATAACAGTGCCGTCTCTCTTCTGCATATCATCAATGATATTTTGGATTTCTCCAAAATTGAAGCCGACAAGCTCGAATTAGAATCTCATCACTTTGATCTTCGCAGAGTATTGGGCGACTTTTGTGAATCAACTGCAGCCAGTCTATCGAATTCCAATATAGAAGTGATTCTCGACACCATTGAAGTCAATCAAACTATGATTGTTGGCGACAGTAGTCGAATACGTCAGGTGTTCGCAAACTTAGTTGGCAATGCGGTTAAGTTCACCGAGCGAGGAGAAATCATTGTTACTGCAAAATTAGTCGAGCTTTCAGATACTCAATGGACACTTCAAGCATCCGTTGCTGATTCTGGAATCGGAATACCTAACGACAAGATAGAAAATCTATTCGACAAATTTAGTCAAGTTGACGCTTCGACTACACGTAAATATGGAGGAACAGGTTTAGGGCTGGCCATAGTGAAAAAACTATGTCTTCTAATGGGAGGAAACATACAAGTCGAAAGCGAGGTAGGCAAAGGTAGTACCTTTTCATTTGAAATTGTAGTGGGTAAATCAAACCGCTCCGCTATAGTTCTGCCAAAAGCGGATATCAGCAAACTTTCAATATTGGTGATTGACGACAATGAAGTTAACCGAGAAGTTCTCAGCAAACAGCTAGAACATTGGGGAGCGAATGTAGAGAGTGCCTTTGACAAAAATTCAGCTCTCCTTCAGTTTGATAAATCGCTAAAGACGAATAAAGGACTGTATGATATAGCATTTCTCGATATGCAAATGCCTGATTGCAATGGCCTTGAACTATGTAAAGCAATTCGAAGTGTTGAAGAATTCAAAGCGACAAAGCTTATTATGATGACCTCAATGGAAAGCATTGCTAATTACAAAGAATTCAAAGAGTTAGGATTTTCCGGTTATTTTGCTAAACCAGCCACAACTTCAGATTTATTTAATGCGTTAAATGTTATAGCAAGTGATAGTTTTAGCGGAAAAGAAACGCTTGTTACACACAACTATCTAACCAGTTTAAAAGCGGAAGACACTGGTGAGCTTGCCCAAACCATCGCCAAAGGAACAAAAGTATTAGTTGTCGAAGATAACAGGGTTAATCAAGTAGTAATAAGGGGTGTTCTGAGTCAATTTAATGTTGATATCGTCATCGCGGAGAACGGGCTACAAGCGTTAGAGAAATTAAAAGCGGACCTCGAAATAAACATCATCTTGATGGATTGCCAAATGCCTGAAATGGACGGCTATGAAGCGACGCAAAGAATTCGACTTGGAGAAGCAGGCGATTTACACGCAAATACGCCTATTGTAGCCATGACTGCAAACGCAATGGAGAGTGATAGGCAAGATTGCTTGAACGCAGGAATGAATGACTTTTTGACCAAGCCAATCAATAAAGCTTTAGTGCTTGAAAAAATTCAGCAATGGAGCTCGGTTGGGAGTTCAAAAGCCTCTTGAAGTGCACATCATCGACGCTTAAAACTCGGCCGCCTTTGATTTAATACCTTTAAGTTTTGAGCAAGCAATGGATACTCATGACGAAGATGAATTTTCTCCGATTCCATAACATTGACGCTTGGGCCTTTATTCAAACACAAAATCACCTCGTCACCTTCAAAACGTACTATTGCACCTTCAATATCAACATGACTGTCTTCGTGCAATGACACGGTTCCATGCACCGACATTCCGTGACAAAGTATTGATGTATTTTTCATGACCAGGCGCAAGCCGTTTTCAGACATTTCTGACACGAAATAGTTTCCATCGATCAAATGAATAACTGGACGATCTGTTTTAGGATAACGCAATCGAAAGTGTTTTCTTTTTTGTTTGAACTTATTCCCTTTTTGCCTAAACATAAAACACCTCCATTCAGCCTCAAAAATAAACATTTCATAGTCTGAGGCTATGACTTCTCTTCTAGTTTAGTCGCAAAAAAATGAGTTCACCATCGACTATGATGAACAACTCAAGCACATTTTTTCCCCCATTCGGGAGGAAGTTCCGCGTATTTCTCATTTTCGGCCTGTTCATCAAAGGGATGCTTCAAGAGGCTGGCTAATTTATGTACTTCACTAAAGTCTCCTCGCTCAGCCAACTCAATCGCATTCTGTGCTAAATAATTTCGTAGAATATATTTGGGATTCCATTTGCGCATATCTGCACAACGCTGTTTCATTGACAGTTCTTGACTTTGCTCTCGGTTATCTTGCTCAATTCTGGATAGGTATTTTTTGAACCAGTGTTCAATTTCTGGCTTGGATTTAAATAGTGTTGCAACTTCTTTGGTACCAGCGGAATCGATATAAGAGAGTTGGCGGAAGAAGTGGGTATAGTCGATATTATCTTTCTCTAACAAATTGAGCAGTTGATTTATCAACTCAGTATCTTCCATTCTAGGAGTTGTTAAGCCCAGCTTGCTCCTCATTAAATAATAATATTGCTGGCTCAGAGTACTTTCATATTCATCCAACAATAATTGAGAGTCTTCCTTGTCTACAAGAGGAGATAAAGCGTAAGCAAGAGCCGACAAGTTCCACAAGCCAATCCTTGGTTGTTGGTTAAATGCATAGCGGCCAGTATGATCGGAATGATTACAAATATAACCCGCTTCAAAATCATCCAGAAAACCGTAAGGGCCATAATCAAAGGTCTGTCCTAATATCGACATGTTGTCGGTATTCATCACCCCATGGGCGAACCCAACAGCTTGCCAGCAGGCAATCAGCTTTGCTGTACGTTCCACGACTTGCTGGAAAAAACTTACGTACGGTTTGTCGCACAGCCGACAAGATGGAAAGTGCCAGTCAATGACTTTGTCTACCAACAGTTTCAACTCTTCATGTTGGTTGGTATAGAACAAGTACTCAAAATGCCCAAAACGAACATGACTTTCGGTCACGCGTAAAAGTAGCGCACCACTTTCTGCTTGTTCGCGATATACCAACGTATCACTAGTAATAAGCCCAAGTGCTCTTGTCGTTGGAACATTCAGCCCAGCCATTGCTTCACTGGCCAAGTATTCTCGAATAGATGAACGTAATACAGCCCGCCCGTCCCCCATACGTGAGTACGGGGTTAGTCCCGCGCCTTTCAAATGAATATCGTATGTAGTTTCGTCTGCCCCAACGACCTCTCCCAGCAGCAACCCGCGACCATCCCCTAAGTCTGGGTTATAAACACCAAACTGATGGCCAGTATATTTCATTGCGAGCGGTTTAAATTTTGGGTGAATATCACTCCCGTCCATCTTCGCAAGCCATTCTGTGGAAGATTTATCAAAGGTTGGAAAACCCAATACTGCAGCTAGATCATTGTTCCATATGACCCAACGAGTGTTTTTTAGAGGCTGCGGATTGACTCTTGTAAAAAACGAGTCTGGAAGCTCAGAGTATCGGTTAGAAATTAAGAGGTTGTCGAAAATAGACATTCGTCACTCCATAGAAAGCGGTATGGAACAACGGTAGCACAATAAAATCACTGATTTCTATATGGAATTTGTACAAGATCGACTACCGCAAGCGGTAGTGTCTCTTTGATTTTTTTGCTATTAAATGACTAATAAAACAATGAAAATACCCAATAAAGCAAACACAACTGTTTTGCTAATAAGGCCAAAATTGGAAGGTTGAATCATTTCTTGATGATGCATAAGCTAGCCTCTCTTGTTTATTACGTTATTGTTACAGTATTATGAAAGCTAGCGAATTTCTCAATGTTTTAAATGTTAATTTTTTGTTTCAACAAATGTTAAAGGCCGAGTTTTCAAACCTAAAAAATATCTAAGCTATGCGACCGCATCCTAATGCCCACTTTGCTAACAGAAGAATTTCCCGAATGTACTTCACCATTAGCTTTGCTGATTTTTAGTTTAGAAACTCCACTATCGAGTGAATGAGCTCGCACTCTATTTTGAACCAAGCTTACCGCGCTTTGAACACTTTCACTTACGATTGTCGAAGAACGCACCTGATTGAGTGATGAACTGAGTTCACTAACAATACTATCTACCCTGTTCTCAACCACATTCGTTTGCTGTTCATCGACAACTACGCTATTTCCCGAAGCTTCAAATTTACCAAAGGTAATTTTGTGGAAAAAGGCAAAAAACGCCTCACTAAGTGTTTTATATTTTTTGCTGATACCGCCAATATCAATTTTGTACCCCGGATAATACTGCGTGTACTCACCCATATATATCTTATCGGTTACCGGTCCTGCAAAACTGAAATAGTTACCAACCGACCAATCATCTTTATTCCCTAACGTCAATGAGAACCATTCCGAAGACTCAAATGATACGCCGTCAGAAGTTGAGAGAGAGATACCCGGAACTTCATTGCTCTTTTCGTCTTTATACCAATTACCCATACTACTTCTCCTTAACCAACCGACCAAATAGGATAAAGGATGCATAGCTTACCCAATTGAGCAGCTTTGTAGGTTAAGGTTTTATTAATATATTCAGATAATTATATTTATGTAGATAGCAAAGTAGACAGAATAAATACATGCCATTTATATCCTTACCTAATTAGCTCTTTTATAATCCACCAGCAACATCAATGAATGTTCCTGAGCTATAACTTGCTTGAGCGGATAGCAACCACGCTACCGCTTGAGCAACTTCTTCAGCTTTGCCACCTCTCCCCATAGGTAGAGTCTTACCTACCCGTTCATATCTTCTCGGCTCTCCACCTGATGCATGAATATCAGTTTCAATAAGCCCCGGCCGAACACAATTCACTCGAATATTTTTGCTGGCTAATTCTTTCGCTAAACCAATTGTCATGGTGTCTATGGCACCCTTTGAAGCAGCGTAGTCTACGTATTCATTTGGCGAACCCGTTTTTGCAGCAATGGAAGATACATTGACAATAGCACCGCCGTCATTCATATGTCTCACAGCTTCCCTTGAACAAATTAAATAGCTTGTAACGTTAGTCGCTAAGATTTGGTTGATGCGTGCCGCATCTAACCCTAAAAGAGATGTCTGCTTTTTTAAAATACCGGCATTGTTAACTAAGTGAGTAACTGGACCAAGTTGCTCTTTTATAACCCTAAACATGTTGATCACTTGCTCTTCATCAGACACGTCTGCTTGCACTAACATCCCTTGAGCGCCACAATCAGCAACTGCTGCTAGAGTTTTTTCAGCCTCTTCTCTATTCAAACGATAGTTGATTGCTACTGAATAGCCTTGATTCGCCAGCAATTTTACGATAGCAGCACCAATACCTCGGCTGCCGCCAGTCACTAGAGCGATTTTATTCATTTAATTATACCTACGTTGATATTCTTGCAGTAAAGTAACAGGAAAACATAATTTATCGGGATTAGAAAGGGTTAAGAATTAATATTACCAAATAAAGTAATCTTCTATTTAACTTCATTTTCATATTATGGAAAGTAAACCACTCGACTAAATGCCACCGACCTATATAAAACATCAAACACCAAGGAAATAAACCATCACAAATATATAGATTTTAAAGATAACATAAACATAGCCCCCCACATCCTACAATCACAAATTCTTTAGACAATTTGGGCCAGACCCCATAAGTTAGAGCATGGATACAAAAATTAGTCAATTGGCAATTAGACAAATAAAAGAGAAAAAACCAAAATTAAAATGGACACAATATCACATAAATACATTATTAAATGTAACAGCTTCGTCTTAAAAAAGAACAATACTAAATTAAAGCAACAACCTAATAATATCCTAATTTTTAATTAGTTACTTTATTTACCTAACTTATGTAAATTTTATGTGATTATTTTAATTTATCCCACTTTCAATAAATTAACTAAACATTGTATGAGCAATGTAAATAATTCATTCAAATTGATACTTATTCCATCTATCTAAACTTAACACTCTAAATTAAACCGCTTTGAAGTTGTTCAAATAAACTTTATCTAAATGTCTTAAAAAAAACGCCAAATTATTTTTATACAGTCTTATTTAAGCAATAGCCCAAACGAACAGAGGAAATGTAAACATGGAAGTGAACTTTAGACGCATGGGAATAATTTTTCTTCTAGCTTTTCTGCTTCCTTTTTCGGCACTAGCCGATGAAGATAAGAAGAAAAGACAGAAAGATAAACCTGACTCACAAGTCGAACACCCTATTGAAGGTGAAACTGACGCAGCCGGAGAATCTGACCGTAGAGATGATAAGAAAAAGAAAAAGAGAAGGGATAAAGATCGAGACAGAAATGATGACGATGACGGAAACGGCGGCGATGACGGAAATGGCGACGATGACGGAAATGGCGACGATGACGGAAATGGCGGCGATGACGGAAATGGCGGCGATGACGGAAATGGCGGCGATGACGGAAATGCGGGCAATGGTGATGATCCAAACAACGGTGACGACGGCCAGCAGTTGCTAACCCTTGCAGAATTAGGAGAAGCAATATTCAATGATGCTAACCTATCAAATCCAGTTGGCTCACAATCTTGTGCTAGCTGCCACACTGCAAATGCTGGGTTCGCTGATCCGGGCGCAGGTATCGCAACTTCAGAAGGTGCTGTCGCTGGTATTTTTGGTAGCAGAAATTCACCAACAGCTTCCTATGCTCAGTTCATTCCTCCTCGAACCCAAGATAATGATGGTGACTTCGAGGGCGGCTTATTCTGGGATGGTAGGGTCAACACTCTTGAGGAACAAGCAGCAGGACCTTTCCTCAACCCGCTTGAAATGAATAATGCCGATGAACAAGAGGTGGTTCTGAAACTCAGTCAAGCAGAGTACGCCCCTTCTTTTGAAGCGATATTTGGTGCTGGCATTTTCAATAATGTCGAAGACGCTTATGAGAGTATGACCGAAGCCATTGCTGCATTTGAGCGAACTGAAGCATTTTCACCATTTAACTCAAAATTTGATGCTGTGATGGCCGGAGAGGCTCAATTCACCGCTCAAGAACAGAGAGGATTTGTTCTATTCAATGATGATGACGGGGGAGACTGTGAACGTTGCCATGAAATAGGTCAAAATCCAATGCTGTTTACTGACTTTAGATACTTTAATATCGGAGTGCCGGCAAACCCTGACAATCCGTTCTTAAACTTAGATTCGGTATTGAACCCTGATGGCACGGCATTTGTAGACTTAGGTTTAGGCGCAGTTGTCAATGACGATGACCAAAACGGCAAATTCAGAGTACCGACGTTAAGAAACGTTGCCGTCACTCCGCCGTACATGCACAACGGAGTATTCAATACCCTAGAAGAAGTCGTCAACTTTTATAACACACGTAATGGTAATTTCACTCCAGAGGTGGACGAAAACATAAATAATGGAGGAAATATTGGGGAATTAGGCTTAACCGACGAAGAAGTCCAAGACATAGTCGCTTTCCTACACACCTTAACAGATGCACCGCAAGCACCTGAAGAACAGTAGTAGTTTATTCATTGCGATGTGATAACAACGAAAAAGCCCGATAACTTTATAAGTTATCGGGCTTTCTGCATAAATGGCACGCCCTGAAGGATTCGAACCTTCGACCACATCCTTAGAAGGGACGTGCTCTATCCAGCTGAGCTAAGGGCGCGCTACAGGAGGGAATTATACGAGTTGAAATTCCGAAATCAACGTCTTTATATAACTTTTTGATTCAAGTGCCTAAAAAATCCACAAAGCTCATAAACACGAACAATTTACGAACAATGCAAACGTTTGCCTGTGGATGTTGGCTTGATTTTTTGCGACAATGCGCACAAATTTATTGGCCACCCATTTGAAGGAAAGTCATGACTGCTCAAAATATCGACGGTAAACTTATTTCACAAACTGTACGTTCTGAAGTTGCAGCTCGTGTAAAAGCACGCACAGAAGCCGGACTGAGAGCTCCAGGTCTTGCCGTTATATTAGTTGGAGAAGACCCAGCGTCACAAGTTTATGTAGGTAGCAAACGCAGAGCCTGTGAGGAAGTAGGTTTTGTATCTAAATCCTATGACTTGCCAGCAACAGCCACTGAGCAAGAGCTACTCGATCTCGTAGATGAATTAAATGAGAGCCCTGAAATTGATGGAATTCTAGTTCAACTGCCACTACCAGCTGGAATTGATAGCACTCATGTTCTAGAGCGTATCATTCCAGAAAAAGATGTCGACGGCTTCCATCCTTACAACGTTGGTAGACTTGCTCAGCGTATCCCTAAGCTACGCTCTTGTACACCAAAAGGTATTATCACTCTACTTGACCGTTATAATATTCAACTTAGAGGTAAGCATGCTGTCGTTGTAGGTGCATCCAACATTGTTGGACGTCCTATGACTCTTGAACTTCTATTGGCTGGTTGCACTACGACCACATGTCACCGATTCACTAAAGATCTTGAAAGCCATGTCCGCCAAGCGGATGTTGTAGTCGTCGCTGTTGGTAAGCCTAACTTTATCCCTGGAGAATGGATAAAAGAAGGTGCAATCGTGGTCGATGTAGGCATCAACCGTTTAGAATCAGGAAAGTTGGTTGGTGATGTTGAATACGATGTAGCAAAAGAAAAAGCGAGCTTTATTACACCTGTCCCAGGCGGAGTTGGCCCAATGACCGTTGCAAGTCTCATAGAAAATACAATGATCGCTTGTGAACAGTTTCATACAAAATAAATAAAAACTAACGCTTCGTAATAACAAAAGGCTCCGAATGGAGCCTTTTGTTTTTTCATTTAAGGATCAAACTTTATTGCATCAGCTAAATGAGTGACTGCAGTAGCGAAGTAATAGGAGCGGTTCCATTTCATTAGAACTTGGTAGTTATTGTAAATAAGGTACACTCGCCCATCTAAATCATCAGGCATAATTAGCCACGCTTTTATATCGTTCTTACCTAAATTAGGTAACGGTTTACCATCGTATTTGGTGATACCGAGCTTACTCCACTCTTCTAGAGGCTTGGCTTTGTCTTCTTCTCTACCAGCTAACGCCTTATCAAACCCTTTAGGTAGGCGAACTTGACGCCCCCAAGTATGCTTGTCACTCCAACCTGATTTGTGTAAATAATTTGCGGTTGATGCAAAAACATCGTCAGGTGATGTCCAAATATCCTTGTTGCCATCACCGTTACCATCGGCTGCATAAGCTAGGTATGAACTCGGCATAAACTGGCACTGCCCCATAGCGCCAGCCCAAGATCCTTTCATGTCTTCGACTTGAATATGCCCTTCCTGAAGTATTTTTAAAGCAGCTATGGTCTCACTTCGGAAAAAGGTTTCCCTTCGCCCGTCATAAGCCATCGTCGTCAGCGCATCAATAACGTTGTAGTTACCCGTAAATTTACCAAAATTACTTTCAACGCCCCAAAGTGCGACAATAAATCGAGGTTGAACGGAATACTTTTGACCAATTTTGACTAAGTCTGGGTAATATTTCTTATACAAGGCTTTAGCTTGTTTTACTTTCCATTGAGGAACAGCTCTTGGAATGTACTCGTCAAGTGTGAGGCGTTTTTCAGGCTGGTTGCGATCGGCTTTTACTGCCCTAGGAACATATTTAACATTTTCAAACGCTTCAGTAAGTATTCGGTCGGAGATCCCGTCAGCTCGCGCTTCTTCTTTTAACGTTTCAACATATTGTTCGAAACTTACATCTTTAGAATAAGCAGAAGTAGCTACGCCGAGGCCTAATAAGACAGTCAGTAATTTTTTCAAATTGCCCTCCTTGAGCAATTAATCAGAGTTCAAGCGGAGTTATTTCGCTGGGCCTTCTGTTTCTTATGTTGTTCTAATAAGTCTTCAGGAGGTGGAGGTAATTGCAAGAAGAAGCCTTCAGAATCTAGAGATTCTTTTACTTTTTCTATGCTTACTCGGGCCAGCTTACGTCCTTCTAACTTTATCACCATCACAAATACTGGTTTACCGAACATCTTCATGAGAGTGTCAGGAACCTGAGAAAAATCATCTTTCTTTGGTAAATAAAGATAGGTGCCTTCTTTTTTTGAACTTTTGTAAATTGAGCAGAGCATTGAATACCTTAAATATAAATTTCAAATTCTCATCAAAAATAATGAATTTCGTAAATGTTTAGCTATTTTTTCGACTAAATCACTCATTTAACGACCAGATAGCTTGCTGAGCTAATGTGAGAAATATAACATGATAACTCTATTATAAAAGAATACTCTATTCATCTGAGCTAAAGGTTATTGAGGTCGAATCATCAATGTCGCAAGCACCTGACCTAAAAGGCAGCAGCTTTACTCTGTCGGTTCTACATCTGTCTGACAACGAAGTAGAAAAATCTATCCAGTTTTTGAAAAAAAAAGTGGAGCAAGCTCCGACGTTTTTTACATCTGCGCCGGTCGTTATCAATATTTCATGCGTGAGTGAAGATATTGATTTTGCTGCCCTTAAAACAGGTATAAAGGAAGCTGGACTTATCCCTGTTGGCATCACTGGAAGTAAAGATAAGCGCATCCAAGCACTGGCTTCCGATGAAGGTTTTGCTATCATGTCTTCGAGCAAACCACCGTCAAAGAAACCTACCAATATGGTGCCGACTAAAATTGTTCGGACACCTATCAGGTCAGGGCAGCAGGTATACGCCCAAAACTCAGATTTAGTCGTACTCAACCACGTAAGCCCAGGTGCAGAAGTGATTGCGGACGGCTCTATACATATTCATGGAACCCTTCGAGGTCGAGCGATAGCTGGGGCCGGAGGTTCCACCGAAGCAAAAATTATTTGCAACGATTTACAAGCTGAGTTGATATCCATAGCCGGAAATTATTGGCTCAGCGATCAAATTGATAGTGAGCTATGGCAAAAAAAAGTCATGTTTAGTATGTGTGACAATAACTTACACTTTGAAGTCCTCACTATCTAGAAACATAAGGAAAACGTAATGGCACGCATTATTGTTGTAACGTCAGGAAAAGGTGGTGTGGGAAAAACCACGTCAAGCGCGGCGATCGCTTCAGGGCTTTCCCTGAAAGGCAAAAAGACCGCGGTCATTGATTTTGATATCGGCCTGAGAAATCTAGACCTCATTATGGGGTGTGAAAGACGAGTCGTTTATGATTTTGTTAACGTCATTAACGAAGAAGCGACGCTTAACCAAGCACTAATTAAAGATAAAAGAACAGACAATTTATTCGTTTTACCAGCCTCACAAACACGTGATAAAGAAGCATTAGACAAAGACGGAGTAAAACGTGTGCTTGATGAACTGGACGAAATGGGATTTGACTTTGTCATTTGTGACTCTCCTGCGGGTATAGAGCAAGGGGCATTGATGGCACTCTATTTTGCTGATGAAGCTATCATCACGACTAACCCAGAAGTATCCTCCGTTCGAGACTCTGACCGAATTTTGGGTATATTGGACTCCAAGTCCAGACGAGCAGAAGAAGGCTTGGAGCCGGTTAAACAGCACTTGTTGCTGACTCGTTATAACCCAATGAGAGTCACCCAAGGCGAGATGTTAAGTGTCGAAGACGTAGAAGAAATATTGCATATTCCACTATTAGGCGTCATTCCAGAAAGCCAAGCGGTACTCAATGCATCAAATAAAGGTGTTCCAGTGATCTTCGATGAGGAATCTGATGCTGGTATGGCCTATCATGATACTGTTGAACGCTTACTTGGCCAACAAATTGACTTCCGCTTTTTAACCGAGCAGAAGAAAGGAATCTTTAAACGTCTATTCGGAGGCTAATACGGAATGTCATTATTAGAGTTTTTCCGACCTCAAAAGAAAACATCAGCAAGCCTTGCAAAAGAGCGGTTACAAATTATCGTCGCTGAAAGAAGAAGTGCTGACGACCCTGCGCCAAGCTACTTACCTCAGCTTAAAGAAGATATTCTAAAAGTCATAGGTAAATATGTCGCAGTAGAACCATCGATGGTCGATCTTACCTTTGAGCAAAAAGATGACGATATTTCTGTATTAGAGCTCAATGTAAAACTACCAGATGAAGAGAAGTAAATTGAAATCAATTAAGGGGGCGCCAAAGTGCTCCCTTAAATTGAGATGGCAATTGCCCACTCAAAATCATCATACCAATTGGAGTATCTAGGGTTTAAATAAGATGGAATTACAGGAAGTGGCAAAGGTGCTAAAAGAACTAGGCCACCCAACAAGATTACAAATATATAAGCGTATTGTTAAAGCTGGGCACCAAGGTATCCCAGTTGGCAATATCCAACGTGAGCTAGAAATGCCGGGTTCAACTTTATCTCACCATATCTCTGGTCTTTGCTCTGCTGGACTAGTAACACAGCGTAGGGAAAGTACAACCCTTTTCTGTACAGCGGAATATCGCCACCTTTTACAGGTTATTGCTTATTTACAGAGTGAGTGCTGTGAAGACGAAGCAAATTGTAGCCCCAGCGAAACAAATTAACCTACTGAGCGCTCAAATAGCATACAATCCCTCTATCCAGCGCTCAACCTAACACTCTACTATAAGACTCACTCCTTCAAAGCAATAATAATAGAAACCAAGATCCCGCAACAAACTAACTCAACAAATTGCCACCAATAATTTTGTCTAATTTACTTCCAAGTATATCCATGCGCCACCCCTGCATAAGATCAGGTAATCTCGATGGATCTCTATCTTGCTTCCATACCCACTTTATGAGTTGGTTAAGCTGTTTTTTGGAAGCTAAGAATTCCGTTGCTAAGCCCGAATTATGCGAAGCGCGTTTTACTTCATCTTTAAGTTGTTTGAACAGCTGCTTATATCCAGGAGCATCCATAAGACGCTCAATTCGTTCGGGATAATTTTCTGTAGGTGTTGATTTGCCTTTTTTTACCAATGAGGCGATTTTGGCGCCATGACGTCGGATTGATCTTGGATCAATACCTTGTTTTTCCATCACTTTAGTATCTGTTATCACCATTTTAGCGACCGTCAAAAGGTCAGTTTCTCGAAATACAAAATTCAGCGCAAGATCTCTTTTTACCGCTTCCTCATAACGCCAAGTTGCCAATGGTTTCAGAATCGCTAACTCGCTAGGCCGTAATTGCCACGCACCTTTGATTTCGAGGTATGCTTCAGTCGGTTGTGTCTGACGAACTCTCTTTCTCGTAATGAGATCACTCTCCTGTTGAGCCGCTTCCCACCAGCCAAGCTGTATTACTTTGCTTTGCAAGGTTTCAAAAAGCGGGTAAAGATAGAACACATCTGCTGCTGCATAATCGAGTTGTTTTGGTGTTAACGGCCTTGCCATCCAATCCGTTCTTGATTCACTCTTATCGAGTTCAACGCCTAAAAACTCTTTAACTAAAGCTGCAAACCCAGTGGACACTCCATTTCCTAAAAATGAGGCCATCACCTGAGTATCAACTAACGGCATTGGTACACATGAAAATGTATTTTGAAAGACTTCTAAATCTTCTCCACATGCATGCAGTACCTTTAATACTGAGACATCTTTCAATAAGTCAACAAAAGGTGACATGTCTGCAAGTGCTATCGGGTCAATTAGCGATAACGTCGAACCATCATAAAGTTGGATCAATCCTAATTGAGGGTAATAGGTGCGAGTACGTACGAACTCTGTATCAAGCATGACTACATCGCTGTTTCGAGCTTGCTGACAAACTAAACTGAGCTCCGAGTGTGTAGTAATAATTTGGTAGTTCACTGAAATCCCATTCAGGTTAAAAATTTGATATCTATGTAAATTGAGAAAAGCTTCTCAAACCATTCAGAGAAAGAGTCATTAATTAAACGAATACTATCACTATTCCCATTTAGATTCTTGTCAATTTAGAAAGGTATATAGTTTGTTTGTATCTGAATCATTTACACAGCCATAGAATCTACTCACATTCAGCCAATCATCTTACGCGCTTTTGCTTATATGAGCATTTTTCTCGATTGAAGCATCATTTTCCGCTTTTAGCTCTCTACGCAAAATTTTTCCGACATTGGTTTTAGGTAAGTCTTCCCTGAACTCTATTAATTTCGGTACCTTGTACCCAGTTAGGCGTGACTTGCAATGAGTCAATATCTCTTCCTTGGTTAGGCTCGGATCGGCTTTCACCACGTATATTTTTACTACTTCGCCCGACTTGTCGTTTGGTTGACCTATTGCCGCAACTTCTAATACTTTGTCATGCCCAGCAACGACATCTTCAACTTCATTTGGATACACATTAAAACCCGATACTAAGATCATATCTTTTTTGCGATCAACAATATGCAGAAAGCCGTCTTGTTCAAATCGCACAATATCTCCTGTTGACAACCAGCCTTCTTGGTTTATCACTTCTTTTGTTGCGTTAGCTCGCTGCCAATACCCTTGCATTACCTGAGGGCCTTTAACCAATAACTCTCCTTCTCCGTCAAAACCCACATCGTTTCCTTCATCATCTACGATGCGAATATCAGTAGAAGGAACAGGCAAGCCGATAGAAGCATTATATTCCTTCAAATCATATGGGTAAGCTGAGACCAACGGCGAGCATTCGGTCAATCCATATCCTTCGAGTAGGTAGGTTCCTGTTATTTTTTTCCACTCTTCAGCGACAGCTCGGTGAACAGACATCCCCCCACCTACTGATAACTTGAGGTGAGAAAAATCGACTTCATGGAAATCTTCATTGTTGACTAGGGCATTGAAAAGCGTATTTACCCCGGTAATAGCAGTGAACGGAAATTTGGCAATTTCTTTTACAAAACCGGGGATATCTTTAGGGTTAGTAATCAAAAGGTTCCTGCCACCCAACTCCATAAACAGCAAACAATTTACAGTCAATGCAAAAACATGATAAAGCGGAAGTGCGGTCACAACGTTTTCTTTACCTTCAGACAATACAGGACCATATATAGCTTTCGCTTGCAGCACATTTGAGACCATATTGCGGTGGGTGAGAACCGCCCCTTTGGCTACCCCAGTTGTACCTCCAGTATATTGCAAGAAAGCGATATCTTCTCCCGACATAAAGGGTTTGACATATTGCAGTTTTCTGCCAGACCTAATCGCCTTGCGCATCGAAATAGCACCAGGTAAGTGGTATTTCGGTACTAATTTTTTAACGTACTTAACGACAAAGTCCACCACGGTTCCTTTCGCCCTAGGTAGCATTTGCCCTAAACTAGTTAAAATTACGTGCTTAACCGGCGTGTTATCAACGATTTCCTCCAATGTTTTAGCGAAATTAGAGACGATGACAATAGTTGACACATCAGCATCATTGAGTTGATGCTCTAACTCTCGGGCGGTGTATAGAGGGTTGACGTTAACCGCAATTAACCCTGCTCGCAAAATGCCAAAAAGAGCTATCGGATATTGCAGTAAATTAGGCATCATCAAGGCAACTCTGTCACCTTTCTGTAGCTTTAATTCTTGTTGTAAGTAGGCAGCAAAAGCCCTGCTTCTCTCTTCTAATTTTCGAAAAGTCATTACCGTCCCCATGTTCTCAAAACCGGGCTGATCGGAAAACTTTGCGATTGAATGTTCAAACATTTCAACAAGTGATGTGTATTGCTCCGGATCAATCACTTCTGGAACGTCTTTTGGGTAACGAGATAGCCAAGGCTTGTCCACGTGTTTACTCCTATTTGGTAGTTTTACCTCACCTTTCACCGAACGCTTGCTATCTATACACAAGTAGGGAATTGACAACTTTAGTGAGGGAATATTGTTTGAACGAAGCCCTATCCAACCATTGGTTGAATTCATATTCAAACAGTTGTTTAAATTTTGTTAACTAAGCCTACTATTACATCTGTAACAATACTTGGATTTTCTAGGTGGCAGTGATGACCGCCGGGTAAGGCGGTTAAACCGAAATTCAATCTATCAATTTGCTTAACTCTTTCTTTTAACTCAGGGTAACCAGACTCACCCAAAATAATTTCATGAGGACACGTGATCTGAGTAAGGGTTTCGTTAGCATGACGAAAGGACATTCGATAGACGGACTGAGACTGTAATTTGATGTCATGACACCAATAATACGAGTTATTGTCTTGCTTTACGCCTCTCTTGACTATCGGTTCAATGAGCTTGGGGCTCACTTTATTTATTTCGGCTCGATGGCTAATGATTTGTTCTAAGCTAGTAAAAGAACGGCGTGGTTTATTCAAAATTCGCTTACGGCTAATAATGCCTTCTCGTAAACGCTTTACTGTATCCGATTCGCTCTCTGGTAATGGACCCACTCCTTCTATTTCGAGTAAGCCAGCGACTAGTTCTGGAAAAGCCGCTGCGAAGCAACTCGCAATCAAGGCTCCAAGTGAGTGTCCCACCAGCACTATTTGCCGCTGTTTGAAATGAGTGCTGATTAACTGGTAGATGTCGTCAATATAGTCATGAAAAGGATAGTAATTTCCTTCAGACTTATGGTACGAGCACCCATGACCAGGTAAATCTATGGCACATAAGTGGTAAGAAGGTGCAAATTGATGAAGTGCTTCCATAGTCGTAGCAAAACTTGCCGCATTATCTAACCAACCATGCAAAAATAAAATAGTAATTGGCGAAGCACTCACTTCACCAAGCTCTATTGCAGCGATTTGGCCTTGCTTTAATTGGTATTTTTTTTGCTCAGTTTTCATTGTACCTCGGTAACCACTCGGCCTTCTCTAGGACCATAATAACTATGGCAATATAAGCCTAGACATGGATAGGTATAAAGTGGCCCATCAACCACTACTCGTTTCTGTATCCGCCACAAATGATATCCCGTCGCTTCCATCACTGGAAAATGATACTGATATTCTCCGACCGTACCTACTTCTGGTTTCAATGTCGTTCCAAGAACAGTAATTAATCTGCCCTTTGCAAAAGTGACTGGGTCCAAGAATCCTTGAACATAAACGATAAATCTGCCTCGAGCTTCAGCATGAATGTTCGGCTGCCCCGCTGAGTTGATCGGTAAATCGACAACTTCTATTTTGGTTCTTTCCTTAAGGTTGGTCACTTTGGCAATCACACCACCAACTCTAACTTCGGAGCCAACAATGGAATCTGACTGTTTCCAAGTATGGTAGCTCGTCACAACGTCCGGGTTATTTGACTCAAGACTCTTAGGTAAAGAAGCGCAAGCACCTAACAGCAAGGAGCCAACTATTAACAAGATTTTATAGCAATTATGTTTCATCGCAGTGTGTCTCTTAAGTCTAATTAATCCAATAGTACCAGCACTAAGTAAGCGTTTTAAATAACATTCACTGGCAGTATAAACTGACAAATTACTTATAGAACAATCAATATATTTACCTAAACATATCACTTGTTGGATCCATTTAAGAAAAGCTGCTTTCTGTTTGCGACGTTAATTTATCTTGAATAGCAGTAGTGACTTCGTAGCAAGAACGTTCTCATTAGACTGACATTGTGAAATAATGTGAATAAATTTTCATCATAATAATCAATATGATAAGTAAAAACATAACAAGCTTATTAATTAGTGTAGCCTTATTCTATTCTGCAATGAGTTCTGCGGCACCTTCTATCGTTGACAGTTCTCACTATAGTGGACAAATAAATTGGCATGCCGCACAACAATCTGGCGTAAAGATAGCGATTTTAAAAGCGACACAAGGAGACAATTATATCGACCCTATGTTTTATAAGAATGTAAGGTTAGCGACTGAAAACCGTATTCAAGTCATCCCCTACCACGTATTTTCTTATAAGGTTAGTGGTCAAAAACAAGCCCAGTTTTTTGAAAAAGTAATAAGTAGAAGTGCTGATCAAAGCATTGCTAAAGTTGCGATAGATATCGACAGTATTCACCTCAAAGCCTCAAATAAAAACATACACCAATTGACAATATTCTTTATCCAAATCAGAAAGATGCATCCTTCGAAAATTCTCGTCTATAACACAACGAAAACTCAAACAATACTAGAAAAGTTGCCTGAAAACCTTGGTTTAACTTTGTGGCAAGGCTACGAGCCAAGCAAGAGATCTGATATCAGCTCAAAAACAAAATATGTCCAATATGCCATCAATCAAAACGTAAACTGGGCAAAAGGTCCTGTTGATTTTAATCGAACGATACCGTCAAACTAAATTGGAGTAAGTAATGACACTAAAAAAATTCGTCTCGGCAAGTATTCTCACTTTTTTAGCGATAGTATTTTGCTACTATTTCGTTGATCGGCCTGCTGCTGAATTCGCTGCAGTGAATCACCTAAGACAGTACAAAATACTAGACTGGTTTTCAGCGATTCCTGTTTACCTCAGCTATGTTATCGCCGCTTTCTGTATTCTGTCTATCCTAGTCTTTATTTTTAAAAGAAAGGTAGAAAAATGGATGTTATGTTCATTCATTGTCGCCATCAGTGTATATCTCTCTTCTGCGGTGAAAGACCAACTAAAATATGTTTTTGGTCGGTACTGGCCAGCAACATGGAAAGATGGCAACCCATCTTGGATAAATAATCGTGAATACGGGTTTCACCCTTTCCATTCAGGCGTCTGGTATCAGTCCTTTCCGTCCGGTCACGCCACGGCAATATTCGCTTCTATGGTCGTTGTTTGGATACTCTATCCGAAATTGCGTATTCCCGCTTTCTTACTCATCGCTTTAACCTGCCTTGGACAATTAGGTATGTACTTTCACTTCGTCAGTGATCTTATTGGCGGCGCATATCTGGGCTCAGTGTTCGCCATTGTGCTTGTACTTCTTGCCAAACGTTTTACACCTTTAAAGAACTTAACTCCCCTAACAACATAAATTCCTTTAACATCCTCTCAGCCCCCTACATACAAAGTGTGTAGGGGAAATCTGTCACAGTTTTTGCAATTCCGTGCGATAGCTCTCGTCAATCAAGTTTTCTTAAAAACAACGATTGCTTAAATCGCAACAAGCATATATTCTTACCACACTTAAAGCATATAATAATACAATTTGGAGTAAGATATGACTAAACCTGTCATCGGATTCATCGGCCTAGGCCTTATGGGTGGCAACATGGTTGAGTGTTTACAAAGCAACGGCTTTGAGCCAATTGTCATGGACCTTAACAAGGAAGCGGTTGCAGCAGCAGTCGCGCGCGGCGCAACTGAAGCAAAAACCCCTGCAGAGTTAGCAGCGGCATGTGACATCGTTATGCTTTGCCTTACAACTTCAGCCATCGTCGAAAAGATTGTCTACGCTGAAGACGGTCTTCTTGCTGGCATCAAAGAAGGCTCTGTACTGATTGACTTCGGTACTTCAATTCCAGCCTCTACACGCAAAATTGGTGCTGATTTGGCAGAAAAAGGCGCTGGTATGATTGATGCCCCTCTTGGTCGCACTCCTGCACACGCTCTTGAAGGTAAGCTTAATATCATGGCATCGGGTAAGCCAGAAACATTCGAGCGCATGAAGCCTATTTTAGAAGTTCTAGGTGAAAACATCTTCAACCTTGGTGAACTAGGTGCTGGCCACACAACTAAGCTTATCAACAACTTTATGGGTATGACAACGGTCTGCACAATGTCTCAAGCATTCGCTGTCGCTTCACAAGCAGGCGTTGACCGTAAGCAACTATTTGAAATCATGTCAACTGGCCCATCTAACTCGCCATTCATGCAGTTCTGTAAGAACTACGCAGTAGATGGAGTCAGTGACCTTGGCTTCTCTATCGGAAATGCGAACAAAGATCTAGGCTACTTCCTAGAAATGGTGAAAGATCTTGGCACCAAAGCACCGATCGCAGAAGGTACCTCGGCTAACCTTCAAGCAGCATTCGATGCTGGAATGGGTAACGCAAATGTACCTGAAATTCTAGATTACTTCCTTGAGTTGGAAGCATAATCTGAATTAAATACCCCTGACTTGTCTTCTCCCTACAAGTCAGGGGCTTAAGTACAAATTTCAGTCAAAATCTACGGCTGTTATTTACTAGTTTTTCCATAAGAAAGTTTCTCAGTTTTAATCCTCTCACTGATACTTCTTGCTCCTGAACGACCTCAAACCCAAAATGCTCGTAAAATGTTTTTGCAGTAACACTTACGTGAGAATAAAAACGGTTTAGCTGACGTTGATGACCAATATTGAACACGTGATTCATTAGTGCATAGCCAACACCTTGTCTTAAATACATGTGATGACAAAAGAAGTGGTCAATTAATCCATTTTGTTGCAAGTCTGCATATCCAACAATCACGCCGTTAATCTCGGCTACAAATGGCTTTAGACTTTTCATGCGCTTTTGCCAACCGAACATATCGAAATTATCAGGAGCCCATGCCTCCACTTGTGAACTCGTGTAGTCTCGTATATTAATCTTGCGGATAGTGTGAAAGTGAATTTCCCATAGGGCGTTAGCATCTTTCTCTGAATAATTTCTGATTACTATCAAGTCATCAGCCCTCACTGAGTTGGGGTATTTATTGGTATTGCAACAACTTTGCGAAACTTATCCCAATGATTGCTCTTAGTTTTAAAGTGACTATTGAATGACGACTAAATATAGATATCCACACCGATAAGCCTTGCTAACTCTTCACGTTTACTTTGATTAAGTACATCTAAGTAATGCGACATTGCTTTTCTATTTTCACCCGGCGGAAAATCATACTGCAAGTTGGAATAGTGAATATCGGACTCTTTGACATTTCTGATAGATTGCGCCACTGCGTCGGCGACTTTGGTGGGTTTGCTAACCGCGGATTCATCTTGGGCGCGTGTTTCCTGCGCCCTAGCTTTTGATGTTTTTGAAGCTTTTTTGCTGTTTGAAACCAGTGAAGGTGGTAAACCGTTAATCGAAACCATAACTTTCTTCACACCTCTTTGCTTTTGAGTCCATGCCTACTCGACTTAGCTCAAGCTGACAGCTTTAATACCTATTTCCGCAATTACTTAATCACTTAAGTACTTGCATCGAGTATTACTTCCTACCTGGCATTTTCTTCCACGCGACGTTGTCACGCAGATAAACAGGACTAGCTTCATCAGCTGCGACAGTATTGCCTTTCTTCAGTTCAAAATGGGCTAATACCGCGATATCCTGCGCTTCAGGAAGCTCAGCACCGCCTTCCAATAGGTCAAGAGCTAAACTAGACAATTCCTCAGCGTATGCTTTCCACCCAGTCCCGGACTTGGCCCACGTAATTTCATCTCTCTGAGTAGTCTCAACCAAAACGGAAGGTGGAATGACGCACTCTTCATCCACTTGCTGCCATTCGCCATTATTTTGGCGGCTTAATCTCGCCCAGTATACTTCCTGCATTCTTGCATCAATGGCACACGCCACCCGCTCTGACTGGGTTTTACGATAAGTGCCTTGAGCAAGCGCCGACAATGTAGAAATACCAATCATAGGTAAATCTGCCCCGAATGCTATACCCTGTGCAATTCCAATGCCAATGCGTACGCCAGTAAAACTCCCCGGTCCCCGACCAAATGCCAAAGCATCGAGCTCAGACAGCGTTAAATCTGCTTCTTTTAAAACTGCATCGACCATAGGCAGGATCTTTTTTGTATGATCTCTCGGCACAATTTCACTGCGACTATAAATTTTCTCTCCGACCAGCAATGCTACCGAACAATTTTCAGTTGCTGTATCCAAAGCTAGAATTTTTGCACTCATTCGTATCTCTAATCTTATAAATCAATAGGTTGAAGGAGGCCTTCCGGTTCGAATTTGTAAATAGAAACGAACTCAGCACTCTTTCAGAAAATACTGCACTTTCTCCAAATCTCTGGTGCGAGGAATTGGAGGTAAACTGGCGAGGAATATACCGCCATAATTGCGAGTTACCAAACGATTGTCGCAAATAATTAGCGCCCCTTTATCTTCCTTATCGCGAATAAGTCGCCCAACTCCTTGTTTTAACGCAATAACTGCATCTGGTAGCTGAACTTGTTGAAATGGATCGCCCCCTTGGAGTCGGCAATCTTCTATACGAGCTTTAAGCAAGGGGTCATCAGGGGCCGTAAACGGCAATTTATCGATAATAACGCAACTTAACGCATCCCCTCTAACATCGATGCCTTCCCAAAATGCACCTGTTGCGACCAAAAGTGCGTCACCAAGCTCCATAAATTCTGCCAGCGTTTTTTGCTTGCTCGTTTCGCCTTGCACTAGAACTGGCAGCTCTAAAGCTTGTCGAAACCTTTCCGCTAGTTCTCTCATCATACTGTGAGACGTGCAGAGAAAAAAACACCGACCTTTATTGTGTTCAATCACTGGTGTAAGAATACTAACCAAATGATCGGCTAGCCCGGGGCTATTTGGCTCAGGCACATAGCGTGGCACACACAACAGCGCTTGCTTTTGATAGTCAAATGGACTGGGTAGTTGCATCTGTTTGTTAGGCTGAATCCCCAACCTAGAAGTGAAGTGGCCAAAATCTTCATTTACAGAAAGGGTTGCAGAAGTAAAAACCCAAGCGCCACCTTTTAATTCAATTTGTTCATGAAACTTATCCGCTACTGAAAGCGGTGTAACATGCAAAGCAAAATGCCTTGGCGTGGTATCAAACCAATATGAGTACCCTGTAATCGAAACGTCGCACACTCGGGCAATTCGCGCTTTAATTGTATTGGCCCTTTCAAACGCAGCATCTAGAAGCTGACTTCGACCTAAAGCTAACTTCAACACTTCAATAGCAAAGTCCAGCGCTTCGTTTAATCGATCAACTTCATTTTTAATGGCTAGAGACTGAATAACCTCCCGCCAATTGCCACGAAACCCAGAGTCACCTAATACAATTCGAAGATCGGAGGCTGCTTGAACCAGCTTGGCAGACACTTTCTGCAGTTGTCGCATGTCTTTTGCTTCCGTTCGATACGCAAGTTCAATATCTTTTGCTAGATCGTGTACTTGGCGGCTCGATACCGACTGTCCAAAATAGTGGCTAGCAATATCTGGCAACTGATGCGCTTCATCAAAAATAAATACTTCTGCTTCAGGTATGAGTTCACCAAATCCGGTTTCTTTGATAGCTAAATCGGCTAGAAACAAGTGATGGTTGACCACGACTAAATCTGCATCCATGGCTTTTTTGCGCGCCTTTAAAACAAAGCAGTCAGAATAACTTGGGCACTCTTTGCCTAAACAGTTATCGTTGGTTGACGTAATCGTTGGGATAACATTGCTGTCTTCCGCTAAATCTTCACATTCACCCAAATCACCGGATTTCGTCTCGCTCGACCAACGACGCACTTTAACTAGCTGAGATAACAAACTGGGATCTGCGTCTCCACTGTGACTTTCTACCATTTGCTTACTCAACCTTTCCAAACACAAATAGTTTGAACGCCCTTTGAGAAGGGAAATACTGCCGTAGTACCCAAGCGCACTGGCAATCAATGGTAAATCACGGTGAAACAACTGCTCTTGCAGGTTCTTTGAACCTGTACTGATAATCGATTTTTTGCCGCTGAGGAGCACGGGTACCAAATAAGCAAAGGTTTTACCTGTGCCTGTTCCAGCCTCAACGACTAACTGTGTTTGCTCTTCAACTGCTTCAAGAACAGCCTGTGCCATGTCGCTCTGTGCTTGCCTAGGTTGAAAGCCTTCAATGGCTTTACCCAAAGCGCCATTCTCAGAAAAAGTCGTCGAAATCATATAAAGTTCTTAGGGCGTGTTGCCCTTTTGAGTTTAAATTTTGTTCGAATTCCAAGGCTTTTAATCAAGGCGCAGGCTAAGAAGCTTAGCATTCTAAGTGATGAGCCTGCAACGAAGAGTAAAAGCCTTGGAAGCGAACCCTTTGGGCAGCGTTTGTCGCTCCTCTCTAAGGCGTCAGTGCTGATTTGAGTAGATGACTACACGGCACCACCACTTCCTTGTAGAAAGAAACGACAAACGCTGCAAAAATCATCGCTAAAGGTCAACACGCCCTAATTATTGTTATCATATTTTGAACAGTAATTTGCCTATTTGGATATAGATCATATCTCCCCCGCTAGACTAACCTGCTAAAAAGCGAATCACAAAGTTCAAGCAATGGAAAACATCAAATACAAAAACTCAACAGAATCGATTGAAGTCACTGATATACATAATCGAACGCAGCTGCCAGATTCAATTGAGCGGTCATTAATACCAATCTCTCGCCGTGAATGGATAAGTCACCCAAACTATTATGGCAAAGCCAAATTTTTTATCGACTATCACAACAGCCTAAAAGAGATGTCTAGCGCTTTTATCCATAATCTTGAGTTCTTTCTCGAACCAGCGCCAAACATCGACGCCACCGTGAAGTTCGATTTGGAAGATGTGTTTAATCAGGGAAATGGGTTTATCCAAACCGCACACCACCATCATTATATGGAAGACAAGTTTTATTTCCCGCACTTTCGCATGATTGAGCCTGAACTTGGTAAGGGCGTAGATTTACTTGACGGTGATCACAAGGTGCTTTCCAAGGCACTCAACGATGTCCAAGAATACATTAACCAGCCTCCGACAACTGATCCTAAGCGTGCTATCGGTTATATCCACGACAAAGCCGTTAAGCTAGATAGAGTTTTAAAGAGGCATCTTGATGACGAAGAAGAAGTGATCATCCCTATTTTTCTTAAGCATGAACGTAAATATTAAAACTAGGGCGTCAATTAAAAACGCGAGCCATAGAATGGGCTCGCGTTTCAGCAATTGTATAAATACTATTTTCGATTTAAATACCTAGACAACCAAGCTGGTCCGTCAAAGCTACTTTCATCTGGAGTCATCGCTTTAGCCGCCTCTATGGGAGAGGCTTTATTTTCCCACATTTCGCTTAACAGCTCTTCATCAAGCTCATGTTCACCAAGCAATTCATTAACTCTTTCAGAATACAGTTTTCTAGCGAGAAGTTCTTTATCCATACCGACACCTTATCAAGTATTAGACTGATGGAAGAATCTTCAACAAATCACAGCAACCAAAATCGTACGGTCTTTCTGTACGTAAGATTTTTTGTTGAAACCAAGCCCATAATAGATTAATTATAGCTCTTCACTGTGGTTATACTGCACAAAAAACAACCGTTCAATCCTTAACCAATTAGTTTTGACCACGAAAAAAATAATACAGCGGAATACTCGTAAAATGGAAAAGAAAACACTACTCACACACTGTACAGATGAACCTGGTTTGATATCAAAAATCACCAATATCTGTTACAAGCACCAGCTGAATATTATTCACAACAATGAGTTTGTCGATAATACTTGCGGCCACTTTTTCATGCGCACTGAGTTAGAAGGTTTTTTCAATGATGAAACGTTTCTGCACGACCTAGATCAAGCGTTACCTGCTGGAACCTCAAGAAGACTTTTGAGTTCCTCCAAAAAACGTGTCGTGATTATGGTAACCAAAGAAGCGCATTGTCTTGGCGATATTCTTATGAAAGCCTTTGATGGCAGCTTAAATATCGATATTGCTGCCGTGGTTGGCAACTATGATCACTTGCAAAATCTGACCGAAAAATTTGATATTCCTTATCACTACATATCTCACCAAGACGTATCAAGACAAGAACACGAGCAGCTTATGCTTAACGCTATTGAGCAGTATGATGCCGACTATATCGTTCTCGCCAAGTACATGCGAGTGCTAACACCTGAATTTGTTGAACGTTATAGACACAAGATCATTAATATTCATCATAGCTTTTTACCTGCATTTATTGGCGCTAAGCCCTATCAACAGGCTTATGACCGTGGAGTCAAAATTATCGGTGCAACGGCACACTTTGTAACCAATGACTTAGATGAAGGGCCAATCATTAAACAAGACGTCATTCCTGTCGATCATAACTTCAACGCAGAAGATATGGCGAAAGCTGGGCGAGACGTAGAAAAAAACGTGCTAAGTCGAGCTCTGAATAAAGTCGTCAATGATCATGTTTTTGTTTACGAAAACAAAACGGTGATTTTGTAAAAGTTATCGGTCTAGCTATAAGACTCAATACTTCTGCCTAGAGCTATACTAAGTCTCAAGACTTGTAACAATAGGCAGATAAAATTGCGTTCAAAAAATATCCATGGTGAGTGGAGTATGAGATTTGAGAATAGAATCTTATTCTGCTCAGGCTCTGGAGCGTTTAATGCCGAAGCGAGCAAAACTTGGTTTGAAGAGATGAAGCAAGAAATCATCTCTTCTGAAGATAAAGATTTAATTCCTTGGGTGTTTTTGTCAGATCTACGAAACTGGGAAGGATCTTCGTTAGACTCTTGGGAAATTGTTGATACCAGTATCAAATGGATGACTGAGCACAATTGTGCCTTGTTTGCTCTAGTTATAAACACTAAGCTTCAGCAATTTACTGAAGAAAAACATTTGGTTGATCAGAGTAAACATAAGCTTTTCTTCAGTTATGACGAAGCCCTTCAGGCATGTTTAGATACGCTCTTTAGGGCCAGCTCTGGTTCTTAACGATCTGTGAGAGAGTTGACCTAAAGCTTCGTTGCCAGTTCCACTCCCTGTCTTATCGCGCGAACGGCATCTAACTCCCCAGCGTAATCTGCCCCACCAATGACATGCAGCTTGTCGCCAAGGTCTTGCCACTTGTTCTCAAACGGGCGAACTGACTCTTGGCCAGCACACACCACTACAGTATCCGCCGCTAACACTTTCTCACTTCCTGATTGCTTAACATGCAAGCCTTGCTCGTCCAACTTTTCATAGCTGACACCTGCAATCATCTCAACACCCCGTTTCTCTAAGGTGCGCTTGTGTATCCAGCCTGTCGTTTTGCCCGGGCCTTTTCCTATACGTCCTTTTTTTCGTTGTAATAACCATACTCGCTTATCCGATAAGGTATCTGGGTGTGGATACAACCCCCCAGCATGAGACAAGCTTTTATCTATTCCCCAATCTTGTAACCAGTCTTCTAGGCCATGCTCTTGTGGCTCAGTGACCATTGACGCGACATCCACGCCAATACCACCAGCACCAATAATCGCTACACTACGACCGATTGGTGGTTTTTCTCTTATTAGGGTTTGATAGTCTAAGACTTTACTCGACCCATTAAAGCCAGAAAGTTGTATTTTCCTTGGTTCTACACCAGAAGCCATCACCACTTCATCGTAGTTTTTTAGCATGTCGTAGGTGACTTCTGTATCAAGCTTTAAAGTCACACCTGTTTCATCAATACGGTTTGCAAAATAACGAATGGTTTCTCTAAACTCTTCTTTCCCCGGGATTTGCATGGCTAATCTAAACTGCCCACCAATGCGGTCATTTTTTTCATATAAGTCAACATTATGCCCACGCTCTGCCAATGTGGTTGCGCACGCTAAGCCTGCTGGCCCAGCACCAATTACCGCAACATTTTTCGCTTTCTCTGTGAGCTTTATTTGAATTTCTGTTTCATAACACGCCCTAGGGTTCACCAAACAACTCGCTCGCTTACCTTTAAATACGTTGTCTAAACAAGCTTGATTGCAACCGATACAGGTGTTGATAAGCTCAGGCTTACTTTTCTCAGCTTTGGCAACAAACTCAGGATCCGCAAGAAATGGCCGAGCCATTGATACCATGTCAGCTTGTCCTGTCGAAATGATTCGCTCTGCTTCTTCTGGTGTATTGATTCGGTTGCAAGTCACAACTGGAATAGAGACAAAAGGCTTCACTTTTTCTGTCACCCAGCTGAATGCCGCTCTTGGAACTTGAGTAGCAATGGTCGGTACTTTTGCCTCATGCCAACCAATGCCAGTATTGATGATAGTAACCCCCGCATTTTCTAATGCTTGCGCAAGTTGTACCACTTCTTCAAAAGTGCTGCCTTGTTCAACCAAATCAAGCATTGATAGGCGAAAAATAATAATGAATTCAGGCCCAACAAGCTTTCTCGTCGCACGCACGATTTCAAGTGGAAAACGAATGCGGTTTTCATAGCTCCCGCCCCATTCATCGTAGCGAGCATTGGTTCGAGTACAGATAAACTGGTTGATTAAATAACCTTCTGAACCCATGATTTCAACGCCATCGTACCCCGCTTGTTTGGCAAGCTTTGCACTGTTTGCAAAATCTTCGATGGTATTCTTTATTTGGCGGCGACTCATTTCAAAAGGAGCAAATTTTGCGATAGGGGCTTTTATTGCGGACGCGCTGAGCGCTAATGGATGCATGGCATATCTACCCGCATGGAGGAGTTGTAATGCAATTTTGCCTTCGTGCTTATGAACGGCTTCCGTTACCACTTTATGCGCGCTCACATGTTTTGCTTTGCTAAATTGGGCGCTAAATGGATGCAAACGACCACGAAAGTTAGGTGAAAATCCGCCAGTCACAATTAATCCAACGCCACCTTTTGCTCGTTCTTCATAGAAAGCAGCCAACTTTTGTAGCCCTGACTTATCTTCCTCTAAACCAGTGTGCATAGAACCCATTAACACTCGATTTTTCAATTGTGTAAAGCCTAAGTCCAATGGTTCTAACAAGTTTGGATACATAATCAGCGCTCACTTTATAAGTAATGGTCTGACCAGATTAAATAGAGTTAGAAAAAAAATCAAACATTTGTTTACATGTCTTTAACATCGATCATTTTCTTTCTGTTACCTATACTAACAAAGCTCGATGTTAACCGTATTTGGTTATACAAAGTTTGGAGCTAAATATGGGGTTGAGGGGAAAACCTTCAAATAACTTGTTATACAATACAATTGTTTAACTGTTATAAGCTTCTAGGGTATCATCCCTGTTCACTCAAACGTTGGTGATTCACCACTGTAGGGATACGATGAAACAAATATTCAAATTTATCGGCTTGATCTTTAAAGGTATCTGGAAAGTTATCACTTTTATTAGACTTGCTATTATTAATCTCGTCTTTTTATTCGTAGTCGCCATTATTTTCTTCGGTGTCATTCACTCCGACTCTTCCACTCCTAGCGACAAGTCAGATAAAAAAAATGCGCTTTTGCTTAACTTATCTGGCCCTATCGTGGAACAAAATAGTTATGTCAACCCAATGGATTCGTTTACAGAGTCGCTTTTAGGCAAAGAACTTCCTAAAGAAAATGTCTTATATCAAATAGTCAGCACCATTAGACACGCAAAAAATGACCCAGAAATCAGCGGTATCGTACTTTCATTGGGTAAAATGCCTGAAACAAATTTGACCAAGCTTCGTTACATTGCAAAAGCACTAAATGAATTTAAAGAATCGGGTAAGCCCATCTATGCTGTGGGAAGCTTCTACAACCAGAGCCAATACTATCTAGCGAGCTACGCTAACAAAGTATTTCTCTCACCAGACGGAGCCGTCCTAATCAAAGGTTACAGTGCTTACGCTTTGTACTATAAAACCTTACTCGATAAACTGGATGTCAATACGCATGTCTTCCGCGTTGGTACTTACAAATCCGCTGTAGAACCATTTATTCGCAATAACATGTCGAAGGCTGCGAAAAAAGACGCATCTGATTGGTTAGGCCAGCTCTGGGGAGCGTATGTACATGACGTGGCGAAAAACCGAGACATCAAACCAAGCACCCTAACCCCTTCTATGAAGCAGTTTTTGGCGTTGATGAAAAAGAACAACGGCGATCTTGCTGCACTTGCAAAGAACATTGGCCTAGTTGATGAACTGGCTACCAGACAAAAAATTCGCAGCGAACTCGCAGAAAGCTTTGGCAGTGATGGAAAAGACAGTTACAACGCGATTAGTTACTACAAGTATTTAAATCAAGTCCCAGCGAAACCACAAAATGCTGCAGATGATATTGCCGTTATTGTCGCCAGCGGAACAATTATCGATGGCAACCAAAAAAGAGGTTCGGTTGGCGGTGACACAGTCGCTAGACTGCTAAGACAAGCTCAAAATGATGAAAAAATTAAAGCGGTTGTGCTTCGCGTCGATAGTCCAGGAGGCAGTGCGTTCGCATCAGACGTCATTTTAAACGAAATAAAAGCCGTGGAAGCTGCAGGCAAACCTGTTGTTGTATCAATGTCTAGCCTTGCTGCCTCTGGTGGTTACTGGATATCCATGGGCGCAACAAAAATCGTCGCGCAGCCAACAACCCTTACTGGCTCTATCGGCATATTCAGCGTTATCACTACTTTTGAAAAAGGCTTAAATAAGATTGGAGTTTATACGGATGGCGTTGGTACCACTCCTTTCTCTGGTGTTGGAATTACAACCGGATTAAATAAAGACATCGCGGCAGCTATGCAGATGGGTATAGAACATGGTTACAACCGATTTACCGGATTAGTCAGTAAAAGCAGAGATATTCCATTAGCTAAAGTCGATAAAATTGCTCAAGGCCGAGTCTGGACTGGCCGAGACGCGAAAAAATTTGGTCTAGTTGATCAACTCGGTGACTTCGACGATGCCATCACGTTAGCTGCGAAATTAGCTAAACTGAAATCATACAATTTAGATTGGATGAAAAAGCCTTTGTCGCCCGCTCAACAAATTCTTCAAGACTTAATGAAGCAAGTCAGCGTACATATGGGCTTAGCACCGTCAAGCTTAATTCCAGAATCTTTAGCTCCTGTAGCTAACCAGATCAAAGAGAGCGCCAGTTTGTTAAACAGCCTGAATGATCCAAAAGGTCAATACGCTATGTGTTTAACGTGTAACGTTCAATAAATTTACATAACCGAAGTAATGCAAAAGAGGTGACGAATACGAATGTCACCTCTTTTTTTATCTGTAAATTATTCGCTATAATCGCGGCTCTGTTTCCCCTATCATATTTTGGCTTTAGCTATGGAAAGAAAACACATTTATATTGCCTACACAGGCGGTACTATAGGTATGCAAAAATCCAATCAGGGTTATGTCCCTGCTGTTGGGTTTATGGAAAAACAACTGGCTAACATGCCAGAATTCCATCGTCCAGAAATGCCTAAGTACACAATACATGAATACTCACCATTGATTGATTCTTCCGATATGGCTCCCAAAGACTGGCAACAGATTGCGGATGACATAAAAGACAATTATGACCGGTATGATGGCTTCGTCATTCTACACGGTACGGATACCATGGCTTATACGGCCTCAGCCCTATCATTTATGTTAGAGAACTTAGCAAAGCCTGTTATCGTTACTGGTTCGCAAATTCCTTTAGCCGAGCTTCGATCTGATGGTCAAGCTAACCTGCTCAATGCGTTACACATCGCCGCTTACCACCCAATTAATGAAGTAACACTATTCTTCAACAACAAGCTGATGAGAGGTAACCGTAGTACAAAATCTCACGCAGACGGTTTTAATGCATTTACATCACCAAACCTACCAGCACTGTTGGAAGCAGGTATTAATATTCAAACGAATGAAAGTTTAATATTAGACAATAGTGTTAACGGTGAGTTTTGCGTTCATAACATCACACCACAACCTATTGGGGTCATTACTATGTATCCTGGCATCTCACATGAAGTGATTCGAAATACACTATTACAACCAGTTAATGCCATGATTTTACTTACTTTTGGTGTGGGAAATGCACCTCAAAACCCAGAACTTCTTGCTCAGTTAAAAGATGCATCTGACAGAGGTGTCATCGTAGTAAACTTGACTCAATGCCTAGCAGGCAAAGTAAATATGGGCGGCTATGCGACTGGCTGTGCTTTGGCGGAAGCGGGAGTGATTAGCGGCTATGATATGACGCCAGAAGCCGCGTTAGCAAAACTACACTACTTATTAAGTAAGAAACTTTCATATCAAGAAGTAAAAAAACAAATGCAGCAAGTACTGAGAGGCGAAATGTCACTATAGTCAGCACTTGTTTCCCAGTCCCCAACCATTTGGGAACTGGGGCCTAGATTAAATAGACCTCTGTTCTGTAACGTCTATTTAATCATTAATATTAACTTTATAAATGTCACTTTCTAACGTTTGGAACTGTTTTTTTAGTTCAGACTTTGACTTAAAGCTAATTTCTCCTCCTGCCGCAACTGTCATATGTTGCGCTTCTACATTATGCTTAGATTGATACAGCATTACAGCTTGCATACAAGAATCGCGTTGTTCTTTTGACAATTTTGTGCCATCTGGCCATCGTCCAGTTTCAACAGCGTAAGTAAGCCTTTCGTAAGCTTCAGGTGTAATTGCGTTTAACACGCGCTCTGTATCCATGGTGTATCCTTAACATAGGGTAAAAATTTGTTTGAACATAACTTGCGACCAATACGAGTCAAGTAACTAGTTATAAATCACTGGAAGTGATCACAAGTAAGGATACTATGAGTCTACTAAAACTAATTGCTATCGTCATATTGCCATTTATTATCTCTGGCTGTTTTGAAAATAAAAACAACACGGATAAGTTGTGTAAAAGCTACCCTGAACTCAACTGCACAAAACTCAATACTCATGATGGACAGTGCCGCCTTCCTCGCACCGATTTGATATGGCATAAATACGAAACATACAAAGAGCCAACAGATGCGAATAAAATAAAAGAATATCAATTGGTTACACTTTATCGAAAATGTCTAGCCAATGCCTCTCAAATTCAAACATTTGACACATCCAAACGAGCTGAAAAACGAGTCGAAGCTTTACTCTTTTCTGGAGAAGAACAAGAGCGGCTAATTGCCGAGTTAAAAGTATCCGCAACTCCTGAAACGCTATATTTTTTATGGTCTCAGCTAGGGGATGAAGATGCCAAAAGAACGTTCCTATTTATGGAAGGAACTAAAGCTCTTGATACTTCTGAAATGCAATACAACCTCGCAACCTTGTATATTCAAAGAGATGTAGAAAAAACCGTCTCTTTACTCAATCGAGCACTCGAACTATCAAAAGATGGCAACGCTAACCCAGATATATATCAGTCGTTAGCAAGTATTCATTACAGACTACACAACAAAGAAAAAGCTTATATTTGGGCGAAAGTGGCAGAGAACCATGAGGTGTCGGTGGTTTCTGGCCGAGAATTACAACTGCTCTATGGCTTCGATGAAAATAAATATGAGAAACTAGACAAGATAGCGGATAAATTAGACTCCGCTATCGAGTCAGGTAAATATCGACGAACAATGATGCCGAGTAATTTTTAACTAACCTGAGCTCAAGCTAGCTAGTAGAACTTTTGTTGAAAATTAACGATACCGAATTAACACAAAATCGTTCACCTGTTGTTGGCGGGCCATCTGGAAATACGTGACCTAGATGGCTATCACAGCTAGCACAGCGAATTTCCGTACGAACCATTCCATGGCTGCGATCTTCTATATATCGAATCGCATTGTCATCGATTGGCGCATCGAAGCTAGGCCAGCCGCAGCCAGATTCATATTTATTATCCGAAATGAACAATGGTGACTGGCAGCACGTACACACGTATACCCCAGTACCGCTTTGATAAAGTAGTTTACCTGAATAGGGTTTTTCTGTGCCATGCAGTCGACATACTTGATACTGTTCTTCGGTGAGCTCTTCACGCCACTCTTCTTCTGATTTCTCGACTTTACTGACTGGTTGTTCCACGTTATGAATCTCCTCACCTAATTCTGCATTTTATAAATCTTATTGTTACGCAAAGTACTTGCGAAAGATGGCCCTTCTGGCACATACTCTCTGCCCATGACATTCTGTATAAAAAATACAGAGTGACAAGAGCACTGTAGTATTTTACTTCAAATTGACACGAGAAAAACCGGTAAGAAGTTCAAAAAACGGCCGTTTACATTCAGTAACTGAGAAAAGCAGCAGTTTTTTTTGACTTTAAGCAATATAAGATCGATTATCTGTTGCGGATATTTACTGGATTCTGTAATTTTACTACCAGTTATCTTTAATCAGAAATTTAAGTTGTGGAGCAACTATAATGACTATCAAAGTAGGTATTAACGGTTTTGGCCGTATTGGACGTTTCGTATTCCGTGCATCTGTAGAGCGTGCAGACATCGAAGTAGTAGGTATTAACGACCTTATCGATGTTGAGTACATGGCTTACATGCTTAAGTACGATTCAACTCACGGCCGTTTCAACGGTACAGTTGAAGTTAAAGATGGTAACCTAGTTGTTAACGGTAAAACTGTACGCGTTACAGCTGAGCGCAACCCAGCAGACCTTAAATGGGACGCAATCGGTGTTGACGTTGTAGCTGAAGCTACTGGTCTGTTCCTAACTGACGAAACAGCTCGTAAACACATCGAAGCTGGTGCTAAGAAAGTTGTTCTAACTGGTCCTTCTAAAGACAAGACTCCAATGTTCGTAATGGGCGTTAATGACAGCACTTACGCTGGTCAAGACATCGTTTCTAACGCTTCTTGTACTACTAACTGCCTAGCGCCAATCGCTAAAGTTCTTAACGACAACTTCGGTATCGCGTCTGGTCTTATGACTACAGTTCACGCTACTACAGCAACTCAAAAAACTGTTGACGGTCCTTCAATGAAAGACTGGCGCGGTGGTCGTGGTGCTTCTCAAAACATCATCCCATCTTCAACTGGTGCTGCTAAAGCGGTAGGCGTTGTTCTTCCTGAACTAAACGGCAAACTAACTGGTATGGCTTTCCGCGTACCAACTGCTGACGTTTCTGTTGTTGACCTAACAGTTAACCTAGAGAAAGGTGCTTCTTACGACGCTATCTGTGCAGCGATGAAAGAAGCTTCTGAAACGACTCTTAAAGGTGTTCTAGGCTACACTGAAGACCAAGTTGTTTCTCAAGACTTCATCGGCGAAGTTCAAACTTCAGTATTCGATGCTAAAGCTGGTATCGCTCTAACTGACAACTTCGTTAAAGTTGTATCTTGGTACGACAACGAAATCGGTTACTCAAACAAAGTTCTAGACCTAATTGCTCACATCTCTAAGTAATTAAGTCAACATTGTTGAGAAAAAGGCGGCTTTTTAGTCGCCTTTTTTGTATCTTTCATCAAGCTTTGAGTTACATAATATTTTTGAAAAACGCCTTTTCCTATCTCTTTTTTGATCAAAATATTACGTTGTTACCGACTTGTTAGAATTCATAAAGGAAACACTCATGGACTTCTCTATTCTACCTGTAATCAGTGTCCTATCTGACTGTATTACCATAAAACAAAAAGACGATATCAAAATCGCGTGCATTGACCATCCAAAGGCTTCAGCGGCAGTGTCTCTTTTTGGCGCTCATGTCCTTTCGTATAAGCCAAAAGGTGAAGAAGATCTTATCTGGGTAAGCGAAAATACGCCTTACGACGGTCAATCAGCGATTCGTGGCGGTATACCACTGTGCTGGCCATGGTTTGCAAAACTTGCAGCACCAAGTCATGGCTTCACTCGAATAGAAGAGTGGACGATCATCGAACATAGAGAAAATGATCAAGGTGTTGTCCTTCAGCTTGGACTATCCACAAATGAATCAACACTAGCAATTTGGCCACACCAATTTGAAGCTAAGCTAACCGTTGAAGTATCTGAAGAGCTCAAGGTTTCTTTAGAGGTTTCAAACAACGATTCTCAGCCTTGGAAATTCTCTGGTGCCCTGCACACTTACCTAAATGTCGGCAACATCCTAGAAACTGCGGTAACAGGCATGGGTGGAACCTACATAGATAAATTGCTAGGTGGTGAGACTTGCCAAGGTGGCGATAGCTTGCGTATTGATAAAGGCGTTGATCGAATTTATAACCAAGCAGAAGACACTGTATTGCTAAAAGATGAAAAGCTTGATCGCACAATTTCAGTGACGAACTCTGGCCACAATTCTGCAGTAATCTGGAACCCTTGGATTGAAAACTCACAAAACATGGCTGACATGGCTGATGACGGTTACAAAACCATGCTGTGTATTGAGTCTACTCTTTATTCCGAAACATTAGATACTGGTTATTCGGTTGAGCCAGGTGAGAGCTATACGCTAACTACCACACTTTCTTCTATCTAGAATAACAACAGAGGCAGTATACACTGCCTCTGTTAATTGCCTCCCTGAGAGTTGAGTGGATGTTTGAAAGCAGATACACTCTCGCCCTCTTGGAACGACAGAATTAAGATGACCATGACCTATCAGTGCCCAATTTGCCAACAGAACTTAAACAAGACTGATTCTTACTACAAATGTGCAAATAACCATCAGTTCGATGTTGCCAAAGAAGGTTATGTCAATTTAATGCCTGCCAACCAAAAACGTTCAAAAGCACCCGGCGATAATACAGAAATGATGCAAGCTAGGCGTCGTTTCTTAGAACTTGGCCACTATTCTCCTTTGAGCAGCAGAGTGGCTACTATTTGCGCTGAAGCTACCAAGGGTGACGCTCCTTCATTATTGGATATCGGCTGTGGTGAAGGTTATTACACCGCTCAAGTCAGTAGCAAGCTTCGCCAAAGTAATGAAAACTCTATGACTTACGGTTTAGATGTCTCCAAGGTTGCTATCCGCTATGCGGCAAAACGTTACCAAAATTGCCAATTTACTGTAGCTTCAAGCCATAGATTACCCTTCCCCAATGGCTCACTAGATGCAGTTTTGCGTATCTATGCGCCATGTAAAGAGAGTGAATTGGCTAGGTGTATAACAAGCGACGGAGTATTAATTACAGTGACTCCAGCTGCTCGCCATCTATTTCAATTAAGAGAACGTATCTACCAAGAAGTACGCCTTCACGACTCTAAGCCAGAGCTTATAGACGGTTTCGAACTGGAGACTGAAGAAAATATCCACTACACCATGTCTCTTACACAAGGTGCGGCATTTGATTTATTGCAAATGACACCATTTGCTTGGAAAGCGGATGATAAATTAAAGCAAGAGCTTAAATCAGCTTGCGTTTTTGAATGTGAAGCTGATTTTATCGTTCGTGTTTATCGTAAGCACTAAGTGTTCGCTTAATAAATTACTCTTCAGTCGCGAGCTGTTTCTCCGCAAGCAGCTTATCAAATAACTGCTTTTTATCATCAGGTAACTCATTTCTTCTCAAGGTCATCATCTCTTCAATTGTACCTTGCACATCGTTTTCGCTTAGGCGATCGGTAATTAGTTTGCCGTTAATATGATCAATTTCATGTTGAAGAACTCTAGAGTAGAACCCTTCCTCAATGGATTGGTGCTGGTTCCCGAGCTCATCTTGGTATGTGAGTATGATTTTATCGTAGCGCTTTACTTTGCCCGCTTTTGATTTAACCGAGTAGCAAGCCTCTATATCGGTTTCTATACCGCTGTCTTCAACTGGCTGGTAACTAGGGTTTATTAAGGTGTGCATCGGGTAAGGGTGTGCATTGTCCCTAAATAACACTGCATTCTCTGGTATATAAATGACAATAATTCTTTTGCTTTCATTTACCTGTGGAGCAGCCAGCCCGACGCCTTCAAAACTATATAGCTGCTGCTTCATTTGTTCAATTAGCTGTTTGTCTTCTGAGCTCAATGGGAAAGAAACAGGTTTTGCTTGAGAAGTTAAAACCTGAGAGTTTGGATATTCTTCCTTACTAATAATTGTTAATGCCATAGCTGATTCCATATTCAATATAAAAAAGAGTAAACCTAACCCAACGCATTTTCGGATCATCATTTGAACCTCCATTTCTAGCACAACCAAATCTAAATTACTTTAAAATTGAAAATAAATTCAAAAAGTTAATTCCTAATGCCTTAACTTCGTTATAACAAATTTACATTCAAACCTTCAAACGGGATCGCTTTTTGCTAGAAGATTAATTGTTCAAACCGTGCAGTTTTTGCGCAAGTTTTGTCCATCACTGTCGATACAGTTGAAGAGCATGTAGTAAGGAGAGCAATATGACACCAGTAGGCATGGAGCCAACCAAACTGACTCCAAACCAACAGGTTAAGCCTCAAACTAACTCTAATAATGTTGGTACTGAACCAGCACCGCTTAAGGTAGAGCAAAATAAAGTGACGCTTTCTGAAGAAGGCAAAGCACTGCTTGCCGCTTTACAACAAATTGAAAAAGAAGAAAAACTCTCTGAAGCTAAGAACCAAGATAAGTCAATTGGCGACAACGTAAATTCATTTACTCGTGGAGCTTTAGGTTTAGAGCGGCCAGATAAAGTGGAAGAGGAAGCGCCGGATGATTCTTATGATGCGGGGAAAATTCTTTCCACAGCGGCAACGATAGGCGGCATAATTTTGGCTCTAGTTTAACGCAGAGCTTTGCTTACACGTAAGTAGCTAAGTTTTATAAACATTTCAGAATAAGTCCAGCTTGTTGATAATGCCGTATTCATCAGCAAGCTCTTTTTTTGCCTCAAATATTTCACTACTCGCAGCGCAAAGTTCTGTAATTCATCGTAATATCTACAAACAGATCACTAACACCTAGAGATAACGTATGAGTCGACCACTTGATGAACTGCTAAATCTTTTACAACTTGAGCGACTGGAAGAAGAGCTATTTAGAGGACAAAGTGAAAACTTAGGCTTGCCGCAAGTATACGGAGGACAGGTTATCGGCCAAGCTCTCTCCGCCGCCCGCTATACTGTCCCTTCAGATCGTTCGGTCCACTCATTTCATAGTTATTTTCTTTACAAAGGCGATCCAAATAAACCTATTGTTTATGATGTTGATAATCTCAGAGATGGGACAAGCTTTAGCACGCGCCGCGTGAAAGCTATTCAATACGGTAAACCGATATTTTATCTTACCGCGTCTTATCATATTCATGAGCAAGGATTTGAACATCAAAATAGCATGCCAGACGTAGCTGGGCCGGAAAATTTTGCCTCAGAAACACAGCTAGCGGCAAAAATTGCCGATAAGTTACCTCCGCAAGTTCAGAAAATATTTTGCGGTGAAAAGCCAATTGAAATTCGACCTGTGGTAGTAGTTAATCCGCTCAATCCACGCGAAGAAAAGCCAAAACAATATTTATGGATACGCTCAAATGGCGATATGCCGGACGATCTTCTTGTTCATCAATACTTGCTAGCATATGCATCAGATTGGGGTTTCCTTGTAACAGCATTGCACCCTCACAAAGTATCTTTACTTACTCCTAAATTTCAAATTGCGACCATTGATCATTCCATGTGGTATCACAGACCATTTAAAATGGACGACTGGCTTTTGTACGTGATTGAAAGCCCAAATGCTTCAGCAACACGTGGACTTGTTCGGGGGGAAATTTTCAACCGTAGCGGTGAGCTCGTGGCCAGCGCAGTACAAGAAGGCGTAATGCGCTTTAGCAAAAGCTAACCTAACTCAATTAATCAATAAGTTTCGTTAGATAGGTAACGCGGTTGTGTACTTTAGAGACTCCATCGCAAAGGTCGACGTCACGTTGGTGATACCATCAACGCTATTAACGAGCTTTTTATAAAATTCGTCAAATTTCTGAATGTCTTTTACTTGAACTTTCATCATGTAATCATACTCGCCAGCCATGCGATAAAATTCCATGACTTCAGGAAATTCAGACACGTTTTCTACAAAACCTGTATACCATTCATGTGAATGGTCGCGAGTTTTAATCAAGACAAACGCAGTGAACGAAAGATCCAGCTTATCTGGGTTAAGCAAGGCAACACGTTTATCAATAACACCTGAGTCTTCTAGCTTTTTTAATCTCTTCCAGCAAGGTGTTGTGGTAAGATTCACTGCCTCTGCCAGCTCGTTCAATGATAACGTGCCGTCTTTTTGTAAAAGTGACAATATAGTGCGATCAACTTTATCCAATTCCACTTTCTATCCTCGTTGAATTTTTTAGAAAAATTTTCTACACATTATCCCAATGAGGATAACAAAAATAAAGTTGTTTTTGGTAATTGCATATAACATTTACTAATATCATAGTAAAGGAGGTAACTATGGCGATCAGTAAAAGTTGGACCAATAACGCGATAAGTAAAATAGCCGCTGATTTTCAACGCTCGGCAGATACACACCTAATTAAGTTAGCGCTTCCATCCATCGATGGTATTGATATATATCTAAAAGACGAAAGCACTCACCCGACAGGTTCTCTTAAACACCGACTAGCCCGTTCACTTTTTCTCTACTCTATCTGTAATGGATGGGTTGGCCCTAATACCACTGTGGTTGAGTCTTCATCTGGTAGTACTGCAGTCTCTGAAGCCTACTTTGCGCGATTACTTGATTTACCTTTCATTGCGGTTGTACCAAAACATACCGCACCTAAAAAAATCGAGCAAATAGAATTTTATGGTGGGAAGGCACATTTTGTCGATAATTCCGACCAAATTTATGCCGAGTCAGCAAAGCTTGCTAAAGAACTAAATGGTCATTATATGGATCAATTTACCTACGCAGAAAAAGCAACGGACTGGCGTGGCAACAACAATATTGCTAACTCAATATTTGAGCAAATGGCAATGGAAGAGCACAAGATTCCAAGCTGGATAGTAATGAGTGCAGGAACAGGAGGCACTTCAGCAACCATTGGCCGCTTCATACGCTATCAGCAGCATGACACCCTACTATGTGTTGTAGACCCTGAAAACTCGGTTTTTCATAACTATTACCAAACAGGTGACGACACTCTTACGTCAACAACTGGCAGTAGAATAGAAGGAATTGGCCGACCACGTGTGGAACCAAGCTTCATACCTGGAGTGATAGATGAAATGCGATCCATTCCAGACGCTGCGAGTATCGCAACAATACATTGGCTAGAAAACATTATCGGTCGAAAAGTAGGAGCCTCGACTGGAACCAACCTTTACGGAGCTTTGCAATTAGCAAGTGAGATGAAAGCAAGTGGTCAACGTGGCTCGATTGTTACCTTGCTTTGCGACAGCGGAGAGCGCTACTTAGACACCTATTACAACTCTGCTTGGATAAGTAAAAATATTGGAAACTTAGAGCTCTATAGAAACAAGCTAAAAGAGTTTGAAGTCTCTGGTGTGCTCGTAGCGTAAAGTAAAAGACCTCATTTATAAGATGGAAAGCCAGAACAAATGTTCTGGCTTTCCAGAGCCCATATTCATACAATAGCTAAGATTAACAAGCTAAAATAATATTCAAACTTGAATGCCGACGATTAACCAAGGCGCATTTGGCTTAGTGAGATCTCTTTCAAGGTGCCACAAATCTTCAATATCCTCTTCTACTTTCTCCGTAGTATCTTTATAACGTCCACTAAACTGTAAACTGATTTGCGCTTTTTCCGAATCGTAGTCTGCACGTACAATTTCCGCATCGACGTACATCACCTCTGTATGCTGCTCACCCTGTAGTTTTGCGCGCTCAGCTTTCAGATCTTCGAACAGACTTGGAGAAACATACTCTTCAATCTTCTCTAGTTGATTGAAGTTCCATGCCCCTTGCAGAATTCTATAATGCTCTCTTGCTCCGTTCACAAAAGCCACTTGGTCAAAGCCCGGTGAGAATTTATATGGAACGTCATGAGCTGCGCCAAATCCACTGCCACTAGTTGTTGAACTTCCTTGGCCTTGTTCAAAATTTCTTTCATTTTCTGGTTCGAATTTTGGCTCGGGTGCACCGCCATACGCTGGTTGTTGACGATGTTGATTGATACTGCTTTGCTTCGCCCCTAACATAGAGCGAACTAGCTTAAAGATAATGAAAGCAATCACACCAAAAATTAAGATATCCATAAACTGGATGCCATCAAACGCACCACCAAACATAGCGGCAAGTAGTCCACCAGCTAGCAAACCACCTAGCAGCCCCCCCATCAGCCCTTTTTTACTCGAACCTTGAGCTGCACCAGCTTGGTTTTTGCCGACACTATTTGTATTTAAGTTTTGTTGTTTAGGCGCAGGAGCAGTTTTGAAACTTTTACCGAAAGAGCGACCTCCTCCGAATTTTTTTGCCTCTGCAACCTGAGCTGTGGTGACAGTTACAATAAGTATCGCCACTAGGGATAAAAAGCGTTTCATGTTTTTCCTTAACGTAATTCTAACCTAATCACAGCTAATCATAGCTTTTCACCTAGCACGTGAAAACATTTGCCGACAGAATACATGTATCAGAATATTGCAAAAGGAACAGAGGTTTGTTGACGGTAACATACATACCTAACTAAAATATTGAACGTTGTATTTTTACAGAATAGATAGCATGGCACGTAGAAACGATCATACTCGAGAAGAGTTAACCGAACTCACTTTATCTGAAGTGAAAAACTTTTTGGCTGATAAGCCTCATCACGAACTCAGCCTAAGAAAAATCGCCAATCTCGTTGGTTACGTCCCAAGCACACTGGTTAATATTTTCGGAAATTATAACCTGCTGCTTCTGCATGTTATCGCAGAAACTTTAGATGAGCTCGCAGCTCAAGCTAGGGGTATCTTGGCAAGCGAGCAAGAGCCGAAAGAAGCACTTTACCAACTCGCCTATTGTTATCTCGATTTCGCTCACGCCAACCGTTACCGCTGGCAGCTTATCTTCGATCACAATATGAATGGAGAGGATCTTCCTCAGTGGCAAGCACAAAGAATCGACAATATGACCGGCATGCTTGAAGGCCTGCTCAAGCAGCTATCACCAAATCGTGTTGAATCCGAAGTTCTTGAGGCAAGTCGAGTTTTATGGGCTGGTGTCCATGGCATTACTCTACTTAGTGTTGATGATAAATTTTTTGCCGCAGAGCCTATTGATGGTAAAAAGTTGATTTCTAATTTGATGTCACGATATCTAGTCGACTGGTAACTTGTAAAGGATACAGCATGCCAAAAAATAAAAATGGCAGTTTGCTTTCTCAGCAGCGTTTTCTTCCTTATTTTATTACACAATTCTTTGGCGCTTTTAACGACAACATATTTAAAAATGTTCTGTTAATTTTTGTTGCATTTTCTAGCGTCCAAGCACTGCCCATGTCGAGCAATTTATTCATTAACCTAGCGGCTGGGCTATTTATTCTACCTTTTTTTCTCTTCTCCGCATCAGCGGGGGTGTTAGCGGATAAATATGAAAAATCGGGTTACATTAGAAAAGTAAAGCTGTTTGAAATCGTCATTATGGTATTCGGTGCACTTGGGTTTATCACGAGTAGCTACGGAATATTGCTTTTCTTGTTATTCTTGATGGGGACTCAATCCGCTTTTTTTGGCCCAGTCAAATATGCGCTCCTGCCACAACATCTAAAGCAAAATGAATTGGTTCCAGGAAATGCTTTGGTCGAAACAGGCACATTTCTCGCTATTTTGATCGGTACTATTGGAGCTGGCTTTATCGCCTCTGCAGAAAATGCCAAGTTGCTGGCGGGCATATCTGTGATTCTTTTTGCATTGCTGGGATACTTGGCAAGTCGCTACATTCCTGATGCGCCAGCAGCAGATCCAGAACTCAAATTTCGCTGGCGACCAATAAAACATACCAAGACTACGCTATCTATTTCTAAGCAAGATAGGGTGATTTTCCAATCGATTATGGCTATTAGTTGGTTTTGGTTTCTTGGTGCTACCTACCTGACCCAGTTTCCAAACTTTACTAAAATTTATCTTCATGGAAGCGAGAGCGCTGTTTCGTTCCTGCTTGCGATATTTTCTATTGGTATCGCTCTAGGTTCGCAAATCTGCGATAAACTGTCAGGACATAGAATTGAAATAGGTATTGTGCCAATCGGTAGCCTAGGCATTACAATTTTTGGCTTTTTCATGGCGTACTCGGTTCCTGCAGATCTGCCGCAATTCACCTCACTGCATGAATTTGTCTCGTACTCTCAGCTGTGGCCTGTATTTTTATTTTTACTCCTATTAGGAGCTTCAGGCGGCGTATTTATTGTACCACTTTACGCACTTATCCAGCATCGCTCGAAGGTAAATCAACGTGCCCAGATCATCGCTGCATTAAATATATATAACGCGTTGTATATGGTTGGAAGTGCCGTGTTAGCTATTGTGGCACTATCAGTATTTCAGCTAACCATTCCCCAACTGTTTGTTGCTATTGCGGTTCTCAACTTCCTAATCACTTTATATCTTTGCTTTCAAGTACCGGTTTTTTTGGTTCGATTTGTATTGTGGATTTTGACGCACACTATTTACAAGGTGAAACATAAAAACCTACACCAATTGCCAGAACAAGGCGGCGCACTGATCGTGTGTAATCACGTTAGTTATATGGACGCCCTATTATTAAGTGCAATTTGTCCAAGGTTGATTCGCTTTGTCATGGAAGAAGATTATGCCAATTTTAAGCCTCTACAACGTTTTTACAAACGCGCTGGTGTTATCCCTATTTCAGCAACTAACAAGGCCTCAATTCGATCTGCACTGAAGTCCGTCGATGACGCCCTAAAAGAAGGCGAGCTAGTCTGTATCTTTCCTGAAGGCCAACTGACCTCCAATGGTGAACTCCAAGAGTTTCGTCGCGGTGTTGAACTCATACTACGCAAGGCCTCTGCTCCGGTTGTACCAATCGCACTTAAGGGCATGTGGGGGAGCTACTTTAGTCGCCATAAAGGACGAGCTTGCAAAGGCATACCAACTCGTTTTAGAGCTAAGATTGAAATCGAGGCAGCTGAGCCTGTCAACTCCAATGAAACATCATTAGAAAAGCTCAAACAAACTATCTCTGAATTGAGAGGAGATTGGCGTTAACTGAACATGTTAACGGTGATCTCCTGATAGTCTCAGTTCTGAAATTGTCAATTTTAATATCGCCCTCTACGCTTGAGTAGTAACAAAGAAAAGCAGCAAAAATAATTAGCGTGGTTAGGGTATATGTTTACCCAATAAAATAGAGGTAGACAACCGATATAAATTCGGTCACTAAGGGTGACTCGTTTCTGTGTTCACACTGTCGCTTTCAACTTCGGGGTTCACCCGAGTGAAAAATAGATAAAGTGTATACACAATGGGCCATTACACCTTAATGAAATACCAGCGGTATAAGGAATATAGCGCACTACCCGACTATTTTAGCTAGCAATGGAAAGCAACATTAGCGCTCAGGGTAAGCATTAATGAAATTGACACATAAGCTCGGGAACCACTTTCTTTTCCCGCCAATATTAACCTTTGTTCTCTATTCAATATTTGCTCTTATTTCACTAGAGTTAAGTCGTGCGGGGCACAGTTTAGCGACCATTTGGCTGGCCAATGTCGTCGTCGGGGTTCTCATTGCATGTCGCCCTCTTAAACATTGGGGTTTATTGTTAGTAGTGGTAGCAACCGCAAACTTCCTTGCCGATCTACCATATAGTCAAAGTGTGTTGCAAAGCTTGGCATTCTTACCAGCTAACCTTACTGAAGTTTTTTTGGTTGCTTGGTTATTATCGCAATATGGCAATTGTAATAATAGCTTTAAAACTCTGCCCACCTATTTTAAAACCGTTGCTTCGGCCTGCTTTATTCCAGCTTTATTTTCTTCTCTTATAGGAGCGTACACTCTAAGCCTATTACACACACAGCCTGTCACAGATTTTTGGGGAAATTGGGCAATCGGCTCGATGGTTGGTGCTGTAATCATGTTTCCTGTTTGCCTTGTTTTAACCAATTTCCCTTTGAAGGAAATGGTTAGGTATGCTTTGGAGCCGAGTTCTTTGGTCACAATAGTTGTTACCATTTTCACTACATATGTCAGCTTTTTATACCTTCCTTATCCTTATGTTTATATATGCTCCGTGTTAGCTTGTGCCGCAATACTGGTTCATTACACTGGCGTTGCACTGTCCATATTTTTCTCTGGGTTACTGTCCGCTGTAATGGTATCCACCAACATTTACATCCCTGTTGACTATCAATACGGCCACCAAGAAATATATTTCTATATTCCGATGTTGCTGTCTTTTCTTACGCCTTCCTTCCTTGCTGTCACGGTACTACAAGCTAAGAGTTCTGAGCAAAAACTAAAAAGTACAAAAAATAGCTATGTGTCTTTATATGAAAAGACTCCCGCCGCTATGCATTCGATTGGGGAAGATGGAAAAATAATTTCAGTGAGCGACAAGTGGCTAGAGTTACTCGGATATACTCGCGATGAAGTCATCGGCAAATTCTCGACAGACTTCCTTACTGAAGAAAGTGCTAAAAAAGCGAAAGAAGTGGTATTGCCAGAGTTTTTTCGTGTCGGAGCAGTGCACGATGTTCAGTATCAAATGGTACATAAACAAGGCAATGTAATAGATGTTGAGCTATCTGGAATTTTAGAAGTTGACGAAAATAGCCAGACTCTTCGCTCTCTAGCCGTCATCAGTGATAAAAGAAAGGAATACTCTTTGGCCGAATCTCTCAAAACGGAAAAAGAGCTATTGGAAGTCACTCTCCATTCTATTGGTGACGGAGTCATTGCGACTAACTCTAAACAGCGTATTACCTTCGTTAACCCAGTGGCAGAGAAGCTAATTTCCATGCCTCGACAGCATATTCTCGGAAGACATTTTACGGACATCGTTTATCTAATTAACCAAAGTACTGGAGCTAAACTGCATAACCCTCTTGTGCGCGCTATCGACGATAAGATGGCTTACCAGTTGCCTGATAGCACTGCTATCATCAGCTCAAAAGGCGAAGTATACGCAGTGCATAACACCATTGCGCCTATTCTAAGTGATAAAGGTCAAGCATATGGTGCCGTAGTCATTTTCCAAGATGTCAGCGTATCGCACGCTTTAACAACAAAAATGACTTACCTCGCTCAACATGATGCACTCACTGGTCTGCCAAATCGTTCTCTGTTAATGGATAAGCTTTCGTTAGCCTGTCAAAAAGTGAAATATCACGATAAGAAATTCGCTCTACTTTTTATAGGTCTTGATAGCTTTAAAACTGTCAATGACTCTCTTGGGCACCTCGCGGGTGATGAGCTTTTAAGAAATGTTGCTAAACGGCTAGCGAATGTCATCCAACCCAAAGATACCATTTGCCGAGTTGGCGGAGATGAATTTGTCATTGTTAGCGAAACATTCTTCGAGCCAAGTGAAGTAAGCGCTTTTTGTGAAAACGTCACTCGAGAATTGATTGAACCTTTAACTCTCAATGAGCAGCCTTACCAAATTACACCAAGTATTGGAGTCGCTTTGAGCCCCTCCAATGGAACGAAGCCAGACGAGCTCTTGTTTAAAGCTAATTCCGCTATGTACAAGGCAAAAAAAGAGGGCAAAATCCGATTTGATTTCTATTCCAACAGCACAGACAAAAATATTGTTGATATAAATAAGCGTTCACACTAGAGCATATTCACCCCTTACGAGTTAAAGCTAGAGGCTTATTACATTTTTTGTTCAAAAATTCTTAACATGTGTTAAAAACATTAATACAAACAAAACTCTATTCTTGTGTACAATTAGTCCATCTTCTTCATTTGGTTCAGTTTCATGGTTTTAAAGAAAAATTACCTCCCATTTGGGCTAGCTATTGTGCTTACCTTAACTCCGTTTGTTAACTCTCCAATCGCGCTAGTTATTGGCTTTGCCATGGCGAGCTTAGGCTTTGTACCAAAAGAGTTTTCTCTCACTAAATGGACCAAAAGACTATTAGCCTACTCCATAGTTGGCCTTGGATTCGGTATCCCATTACGGCAAGCACTAACTGTCACATCCGATGGGATTGGGCTCATTATCGCGACTATCGCTGGCACTTTAATTTTAGGGTGGATTGTAACTCGTATCATTAAGTTAAATAAAACGACGGGCTATCTTATCGCATCAGGTACTGCGATTTGTGGTGGTAGTGCGATTGCCGCTATCGCGCCTGCTATCAATGCAGACGATGAGCAAATTGGGCTAGCACTTGCAACGATTTATGTTCTGAACTCCATCGCTCTCTTTCTATTCCCTGTGATTGGCCATGCCCTTCACCTCAGCCAAGAAACGTTCGGAATGTGGGCGGCTATCGCAATTCACGATACCTCTTCGGTTGTGGGGGCTGCTTCTGCTTATGGGAACGAAGCGCTCACCGTCGCAACAACACTAAAATTAACTCGTGCATTGTGGATCATTCCTGTTGCTTTCTTAAGTGCTTTCTTGTTCCGTAGCCACTCAAAAAAAATCACCATTCCTTACTTTATTTTCTTCTACGTGATTGCGATAGGAATTAGCGATTTAACTCCACAATTTGAAGTGCTTTACCATGGTATTTTCGTTGCATCGAAAAAACTTCTAGTCGTGTGTTTGTTCTTGATTGGTTGTGGGATTACGATTGAAAAGCTGAAAACAACTGGAGCCAAACCTTTACTTTATGGCGTCGGCTTATGGGTAGCTATTTCTGTCTCTTCTCTATCTTGGTTGCTCTGGCACTAGAATTGGCTACTTTGGGCTTTTCTGCATCGAAATGTGAATACACAAAATAGACACGGTCAGAAAAGCCGTCATCTCAATGATCGACCTAAACAAGCCATCGCTCTGTGTCGCTATCACCAGTTGTAAAAACGCAGCGCCCAAAAGAAACCATCTCATGTTAAACCTTTATACCCATACCCAACAGATAACGACTGTTATTATGAGTCGTGGTTATAAAAAGGTTAAATTCTGTTTTGGACTATCAAATAACTCGATAGTTGGTGAAATGTGAAGTGACGTATTCTTTGACTTGCGTACGTGGAATTTTAATACCCGAACCTAAAAGCTCATTAGGCAATATAAAGTACTGACGTGGGCGTTTAAAGCGTTCAATTTTATTCTCTATCCAATCATCTAAATATAGTTCTTTTAAATCACATGTTGTGGAAATAAGTGCGATAGACAATGCGCCATATTCATCATCTTCGATAGGAATAACGACCGAAGTTCTCACTTGTGGGTGTCGGTTTAGTACTGCCTCTATTTCCTCACAGTGAATATTTTCACCACCAGAGATGAACATATTCCCTTCACGACCAAAGATACGCACTTCATCGCCCACCCACTCACCGAGATCTTTTGTATCAAACCAACCATTTTCATCACGTAGACTATGCAGCTGACCCTGAAAATAGTAACCACTGGCTAGTGTTTTCCCAGAGAGATAAATTTTTCTTCCCTCAATCCGTAGTTCTCGATTTGCTAACACAGACCCAGCAGTATCAAGTTTATCGACTCGCTTAGCCGTAACGGTAGACGCAGCTTCTGTCATCCCATATCCAAGCCAAGTTTCGATATTTTTTGCTGCTGCTTGTTGGGCTAATAAGCTTGGAATATGGCTACCGCCAAGCAACACACGTTTTAAGTTCAAGTTATGCTCAGGTTGGGCCAATAACCTCTGCAGTTGAGTTGGAACCAAAGAAGCATGGGTCACGTCTTTAACATCATCTTCTAGCTTTCCAGTGCCCACTTTCATACATGCACCTGAGACCAACCAACGATGAATAACCCCCAACCCTGAGACATGATACATAGGCAAACTAAGCAGCCAAGTATCACCAAGCGTAAAGCTGAATTGTTCTAATAACCCTAGAGCAGAGGCTCGGTGCTGATCCACATTATGTGCGACTGCTTTGGCGACTCCGGAAGAACCTGAGGTAAAAATTAAGGAAGCGATGTTTTGCAAAGCGTACTTCTGTTTTCGTTGAAGTCGTACACTAAAATGTGCCTGTGACAAACGAAGCACACTCATTCTAAGTTCAGTCTGATCGTTTTCAGGCATTTGCTCATAGTCAGAATCACTCATCCAGACATACTTGTTTTGCTGCTTTTGATAGAGAGTGTTGAGCTTATTTTTAAGTAAAGGAAGAGGCTGAGGCATAACGATAGCGCACTTTACACCTAACTCCACACAAGCTAGATACATTATGACTAATTCGAAACTATTCTTACCAATACAGGTGACGAGATCTGACGTTGTGACTCCTTGGTATGAAAGGTGACGAGCTTGCTGCTCTACGGAGTAATTTATTTCTCTCCAATTATAATGCGTATTTGAAGCTTTTAGAGCAATAGAAAATGGCCGCCTAGACGACCATTTTTTCAAATCTGACAAAAAAGTGGCCACTACGACCGCCACATAATTTCTTGCTCAGAAAGTGGCACAACTGGAAGATCACAGCCGGGCCAAGGCGTTTCAAGTTGGCACTCAAAAAACTTTACGGTATCTAAACCAGGCACTTTCTCTGGCAGTATCCATTTCGCTAATCGAGCTAATTGTGTTAGTCCAAAACTTGACTCAATACTTGAGCTGATCACGGTTTGAATACTGTGAGCCTGAGCCCGTTCAATCAATTTGATACAGTCTTGCACCGAACCGATAAGCGTTGGTTTGATGACTAGCGTCTTAACACCTAACAGGTCTTCAATACTAAAATCTTTACGTGAGATTTCATGTTGAATCGTCTCATCCCACGCAATTGCAATTCCAGTATCAATCGCAAAAGAGACACTGTCTCCCGGTTGCTTACACGGCTCTTCCACATACGAGATACGCTGGCGTAGTGAAGGCGTAATTTGCTTAGCAAATTCCATCGCCTCTGGTAAATCCCAAGAGCGGTTAGCGTCTAAGCGAAGCTTGAGATCAGGGATTGCCTCTAAAAATAGATTGACTAGCATACCGTCACGAATAGGCTCATGGTAACCCACTTTAATCTTAGCGACTTTCGTTCCACCCATTGCCTCCAACTTAGGTAGCAACGAGTCAGGATCGCCTGTACATAATGGCGCTGTCAGATAGTTACCTTCATCAGGTAACTCATCGTTGAGTTCCAACTCCGCGATTGAGAGCCCAAATGCGACGGAAGGGTATAGGTTGGAGTAGTCAAACTGCCCACCATGTACCCACATTTCCAATTGATGCTGAGCTTGAACGCCTGCTTCTTCTGTAGACTCTAAACTAAAACAGCTTAATGGGGCTACCTCTCCCCTACCTACTTTACCATCTTCAGAAATCTCGACGATAAAGCCTACCCTTTCAGACAGTTTTTGGCTTCTTAATATGACACCACTATCCATAGGCAGTTTGTACCTATACAACTTGGCAGATCTTGTCATTTCCCTTTTCCTTCTTATAAACACTAGCCAGCGTGATGATAAAAGCCTCTTTGCAACCTTAAACTTGTATAAACAAGCTTCATTTATGGATTACGTGGGAATTTATCAAAGTCTGGGCGGCGTTTTTCATTGAACGCATTGCGGCCTTCCTGACCTTCTTCCGTCATATAAAACATCATAGTGGCGTTGCCAGCTAACTCCTGCAATCCTGCTTGACCATCACAGTCAGCATTGAGCGCAGCTTTCAAACAACGTAACGCCATAGGGCTATGTTGCAGCGTTTCTCGGCACCATCTTACGGTTTCTTTTTCCAATTGGTCCACAGGCACTACTGTATTCACTAGCCCCATATCCAACGCTTCTTGTGCATCGTAGAATCGGCACAAGAACCAAATTTCACGTGCTTTCTTTTGACCGACAATTCGAGCCATATACGAAGCACCCCAACCACCATCAAACGAACCGACTTTTGGCCCAGTTTGACCAAATTGAGCATTTTCAGCAGCAATTGTCAGGTCACACATCATGTGAAGAACGTGACCACCACCGACAGCCCAACCAGCTACAGAAGCAATGACTGGCTTAGGGCAAGTGCGAATTTGACGTTGGAAATCTAATACGTTTAGGTGGTGTGTACCCGAATCATCTTTGTAGCCGCCGTAATCACCACGAATTTTTTGATCGCCACCAGAACAAAATGCTTTCTCACCTAGCCCAGTCAGAATAATAACGCCTACCTTCTCGTCGTAACGCGCATCGGCTAACGCATCAATCATCTCTTTAACGGTTTGTGGACGAAATGCATTGCGCACTTGAGGTCTAGCGATAGTGATTTTTGCAATACCATCTTCAGATTTATGGTATTGAATATCTTCGTATTGAGCACTGCAGTCGTGCCAGTTTACTGGTGCGTATAGTTCTTCTTCGCTGATGCCTACTGTTTTAGCCATGGAGACTCCAATTTTGCCTAGTCGCAAGCTTTCGGGACTGAATCAGATAAAATAGACCTAATCACTTGCGAAAATATTTCCGGTTGTTCTTGATGAACATTATGCCCAGCCCCCTCAACTTCACTGTATGACAACTGGCTTTCTGCTGCTAAGCGTGAAAACTTAGTATCTTTGGAGCCACATACGTAGTGTGTTCGGGCGCTCACTGTTTTGAGCTTATCTAACAAGAACTCTTGCTTAGCTAGCGATGTTGCGACCAACATACGTGCTACAGATTCACCTAGGTTATCACTTCGCCTCTGTATCAAGTTTTGTCTTTGCTCATGGTTTAATGAAGAAAACACTGGTTGCCTATACCAATCGGCTAAAACTTGCTCTATTTTTTCTGTTTCGAAACGGCTAGCCCAGTTTTCGTCATTCATTAACCTTTGCTTTTTCTCTTCGTCCGATTTAAGGCCGAAGTTCCCACCTTCAATGATGGCAGCATGCAAATTGAATGCATCATAGATGCCAGAAACCAGACCGTGCATAAGAATTCTTGCACCTAAAGAATAGCCCACCAAAATCACTGGCGTATCATCACATATATAGTGCTGCAAAGTTTCGGTGATCAGCCTACTGCAGTGGTCAAAACCTTCGCACCGAATAAACCTGCTTTCTCCATGACCTGGAAGATCAATACCAATACACTGGAACGGCTTGAGCCTTTTTATACAAGAGCGCCAATCTTTACTACTGCCCAGTAAGCCATGAATAAATACGACAGCGGGTAATTTTTTTGCGCCTTTACGATAAACTCGACTACTCAGCATGGATCACTTCGACAATTTGGCTGAGCTGCTGACTAGACTCACCTGGAGGAACGACTATTTCGATGATCATCGCACCTTCTCCTTGGTCGATATGATTCCTTAACGACGTTTGACAATCCAACAATGTTGTTGGTCTGCTGTAGGACAAATTAAACTGCCTTGCAGATTGTTCAAACTGTAAACCATGCGGCATTTGATACAAGCGTCGCTTTTTCTCTTCTGGCACAGGCAATAAATTGAAAATCGCACCGCCATCATTATTTAGTACGACAATCACTAGCGGCAAATGTTCAGATAATAACGACAATGAATTTAAGTCGTAGAGAAACGTTGTATCACCAATGAATGCGACCATTGGTTGCTGAGTGGCTTTTTGGACTCCAGCAATGGTTGCAATATTCCCGTCAATGCCTGACGCTCCACGATTGGTGAACACTTCTTTGTCATTAATTTTAGAGAACATATCCACTAATCGAACAAACAAGCTGTTGCCGAGAAAAAGCTGGATTTTATTGGGTAGGTCCGAAAGTAGACATGCGATACCCACTTCTGAAGGAGAGGCATTAGCCTCGATGTTTGGTGCGACTAACTCTTCTATACCCAGTGAGTCAACCTTTAACAAATCAGCCCAATTCGCACATAAAACGTTATACTGTTGGGCTGCCGTATATTGTACAAGCAACCATTCATGAATATCCGCTACATAATGGAGTTGTGGCAAATGCGATTGGTTGTTTCGAGTCGCTCTTGGAGAAACATAAATATAGTCACAACCTTCACCAACTCTCTTTTCCAACCATGCATTAAAACGCTTTGAAATGATTTGTGCACCAAGCTGAACAACTAAATCACACTGGCTAATGGTTTGTTCACTGTCTTGGTTTTGTAACCACAAATCATAGTGCGCCCAATCACTTGTTACACCCGATTGCGGATCGGCTAAAAGTGGCCAGCCTAAGTATTCAGCTAAGCGCTTCGCTTGCTGTGCTTCTTTTAATGTGACCCTGCCTAATACGATGAGTCCTTTTTTATCTAGTAATGTAGGGTCAATGGGTACGTAAGTCGAAGGTTGGTAAACACGTTGGCAATACGTTTTATTCGCCTCTTGCCAGCGCTGAATTTGACCTAAATACTTATCGAATGTATTCGTTTGTATTTTACTGTATAGAGGCTCTGGAAATGGGCAATTAATATGAACAGGCCCATCATTTAACGCTTGCTTAAACATCACGTCATCAATGGTAGTCAGCAGCCAATTTAAGGAACTATTGGTGCTTGGGCTCGGTAACGCAACAAACCCAGTCACATGTTGAGAATAAATACCGACTTGGTTAATTGCTTGATTCGCGCCACAACCAACTAGCTCTATTGGCCTATCTGCAGTCAAAACAACAAGCTTTTCTCCAGTTAGATTCGCTTCAGTAACCGCAGGTAAAAGATTCGCCACCGCTGTACCAGAAGTAACAACAATAGCGACTGGCTGATGGCTTGCTTTCGCTAAACCCAAAGCCAAGTACCCCAGTCCTCTTTCATCAAAATGAGTTTGAAGCTCAAGCGCTGGGTTTTGTTCTGCTTCTAGAGTAAGTGGCGTAGAACGCGAACCCGGGGCTATGCATACATGTTTAACACCAAATCGAACCAGCTCTTCTAATATTACTTTGCACCAGATCCTATTCAGCCCAGCCTGTTGCTTCATGAAGCAACCCCCAAAGGCGTGTTGTCCGAGATTAAGGACAACAAAGTAGATACCTTCTTGTTAAGCTCTTGCCATTCGATTTCGGCAACAGAGCCGGGAACAATTCCAGCACCAGCGTATAATTTCACCACGTTATCTAAAACGAGTGCGCTTCGAATTGCGACACAAAATTCGGCTTGTTTATGGCTGACAAAACCCACTGAACCAGCATACCAACCACGAGCAAACGGTTCGTGCTTTTCTATAAACTGCTTGGCTTCTTTTCTTGGTAGACCTGCTACAGCAGCCGTTGGCTGAAGAGCACCTAACAGTTCAACGCCCTTAACGCCTGCATGCAACTTAGCATTAATACTACGCTTTAAATGTTGCAGTTGACGTAAGCGAACTAAACTCGCGCCGCTTTCAACCTCTATACTTTCTATGTGAGGAGAAAGGCGCTCAACAATATCATCAACCACATACTGGTTCTCGTTGAGGTTTTTTTTGTCTTGAGACAACCAACGGGCAAGCTCCATATCTTGCGCAGCATCGCTTCCCCGACCTATCGTACCTGCCAACGCTTCAGTGTGAAGTTCTTGGTCATAGCGAGAATATAAACATTCCGGTGTCGAGCCAACAAAGCAATGCTTTTTATCCAGAGCCATCAAAAAATGATAGCTGTGATGGTTGGTTTCGTGACTCGCTTTTAACAACTGCGCGGCAGACAGTGGAGAGTCCAAATTTACTGTCGTTTGACGAGCGAGTACGACCTTTTTAAACTCTTGCTCTGAGATGCCTTCCAGCACACGGTCAACCATATTCTCCCAGCCTTTTTTCTCTGGCAGATGCTCGAGCGACTCTATATGTGAAGAGATTGGCAATACTGGCCGTATTTCTTTTTTAATCTTGTGCAAACTAGCCAGAGTGCGATGCCTTTCACGGTTTAAGTTGGCGGCAATGGTCCACTGATTATCAAATCGAATAAGCTCGATTTGAGGCAAGAAAAAGAACGAAGGCATGCAGCGCTGATTTTTTTCTGAATGGCCGTCAAATGAACGACCACCCCACACTCGTTGCTCATCACCTAAAATAGCGTATGCAGGTGCAATATCAGAAAAAGAATACAGTGTACCTAACGCGACAACCTCTTCACGTGTGTTACGAGATTGCCAATAAAACTTTGGAAAAATAGGTTGAGATTCAAGCCAATCTATAAATTCAAACTCGGGTTTTTCATCAAGCGCCTGCGTCACACGAAACTCGTCGTCTTTTGCATTTTTTACTCGTTGGATCAATTGAGTTAAGGCTCGATAAAAATGTGACAAATCAACCTCGAAATTCTGTGAGTTATAAGAAATAGATATTATCCGCGGCTACTGTATTTATAGACCCTACTCAGATCAAGAACAACATCAATTTTTGTCGGCTACTGACAACTTTATTTGCGTCTGCTCACTTTTGACTTTCAGGTCAACGTTTGGATTAAAAGAATTTACAGATTTTTATACTAAAAAAAGCCTCATTGATGTAATTTATACCCAAGTAACTACAAATTCTCAGGAAATTAAGAATGCAAAATATCGGGATGTCGTCCAAGCTCGATAACGTATGCTACGACATACGTGGTCCAGTGCTCAAACATGCTAAGCGAATGGAAGAAGAAGGCCATAAAATTCTGAAACTTAACATTGGCAATCCTGCTCCATTTGGCTTTGATGCACCAGACGAAATCCTAGTAGATGTTATTCGTAATCTCCCCACGTCTCAGGGTTATTGTGACTCTAAAGGCATCTATTCCGCACGAAAAGCCGTCGTCCAACACTACCAAAAAAAGGGATTGAGAAGCCTTGACGTAGAAGATGTGTTTATTGGCAATGGCGTATCTGAACTGATTGTGATGGCGATGCAAGCACTACTGAACGACGGCAATGAGATGCTGGTTCCTGCCCCGGATTATCCACTCTGGACAGCATCTGTATCACTTTCTGGTGGAAACGCAGTTCACTACTTGTGCGATGAAGAAGCAGATTGGTACCCTGACCTAGATGATATAAAAAAGAAAATCACCAAAAAAACTCGTGGGATTGTACTGATCAATCCGAACAACCCAACGGGGGCTGTCTACAGCCGAGACTTTTTGTTAGAAGTCATTGAAATTGCTCGACAGCACAAGCTTATTATCTTTGCTGATGAAATCTACGACAAAGTATTATATGACGGTGCTATACACACTTCCGTTGCCACGTTAGCCGATGATGTTTTGGTCACAACTTTTAATGGCCTTTCTAAAGCTTATCGCGTATGCGGTTTTCGCAGTGGGTGGATGTTTTTAAGCGGACCAAAACACCTTGCGAAAGAGTATATTGATGGTTTAGAAATGCTGGCTTCTATGCGTTTATGCGCCAACGTACCAATGCAGCATGCCATACAAACTGCTCTTGGGGGTTACCAAAGTATTAATGAGCTCATCCTACCGGGTGGTAGACTTTTAGAGCAGCGCGACCGAGCTTGGGAGCTAATTAACCAGATCCCGGGTGTATCCTGCGTAAAGCCCAAAGGGGCGATGTACTTATTTCCCAAAATTGACACAAAAATGTACAACATTAAAGATGATCAAAAATTGGTCCTCGATTTCTTAATTCAAGAAAAGGTATTACTTGTTCAAGGTACTGGCTTTAATTGGCCAAAACCCGACCATTTTCGAATTGTCACCCTGCCTCATGTCGAAGACTTAGAAGCTGCCATCGGTCGCTTCGGTCAATTTTTATCGACTTATTCTCAGTAGTAATTTTCCTCAATCTTCCATATGCTTAAAGGTAAGCTTAATCAGCTTACCTTTTTTATTTTGAATTAGGTGCACTCGCGATGATGAAGAACAGTCACTTTTTTGCTCACCTTGCAAGAATGAAACATATCCAGCGTTGGCCATTAATGCGCTCCATATCAAAAGAAAATGTCTCGGAGCACAGCTTACAGGTTGCATTTGTTGCTCATGCATTAGCGGTGATCAAGAATAAAAAGTTTGGGGGAGATTTAAACCCTGAGCGTATTGCCATACTAGGTATGTATCACGACACCAGTGAAGTGTTAACAGGCGACCTCCCCACCCCAGTCAAATACTATAACCCTGAAATAGCGAAGGAATATAAAAAGATAGAAGCTGCGGCGGAAAAGAAATTGCTTTCCATGCTTCCTGAAGAGTTCCGCGAAGACTTTACGCCTTATCTCGTATCGACATCTTCTCATTCTGATGATGCCAAAGTCGTCAAGCAAGCCGACACAATCTGTGCCTACCTCAAGTGCCTTGAGGAGTTAAGTGCAGGAAATAATGAATTCGCACTGGCAAAAAAACGCTTAGAGGTAACACTTAAAGAGCGGAGCTCACCCGAAATGGAATATTTTTTAACTACGTTTGCTCCAAGTTTTCAGTTATCACTGGATGAAATTAGTTGAGGGAGGCATGAGTGCCTGAAAATATTGACTCAATTTGGCAACAACGAAACAAACTAGAAAATAAACTCCGACAAAATGATCATCGTAGCCCCTTTGAAAGAGACAGAGCGCGAGTCCTCCACTCTGCCGCTTTTCGTAGGCTTCAGTCAAAAACTCAGGTGCATTGTTCCAGCGACAACGATTTCCATCGCACTCGCCTCACTCATTCACTGGAAGTCGCTCAATTAGGCACTGGCATCATCGCCCAGCTTAAATCTAAGCAACCTGAGATTCGTGATTTACTACCTTCGGATAGCTTGATTGATGCAATATGTCTGGCTCATGATATCGGCCACCCACCATATGGGCACGGCGGAGAAGTGGCCCTGAATTACATGATGCGAGAATATGGCGGATTTGAAGGTAACGCGCAAACTTTTCGAATAGTCACGCAACTTGAACCTTACACCGAGAATGACGGCATGAATCTCACTCGCCGGTCTTTACTTGGGCTCCTGAAATACCCTGCCCTAATTAGTCAGACAGAAGCGAAAGTAAAGCCAGCACCTACCTCTGACCAAAGAAAGTTAAATGCTCACGATTGGATGCCCGCTAAAGGTATTTATGACTGTGATCAAGAGCTTCTCAACTGGGTTCTGTCACCGCTAAGCCAATCAGACAAGAAAACTTTGATGTCACTACGTGATGGTAGCTGTCCTGCTAATCAACACAACAAAACTCGCTTCAAATCGTTAGACTGCTCGATTATGGAACTTGCCGACGATATTGCTTATGGAGTTCATGATTTAGAAGATGCGATTGTGTTAGGAATGGTTAGCTACTCTCAATGGCAGGAAATTGCAGAAACAAGGCTCAAACAGGTTGGGGATGATTGGTTTAACAAACACATTTCCACCCTTGGCCAAATGTTATTTTCTGGAAAACACTACCAACGTAAAGATGCTATTGGCGGTATCGTTAATGCGCTCCTGACGAGTGTTAATATAAGGTCAGTTGATGAAGAATTTGAAAACCCTCTACTCAATAGCAATGCATATCTAACATCCGCAATGCACCAAGCACTCGAAATCCTAAAGCGCTTTGTCAATGACTATGTCATCCAAATACCTGAAGTCCAGATCGTAGAATACAAGGGCCAGCAAATTATAATGGATATTTTTGAGGCCCTTAGTGCAGCACCGACACGACTATTACCTCATTTAGAAAAGCAAAAGTGGTTGCTGGCCGCTGGAAATATCATTGCTGAAAAGCGAGTGATTGCTGATTATATCTCTTCCATAACCGATGGCCATGCTCTGCGCCTCCATAAGCAACTTTTTGCACCCGAATAGCGATGAAACTGATAGAATTAAAACAGTTTTATATGCATGCAGGCCATTTATTAAACGTTAGTTTAATACTTACTATAGATATCAACCGACTGAAGCATATTTTTGTGACGAATTGACGTTTTTCGAACAATTGTAAGCAAAAATTCAAGGAGAATCCGCAATCTAAATAGTTTGTATTTTTATATGCAAATATTTGGATATGTTGTATTGCCTTTAATATTGTTTAGTTAATGAAGTTGTGTCGTTGTTTTTCCTATGTTGATAAATCGATCTTCCAAACATTCCCAGTTTCTCAAACAAACAATGAGTTTCGAGAACCAAGACGGCTCTTTTACAAAGCTATCTGATGGTTCGCAGCGTATTAATATTTAACCCAAGAAACGAAACCACATATTTTGAAACTTATCACATTGTTGTGAACCACTTTTTAATCGTTTCCTGACTTGAGGAGTTTGAATGTCTGTTTGTCGCCACCCAATGCTGTTGCCCTTACCTGCACTTCTGCTTGCGGGTTGTGCAAGCTTGCCTACTACTTCCCCAAGTTCTGCCAATGCAGCTAAATCGAATGAGAGCAGCCAAATGCATCCAGTACACCAAGTTGCAGATCACTCTGCCCAAGTGGCGCAATCAACTGTAACTACCGAAGCAAAAGATTCTCCAAAAAATGACCACACTTTGGTCGCTAAAGCTGATCCAATCAAAAAGAGCTCAGAGCCTGAAAATCTAACCCCTGCAGAGCAGATGGCCTATAAAATAAGCCTAATTAACAGTTATCAAACTTGGGCTGGCACACCATATGAGTACAGTGGCGATAGCTCAAAAGGTATTGACTGCTCCGCTTTTATCCGCCAAGTCTATATTGGCGCGCTAGGTGTGTATCTGCCAAGAACGACTCTAGAGCAAGTAAAGCTCGGTAGAGAAATCCCTAAAGATGATCTACAAGTAGGTGACTTAGTTTTCTTTAAAACCGGAGTCAATGAACGCCATGTGGGTATTTATCTAGGTAACCATCAATTTATTAGCTCAACAAGTAGCCGTGGTGTTGCAATGAGTAGCCTTGAACACCCTTATTGGGTAAAGGACTATTGGCAAGCCCGTCGTGTAGTGCCAAATGACGAGGTAGTTGAAGACCTTAAGCAAGCTTTACAAACTCGTACCAAGAAAATTAATGCTGAAGTCAACCGATTGGTTGTTGCTCGCATCGAGAAAGAAAGACGAGAGGAAGCACAAAGAGCCGCTGAGCTGAGAAGAGAAAAAGCCCGCGAAGAAGCAGCGAAAAAAGCTGAAGATCAAGCTAAGCTTCTTGCCGACAGACACGGCGAAGCTTATCGTAAAGGGCATGTCCATGCTTGCTTCATGCGTTACAGCTGGATTGAGCATACCGTTAAATCTGGCGACAGCTTGATCAAAATTGCACACAAATACTCAGTATCTGTTGATCGTTTAAAACAAGATAATCACTTGAAGGGTAACGTAATTAGACTGGGCGAAGTATTAAAAGTGCGCCAATCTAACTATCCATCAGGATTTGACTATACCGTTAAATCTGGCGACACATTATCGGGCATTGCGAATAAATTCCACACGACCGTTTCGGAAATCAAAGCGCTAAACGAATTGAAATCGAGCGGGATTAGAATCAAGCAATCTCTTAAGCTACCTTGTTAATAGAGCCTGTTCCCTACATAGAGACACAAGGATGTTGTCTCATTCTCGATAGTTTTTTTCAAACACCTCTTTTGGCATCTTCTCTATTTGAAACTGAATCATTTTTTCAAATGCCATGATTAATGGCGTAAAATCTTTTTCAGGCTCAAGTATGGACAAGATGTGATACCCCGCCTCTACTGTAGACAAGCTATTCTCAGAAGGCGCTTTACGAATAATATATTGCCCTTTTAAACCATCAGGCAAATGGATACTTGGTAGGCTTTGTAAGTTGGTTGAAAGCTGCCACATTTTATAGGCCTTACGCCACGTTCCATCAATCAAGATGATGCGTAACCGTTTAGCTTCTTGGACTAAACCCGTTTTTGTCACTAATTTAGAGCCTTCATTAGGGAACAAGACGTAGTGAGCAGTGTCTGAATCTGTCAGAAGCTGATTGAGTTGTTTATGTTCGGAAAAATTTTCGCCAACAAAAACTTGGCTATTCGATAACGAAAGTTGTAAGACTCTAGCGGTTCCTAATGGTCTATTTTGTTCGCTAGGGTGCTGGAGGATGATTAACTCAACGTTCGATGCTAGGCTTTTTATCCATTGGCATATGCACGCTTTATTGGCTTTACCACATTTTGAACAATACCGAGACATAACGTGATTCTTTACCTTGTTTTAGCTGTTATTAGTTTAGTTTGTTTAGCTCTGCAATTTGAGCCCGCAAGCAGTTACGCCGTTTGGAATATTTATGCCATTCATCAAGGACAATGGTGGAGGATCGTAACAGGAAATCTCACTCACACCAACTACGCCCACCTAGCTATGGATTTGGCGGGTTTGTGGATCATTTGTTTTCTATTTCAGCCCAAAACTAAATCATTCTTATTGGTTTTTTTCTATCTATCCGTAGTAGTTGGTGTGGGGTTGCTTTTCAGCAATATCACTACGTACCTTGGCCTATCAGGTATTTTACATGGGCTGTTTGCCTACTATGCCCTTTTAGAGGCTTTGAGAGGACGACGCTCAAGCTGGTTGCTAGTTGCGGGTGTTATCGGAAAGGTAGTGTGGGAACACATATTTGGGCCATCCACGACGACCAGTGAATGGATACATGCTCCTATAGCCATTCAAGCGCATTTAGCAGGAACAATTAGCGGGTTGGTTTTGGCTATCATTATTTATTGTTTTTACAAAGAAATTAAAATCAATAACTTAAAAACTTAAGCCGAGGATTCAATCGCTGTCACGACAGGCACATAGCTCCTTAAGCTTTCAAAATCCTGCTGAATTCGATCTAAACAGTTGCTTTCAACGGTTAATATGCCCGAACGATCTATAATCGACTTGCTTTTATCAATAGTGTCTCCAACCTGAACCTCCCAGCTAAGATTGAATTGGCTTTCTATTGGCGGAGGGAGTAATTTCTGTATGACCCCCTCAGATTTCGACAAATAAGACCAAAAAAAGTAGTTTCCTGTTTGCTTCTGCACGACGGGCAGCTCTAGTGAACCTGTAAGCACAGAGATACTCAAGTCCGCAATATTGATCCCATAAACCACTTCATACATTTTTACCACTAATGCAGCAGGGATACGCGCCCCAACTTCTAAAAAGTAGTACTCTCCATCTTGAACAAAAACCTCCACATGATAGATTCCGTTTTGATAACCAAGAGCTTTGAGACAATCATTAGTGAAGGGAAGAAGAGACGCCTTGATATTTTCATCTAAAACAGGAAAGCTCGCTAGATTTTTGCCTTCTTTAAAAAATAAGTTTGGGTAGAGATATTCTGAACATGCCTTAAAAATTGGCCTACCATTGTAAATAACGAAGTCACAGTGGTATAAGGTTCCTGTGATAAACTGCTCAGCAATGAAATGTTGTCCTTGTGGTAAATATTTTTGATAATACCTATCTAAATCTTTTTGAGATTTTATCAACTCGACACCATAGCTCCCAGCCGCATCGATAGGTTTTGCGATAAAACTACTTCCAACAAGTGATGATATTGCTTCATAGTCCCTGCATAAAACTACGGATATTGGAGTGTTAATGCCCTTTTCTGATACACACTTTTTCATTAAAGATTTATCAGCAAAATGACTAGCAGAATGAGGAAGCAAACCATTAATATCGAAGTGCTTTCTTAACCTAGCGGCAACGACTGTATTTGCTTCACTTGTATTGATCAAGTACAACGGCTGAGCTTGATATTCTTCTACGAATTCTTGCAATACCAACACGGTATTATCGAAATTCAGAGTCACAATGGGTCCACAATATGTCCCCGAAGAGCTGACAACAACTTCTTTAAAGTACTGTTTTAAATCTTCAGATAAATTGCCTAGTTCTAGTTCATCAACCACTAAGATAAAATCATATTCACTCGATAATCTCGCCAAGGAATAGGAGTGCAAACCAACCGTTGATAATACAAAAACCAACTTTTTCATAATTTTACATTCTTGATACTATAAAGCTTATGTTTCTTCTGCCTCACTCTGAGTTTCTTCGCTTCCTCGAATTCATTTGATGCTTTTTCAGCATGCCTTTGTCCAAGGGAATACCCTAACTGGAAGGCTTCACTACCTAAAAACCTATCCAGTAGTTCATTGTTATTACAGATTCTCTCTGAGCTCACTCTCTTAACTTTGTCGATACCAACCTGCTGCATCGTCACCGTCAACTCATACTTTTGACTCAATGATGGCCTAAATGACTGAATTTTTATACGCTCCATGTCAACATGGAGCTTTATCTGCTCATCCAACCTTGCAATTTTTTCAAGGTCATCATAAGTAAGTTCAGACTTTAGGTTTCGGTCTAATAGTATCTCTCGGGCAGTAAAAAGGTTGGATATATTCTGGCCTACAACCTGTAATCTACAGACGGGATATCCATGTTTTTTACTTGTAACTATGCTATCTAACCTAAGGTTCTTATCTGTTCCATTATTCTGGTTATTCACTGCCGAATTCAAAGCAGAAAACATTTCCTTCAATCGCCGGCAATACTGAATCAAGTTCATAATATTGCCTTTATTAGCTAATACTTAAATGGAGAGAAGTTAGTGTTGTAATCATAAACATCGGTTCCTTCTACCTTTTTAAAATATCCGGCAATCAATGATACAAATGGAGCTTGTATAGTATTTGCTAGTATTTTCCAAACCCAACCTGTAAATATCAGTATAAATATCTCTTTAAAGGGTTTGGCGAACGCAAAAATAGTCATATATCCAATAGTGAGCAGAACCAGCTCAGACACGGCACACGAAGCAATTTGCCTTAACCAAAAATACTTCCCTTTCCACATCATCTTCAATTTTTGAATAAGATAAGAGTTCAAAAAATAGCCAACAAGAACAGCAATAAGGCCGCCTGTCCCTTGTCTCCAAATAGAGTGGAATAGTTGATCGTAAGGCTTACCTAGCTGCCAAAAATGAGGAGAAGGTAACCCAAGCACAAACTGGATACTTAGAGTAAAAAATAGTATGCAAATCGCATTGGCCCATATGACTCTGCGAGTATGATGATAGCCATAAACTTCCGCCAATATATTACATATCGAGTAATCTAGCGTATAAATAAGGGCACTAGATGCTATAAACAAATGGCTAAAGCCAATATCAATAGGCTTGTAAATCACCACCGTAGAGACTGACTGAATGATGACAAAAATGCATGAAAGTGGAACGAGTAGTTTATAATCACCTGCACCTTTTCTAGCCGAATATAATATTTTTTCCATTTTATTCTTCTTAATTAATAATTTACTATTGTTTGCACCACACACCCATAGAATGTCGGTGACTCGCAAAAAACAATCCCTAATCCTTCAATCATGGGTTTCAAATAGATATCATCTCCATCTATAAGAACTTGACGAAGAAAAGGTTTTTTTTGATTTTCTTTCTCAGTGACTAATGCATAGTCGTAATGACTCGGATTAACCTCCAAGTCTATAATATGAATGATATTGTTGTTGTTGACGTTATTTACTAGGTCATCAGCACCTGATTCTATTGCAAAAGCTCTGTTACTGACCGCTAGTTCAGTATTCACCCACTTTGCATACTCTTTATGTATGAGTCCATTACTCCAAGAGACGACTTCATCAAGTGTTATCACTGGAACTCGTGCTAATGTCATGCTAGTAAAGTTTATATCTCCCGAGTACTGCGCTCCACCGAGGGAATCGCCAATTAGGTTTTCAATAGAAACACCAAAATAATTAGCAATCGGGGCTAGTGTAGTCACTGTTGGATTAGCCGACGAAGAAGCAGAACGAAGTCTATTGATTGTGCTAATAGTTAAGTTGGTATGCTGACTTAACTCGCTCGAGTCAACATCTGCTTGCAGCATAAGCTGCTTGAGGTTCTTCGAAAGGTTTCCTGTTATGTCTCCCTTACTCGTTGGAATTTTAGGCAGGAATTTTTCTAAAGCATTTTTCATAAGCAACACTGCAATACTATTAATTGAATCTCTTGCCAACCATAAACTTGGAACGAAAGAATTTATTCGTTTGTTAATGGGCTGGAGAGGCGACGATTTTTACTCACCTTTAAAAACTCAATTAGGCTTTTTAATACTTAACAAGGTCAACTTAATCTATGGGAGACTCCAGCCGGATGGATTATATGAACATGGTTTCCATGCTGCAATCGCATATGTGAGATCTAATATTTACGAATTGGCCATATATAACTTGAACTAAAACTTCTATAAGAATCATATAAATAAATAATTTTACATATATGAAATTTAGTTTATATTGAAGCAACTATATATGATTAAGTTTTCTCATTTATAGGAAAAAACTAAAGATCGAGATATCTAGATACCGCACTATATCGATTGGAGGCTTTCGAAGACTTATCTATTCCATCAAACCAGCTATAAGCTTTCGCATAAATATAGAAGAGCTTATAGCGCAACACTTTTGTAAAGAGTGTTGCTACATAGCCAACTAACTTTGTCCTTTACGCCTCTTCAAGCTAGGACACTTTTGAGCCCAAATTATATATTTGGGCTTTTTTTTGTTCTCTATCTGAAATATACAAAATAAATACAGGCCCCTTCGAGAAGTAACATAGGTAATATCAAAGGGATCATTCGAAAGCATAGATACTATTGATGAGTTTTAGCTTTAAATAAAACTTCACTTCATTCATAGCCAATTTTTGTATTAAAAGAGAAATACTACTTGCTAAACGAATAGCCGGCTGTAGAACACGACTTTTCCCAGCTCGCGTCTAGCTTCGAAGAAAAGAACTCACTTCAGTATGAAAGTGAGTTTGCCGATAAAGGTATACTACGATTGGAGAACGTTCCGGAGGGGATATTACCCCCCTCCGTTTGACACTATTTTAAACGATTGGCCTTTGCCCACGGCTTGCCAACTTAAGCAGAACACCATCTGCAACATTGCTTGCGGTTCCTACTAGCTTGTCCGCCAGCTTTTTCTTACGCACGTAGCGAACTGACAATACCGTTTTATCTTTACAAGCTTCCACAACAATATCATCAGACGTTTTAATATCATCAACTAAACCGAGTTCTTTTGCTTGTGTTCCATACCAGTGTTCACCCGTTGAAACCTTATCAAGCTCTAGCTCTGGGCGGTGGTCACGGATAAAGCCTTTGAACAGGCCATGAGTTTCTTCCAGCTCTTGCTTGAATTTCTCACGTGCCTTATCGCTATTTTCACCGAACATTGTTAACGTGCGCTTATATTCACCAGCCGTCAGCTGTTCAAACTCAATATCATGTTTTTTCAAAAGCTTATTGAAGTTTGGAATTTGTGCGATAACGCCAATGGACCCAACAATTGCAAATGGTGCCGAAACAATTTTATCTGCGATACAAGCCATCATGTAGCCACCGCTTGCTGCTACTTTATCGACGGCAATAGTTAGTGGTAATCCAGCATTCTTGATACGATCTAATTGAGAAGATGCTAAACCATAGCCGTGAACCATACCGCCACCAGACTCTAAACGAAGCAACACTTCATCACCTTCACGAGCCACAGCTAAAATCGCTGTCACTTCTTCACGCAACGAAGACACTTCTTTCGCATCGATGCTGCCGTTGAAATCTAAAACAAATAAATGTGGCTCTCTCTTGGTATCCAATGCCCCCTCTTTAGCTGCTTTCTTTATCTCTTTCTCACGAGATTTATTTTTCTCTTTCTCGCTTTTTTTCTCGGCTTTATCACGTGCTTTGATGAACGCTTCATCGTGTAAATGGTGTTCTAGCTGTTCAACGGTGTTTTTGTGTTGTTCAGTAAGGTTAGTGACTTCCAGCTCACCTTTTGCGGCACCACTTTTCCCACCTAATCCTTTAATAATGACCAATATCGCTATGATCGCGATTACCACAGTCGCGATTTTGGCCAAAAATAGTCCGTAATCCAACAAAAATTCCAATGTAATATCCCCAATTAAATGAATTAGTGTATTGTACACTCAAGTAAAATTATCTTACTCAAATAAATTCCACTCGTGATTTGTGAAACCTTTAGATTGAAGAGGACGGTAATGCAGTGAGTTCCATATCACTCAATTAACACTCTTATCTCTAAAAGTTCTTATTCTACTTCTAAGGATGCTTACATTGAACTACTCAGTATCTGAAAATGCACTCAAAGATAAAATTATTTTAATAACAGGCGCTGGCGCTGGTATTGGAAAACAAGCTGCTCTCAGTTATGCCGAACATGGTGCAACTGTCATTCTTCTCGGCCGTACAGTAAAAAAGCTCGAGCAAACCTATGACGAAATTGAGGCTGCTGGCTACCCTACTCCGGCTATCATCCCATTGGATATGAAAGGAGCAAGCAAACAGAATTACTTAGACATGGTCGATACCATTGAAGGTCAATTTGGTCGCCTTGATGGAGTATTACACAATGCTGGCGTGCTTGGCGTTTTAAGCCCTTTTGATCAAATCGACGAAGCCACTTTTGATGATGTTATGCAGATTAATGTTAAGTCTCAATTTCTGATGACTCAGGCATTGGTTCCATTAATGCGTAAGTCTAAAGACGCTCGTATTGTCTTTACCTCATCAACTGTTGGGCATGTTGGTCGAGCATTTTGGGGCACGTATTCTATTTCAAAGTTTGCTACTGAAGGAATGATGCAAGTCTTGGCAGATGAATTAAGCGATACGTCAATTCGTGTTAATGCTATTAATCCAGGCGGTACAAGGACGAGTATGCGAGCACAAGCTTTTCCTGCTGAGGATGCTGATTTGCTAAAAACACCAAAAGATATCATGCCTTTGTACCTTTATCTGATGGCTCCAGAGGGCAAAGAAGTGAACGGTCAATGCATTGATGCACAGCCAAAAAAGTAATGATATGAAGAAGTAACCAGTTAAGGTGCTATTTAATTTAGCACCTTCTATTGTCTCTTAGAGCATGTATATGGACTAGTATTTAGAAATAATCTTTTCAAATGTGCCATCATCGCGCATCGAGTTTAAAGCGTTTTTCCACTTCTTAGCTTCAACTTCTGAGATATCTTTCGAAGCTGCAAAATAAATGATGGGTTTAGATAATACATAACCAAAGACTAGATCATTTGGGTCGTAGCCGTGAGTTTTGTAAACATATTTACCCACTAAGCGAGGGATAGCCCAAAGCTTGATTCGCCCCTTACGTAGCTTTTCTACATTCTGCTCTTCGTAGGTAACGGTCTGAATATCATCAAAGCCTGCTTTTTCAAGTAGCTTCTGAGCTGGCGTTCCTCGTTGGACTCCAACCGATAAGCCGATAACATCCTCAAGCTTGTCGATATTCACATCTTTATCAAGCGCAACTAGAACGTAGTCATTATTAATTTCAGGAATGGGGACAACCCAAGTGTATTTATTTTCTCGGTGCGGTGTACGTGACAGCGGCGTTATTCCATAGGCATTATTTTGTGATGCTTTATTTTGAGCTCTTGCCCATGGTAGAAACTGAAACTCATCACTTTGTCCGACTCGACGAGCCATCTCCTTAACAACATCAACAGTGACTCCAGTTTGAACACCATTCTCAACCATTGAATACGGCGGAATCTCAGCAGTGACTAAGGTAAGCTCTTGGGCAGAAACTCCCAAGGAAAAAAGACAACCAACAGCCAATACGATATTTTTCACTACCTAGCCCTCATAGCATACTGATGAAAACAATATCTCTTATCGGAATATAATTACAATACAAATTAAGTATATAAGCCGTACTCTAGAGCCTTTTGGCCTCAAGATACATTGTCTGCCAAAGGTAATTGTAGTTAAAAATAAAAATATCAAAAAAAATTCGCGGTAATTTCTCATAAACTTGTGTTGAGGAACAAACCATACAGTTTGTGACTTAGGTTACCTTCTCTGACAATCATCTCCCCCTTGCAACCTTTTTCTTGTTTATTATACTGTATATATATACAGGTATTCCCTATGCATGAACTGATAAATCAACTTAGAAGTAAACAATTGATCTGGCAAGGATCTTACGCTCAGTCCCCAATTAAAATGCTATCAACAGGGTTTTGTACTCTGGATGATCGGCTAGATGGCGGGTTCCCTACATCTGGCGTGATAGAGATAAAATCATCTCCGAGCATTGGTGAGCTACGGTTGTTGTGGCCACATATTAAAGGCCACCAAGACGATAGAATGATTGTGTTTATACAGCCGCCAGGTAAACCTTGTGCAGAACAGTTACTTACTGAAGGTATTGATCTAAACAACGTGCTCGTTATTTCTACAAAGCGGACTAATGATGCCCTTTGGGCAGCTGAACAGTGCTTAAAAAGCGGTGCATGTAGTCATGTTTTGTTATGGCAAAAGAGCCTGAGTATTCACCACATAAGGCGCCTCCAGATCGCAAGTGAGCAAGGAGAATGTTTACAGTTCCTATTTAAAGACAATGTCAACAACAACCTCTCTTTGCCTGTTAGCCTAAGCATGACATTACAAGCACACCCTTTAGGATTAGAAGTGGCAATCACAAAGCGTAAAGGTGGTTGGCCACAAGGTCAGTTTGTCCTTGGCCTAGATACATTCTCGATACCACAGCTCCACCAAGATGAACTCTCAAAGTTAAGGAAATTGGGGTAACTATGCAGTTGTGGCTCTATTTACACTTTCCGACTCTACAGTTAGATAGCTTGTTTGCTGAGCATTGCGAGCAACCTATGGCAATTGTGAGTGAAAAAGTACACCGTATTGTGCAAGCAAACTCAACCGCATTAGAGCAAGGAGTTCAGCTAAATATGGGGCTTGGCAGTGCTGCGGCACTTTGTTCGAAACTGAAAGTTCACCCTTACGATAGCAAGGTAGAAGCAAGAGCCTTACAAGAAATCGCTCAGCAGCTTTACTTAATTACTGCCGATATGATGCTTTGCCCACCGCAAGGCTTATTACTTAAAGTCACAGATATGCTCACCCTTTATCAAGGACTAGATAACTATTGGCAAGCTTTAACTTTCTCTCTTGATAAACTGAAGGTTCACTATCACTTCGCCACTGGCTTTTCTCCACTTTCAGCACAACTGTTGGCTCAATCGGCTACAGACAGCTTGTCATGTGAAAAATCAGCTATTTTAGAGTTGATAACACACCAACATATCTCAGCTGCTGATATATCAAAGGATCACCTTGAACTTTTACAACGACTTGGTGTAAAGAGTATGGGCGACCTTTTGGCGATCCACCTAGCAGATATCGCGCGCCGATTTGATATCGAACTCATTAACTATATTGGCAAACTGACAGGACAATTTAAGCATGTTATCGACTTTTACTCTCCACCAGAGCATTTTGAAAGCGATTTAGAGCTGCTGTTTGATATCGATAATGTGCAATGGCTAGAGAAGCCATTACATATATTGCTGGTACGTTTAGAGCAGTTCTTAAGATCTCGAAACCTTGTCGCATACGAACTCATCCTCTCTCTACACTTACGAGATGCTGACTCAAATGATTTAATCTTTACCTCAGCTTGTGGTGATGATAGCGCTTCTAAATGGCAAACGCTTTGTCAACTAGCGTTAGAATCCTTAACGTTAAATCAATCAGTGCAAAGCCTGACCCTAAAAGCTTCTCGTACAGGTGAATTGCAGGCATCCAGCTCTGATTTATTTTCGAAACGCCAAGAGCAACAAAGCGAGCTAGAACTTATTTCTTACCTACAAGCAAAGTTAGGGACAGATAAAGTACAAAAACTCAGCCTTAGTGGTGATCCAAGGCCAGAGCATGCCACTAGTTTGTACAATCCGACTTATCCTCAAGCACCAATATTATCCTCGGATAAATTGAATAGCATAAAACGCTTGCGCCCTAGCTTTTTATTGCCAACACCCAAAAAGTTACAACAAAGAGGTCAAATTGTTTACGGTCCCGAACGTATCGTGACAGGTTGGTGGGATGGGAATGAGATCGTACGAGATTACTTTGTCTCCCGTAGTCACTCTGGTCAATGGCTTTGGATATTTCGCAATCAACAGCAGCAATGGTATCTACATGGCTATTTCAGCTGACGAATCAAAAGCTTTGTATGCAGAACTATTCTGCCAGAGTAATTTTTCTTTTCTCACTGGTGCTTCTCATGCTGAAGAGCTGGTTCTCCAAGCCGACCAACTGAGCTACTCTGCCATTGCTATTACCGATGAATGTTCATTGGCAGGCGTCGTTCGCGCTCATACCGCAATTGAACAGCACCAGCTTGCTATCAAGCAAATTATCGGCAGTATGTTTTGGCTTAACCAAGAGTGCCAAGTCATTTTACTGTGTCCAGATAGAGCCGCTTACGCCGAGCTTTGCCGCATCATCACCAACGCTCGAAGGCGTGTCGAGAAAGGACATTATCAACTATCAGAGTGGGACCTGATGTCTATACAACATTGTTTCATTCTGTGGCTGCCTTGCCAGCAGGACTCCGATACTAAATGGGGGCGTTGGCTAATGCAGTATCACGAAACTCGATTATGGCTAGGCATTCAACGCCACCTTACTGGCTCAGAACATCACTATATTCAGCACTGCCAAACACTTGCTAACGAGCTCTCACTGCCTATATGCGCCTGTGGAGGCGTGCTGATGCACACGCCAGAACGTTTATCTCTGCAGCATGTATTAACTGCGATTAAACTCGGAGAGACCGTAGAAAATATTGGCCCTCATCTACTGAGCAACTCTGAGCGTTCTCTTCGCCCACTTAACAAGCTGAGTAAACTATTTAGATCCGAGTGGCTCACTGAAACCATAAATATTTCGAACCAATGTCACTTCCATTTAGATGAGTTGCAATATGAATACCCAAGTGAGCTCATTCCTGACGGTGAAACCCCGATAGGCTATCTGCGCCACTTAGTTGAAAAAGGCAAACAACTACGATTTCCACAAGGTGTTCCAAACAAGGTCGAACAAACAATAGAAAAAGAGTTGGCATTAATTGAAGAGCTCAATTATCCATTTTATTTTTTGACCATCCACGACATTGTGATGTTCGCCAAAAGGCAAGGTATCCTCTATCAAGGAAGAGGCTCTGCGGCGAACTCTGTGGTGTGTTACTGCTTGGAAATCACTTCGGTTGATCCACGACAGATTTCAGTGCTTTTTGAACGCTTTATTAGCAAAGAGCGTAATGAACCACCTGATATTGATGTCGATTTTGAACACGAAAGGCGTGAAGAAGTCATTCAATACATCTATAAGAAATACGGCCGAGAGCGAGCTGCCCTAGCTGCGACAGTGATCACCTACCGCTTCAAAAGTGCTTTGAGAGAAGTAGGAAAAGCATTAGGCATTGCTGAAGAACAACTTAATTTCTTCATCAAAAACGTCAATCGTCGAGACAAAGAATACAGCTGGACCAAGCAATTAGTTGATCTTGGCATTCAACCTGATTCTCTAAAAGGCCAGCAATTTATACGCTTAGTTGGAGAAATAATTGGCTTTCCTAGGCACCTGTCGCAACATGTCGGCGGATTTGTTATTTCTGCCGGCCCATTGTATGAATTAGTTCCTGTTGAAAATGCTACTATGGCAGAAAGAACTGTTATTCAGTGGGATAAAGACGATTTAGAAAGCCTTTCTTTGCTCAAAGTAGATGTGTTAGCTTTGGGCATGCTCACTGCAATTCGCAAATGCTTTTCACTAATAGAAAAACACCATGGTGAAAAACTATCTATTGCTGAGATCACTCGCCGACAAGATGATCCTCACGTCTACCAAATGATTCAAAAAGCCGACACCATCGGCGTATTTCAAATTGAATCCAGAGCGCAAATGAGCATGCTACCCCGCCTCAAACCTGCTTGTTATTATGACTTAGTAATCCAGATAGCTATCGTCCGACCCGGCCCCATCCAAGGCGATATGGTTCATCCTTTCCTCAAAAGACGCAACAAGCAAGAAGCTGTGAGCTATCCATCAGAAGAAGTAAAAGAGGTTCTGTCGAAAACGTTAGGCGTACCCATTTTTCAAGAACAAGTGATAAAACTTGCCATGGTAGCTGCAGGCTTTAGTGGTGGCGAAGCCGATCAACTTCGCCGGGCAATGGCTGCATGGAAAAAAACTGGGGATCTGACCAAATTCAAGCATAAACTGATTGGCGGCATGCTAGCGCGCGGTTACCAACAAGAATTTGCAAAACGCATCTACGATCAAATCTGTGGCTTTGGAGAATATGGCTTCCCTGAAAGTCACTCTGCTTCCTTTGCCGTGCTCGCTTACTGCTCTTCATGGCTAAAACACTATTACCCTCATGCTTTTTATACTTCTCTACTGAATAGCTTACCTATGGGGTTTTATAGCGCCTCACAACTGGTACAAGATGCTCGCAGACATAAGCTGGTTATCCTGCCTGTTTGTGTCAATCAATCTCAATATGACCATCAGGTGGTACACGATAAAAACAGCTTTGCCATTCAACTTGGGCTTAGGCAGATTAAAGGTCTCAGCCATGACTCTAGCCAGCTTTTATTAAACGCTCGTCCTAATGACGGTTACCGGAGCCCAAATCAGCTTAAACATATTGGTTTAAATAAAATGGATATTGAATGTTTAGCCTCTGCTGGAGCTATGCGTTGTTTCAATCTAGATCGCTACCAAGCCCGATGGTCCATGATGGATTCATTGTCCGAGTTACCACTTTTTAGAACCCATGACGCGACCAAATCTCTTGGTTTACGCTCTCCTTCAGAAATTGATAATTTGCTGGAAGACTACGCAACCATTGGCCTTTCACTAGAAAAGCATCCTATACAGCTTCTTGCCGAAACATGTCCACTAGGACGATTCACCCGAATGGAGCATCTAATAGACAAAAAGAATCGATCCATTGTCACTGTGATAGGAATTGTCACAGGTAAGCAATCTCCAGGCACCGCAGCTGGCGTAACTTTTTTTACCTTAGAAGATGACACAGGAAACATGAATATAGTGGTATGGAAAGCCACCGCTAGAGCACAGAAACAAGCCTATATGGCAGCAAAAATATTAAAGGTACAAGGTATATTAGAAAGAGAGGGAGAAGTGACTCATATCATTGCCGGCAAGCTAACGGACCTCACCCACTACTTAGATAAGTTAGTCAGTCGTTCAAGAGATTTCCATTAAAAGTAGTACGATGTATCCAACCTATTGAGCAGTAAGTTGTTTACGTAATCGACCTTGAACAGCCCCCACAAGAAGGTCTGGCTGGAATTTAGAAATAAAATCATTACAACCCACTTTCTCAACCATGGCTTCATTAAAGCTGCCGCTTAATGACGTGTTTAAGACAATATGCAAGTCACTCATTCGATCATCATTACGAATCTCATAAGTCAGCTTGTAACCGTCCATCTCTGGCATTTCGGCATCAGTGATCATTAATAGCAACTCATCAGTAACTTTTTTGCCTTCATCACACCAAGACTTTAGAAGTCTTAAGGCTTCTAGGCCATCTCTGCATTCTATGATATTCAAGCCCAGCTGCTCGAGCGTACCTTTGACCTGAGCCCGAGCAGTAGATGAGTCATCGACAATAAGCACGTTCCTTCCCATCAATTCAGAGGAAAGGTCGTCGTCTAACACTCCTTCCGAGATAGACACATCGTAGTCAACAATCTCCGCGAGTACTTTCTCTACATCAATGATTTCAACAATTTGTAGATTATCGTCTTCTTTAATCTGAGTAATCGCAGTTAAATAATTAGAACGCCCAGTTGTTTTCGGAGGCGGCTGAATTTCAGTCCAAGCAGTGTTTACAATATTGCGCACTTGACCGACCAGAAAGCCTTGAACAGAACGGTTGTATTCAGTAATGATGAGATTTTCTTCTTGATCTTCTAACCGAGAAGGTGGGAAACCGATAGCACCTCTTAAGTCGATAACAGGTACCGGATTGCCACGTAAAGAAGCAACCCCAGTGATATGGTGATGAGAACCAGGCATCTTGGTTAGTGGAGGTAACTTTATGACTTCTTTAACTTTAAATACGTTAATAGCAAAAATCTGCGAGCTATTAAGGCTAAACAATAATAGCTCTAAGCGGTTTTCACCCACCAGATTAGTACGCTGATCAACAGTATTTAATACTCCAGACATAGGGATTCTCACAAAATCTTATCTATATCTAAAATAGTCTATAGCTGGCCTCTAAGACAAAAAAATAGTTGAATAGGTGACAAAATTCTTTATCAGCCTCTAAAGGTCAATGCCCCCTAACCTTCAACAACCTTGATTAATAACCGCCCGTCAAACAGTGCTTGTTTAACAAGCGCTGCTCCCGGCATCGTCGCTTGCTTGTAAAATCGAGATTCTACGATGTTCAGGTTTTCATGATAGCTGGGCTGAGTTTGTGCCTTAATACACTTCAACACTTGAGGATAAATTATCTCTTTAGCTTGATTAATGACGCCACCAATAAGAATCTTTTCTGGGTTAAAGAGGTTAACCACTATTGAAATTGCAGACCCGAGATAACGGCCAAGCTCCATAATGACATCCACAGCAAGTGGATCACCACCATCTGCAGCCTCGCATATGCCTTCTATGGTGATCTCTCCTTCAACGTCTTTAAGGATAGACTCTTCACCTTTTTCAAGCCTCTCTTCGACTTCTTCTCGAATAGCTTGCGAACTTGCTACTGTTTCAAGACAACCAATATTACCACAGTGGCAGCGCTTTCCATTTGGCTCAATTTGAACATGCCCTAGTTCACCAATGTTGCCAAACCTGCCTTGCAGTACATGACCATCTAAAATAATACCAGCGCCTACTCCATGGTGGATAGAGAGTAAGATAGAGTTGTCCGTATCCTGTGAATGACCAAAAAGCTTCTCAGCGAGCGCCCAAGCTCGAGTATCATTGGCTACAAACACGGGTAAGCCTGTCGCTTTAAATATTTCTGGGCCCAGAGCGAGATTTTCGACATTGTAGTGAGGCATTTTTAGCACAACGCCTTGCTCTGAATTGACCAAGCCAGGCAGAGTAATAGCGATACTCGTGACACGTTCAAGATGATGGGCATAAGTTTGAAAGAACTCATCAATCTCATGAAGCAGCCTCGCAAGTACATCATCTTGGTCGAGTTCATGAATATCAATCTTGGTATCAATCAGAACCTCCCCTCCAAGCTCGTGTAGAGCAATTGTGAGGTAGCCACGACCAAGGCGCAACGAAAGAAACTGCCAACCCGAATTGTTCACTTGCAAACCGACAGCTGGCCGTCCACGACTGATCGCTTCTTGCACTACCGTTTCATGGATCAAGTGAGCCTCAATCAGCTCTCTCGTAATCTTGGTGATACTTGCAGGGGCAAGGCTACTTTCTTTCGAGAGATCGATTCGAGAAATAGGACCTTTTTGGTCTATGAGCTTATATACACGACCAGCATTGACCTGTTTGATATGATCAATATGGCCAGGGTGAGCCATGTACATTTTGTACTCCAGAATTACACAACTCGGTAATTTTTTTACTTTGCGAAGTAATTGTGAAGCCCTTTGATAGCTCATCGTGACAAGGGTCACGGATAATCAGTTATATTTCTAAAATTTAGTGAAAGACACGAAGTATAGTTACATTTAATTTATATACCATTCACAATATTGCACACCTTGTGACATAAAACTCGCTTCTAATAAGCAATTTAGAATCCGCACTAAAATTCTAGACTTTATAAATTAAAATTCTATACATTGCTTATACTTACCTAAGGGTTTTCTGTCCCTACCGCCACCCAAGAAACTAGGACTTCATCATGACATCGACATTACGACGCACCAAAATTGTCACTACTCTCGGTCCTTCAACGGACAAAGACGATAATCTAGAACAAATTATTGCCGCAGGAGCCAATGTAGTCAGATTAAATTTCTCTCATGGCAGCCCAGAAGATCACAAAAAAAGAGCAGACAAAGTAAAAACCATTGCTGCCAAGCTAGGTACCCATGTGGCCATTCTCGGCGACTTGCAAGGGCCCAAAATCCGTATATCTACTTTTAAGGAAGGTAAGATACACCTCAATGTCGGAGACAGCTTTACCCTAGATGCGGAGTTAAGTGTGGGTGAAGGCCACCAAGAAGCAGTCGGTATTGATTATAAAGAGCTCCCAAAAGATGTTATGCCAAATGATCTGTTGTTGTTAGATGACGGACGGGTACAGCTCAAAGTTACCTCCGTTGAGGGCAGCAAAGTTCATACTCGCGTCACTATGGGTGGAGTGCTATCAAACAACAAAGGGATCAATAAGAAAGGGGGTGGTCTGTCCGCCGATGCACTCACAGAAAAAGATAAGCAAGACATTATCACTGCAGCAGAAATAAAGGTAAGCTACCTCGCCATTTCATTTCCAAGAAACGGTGAAGACATGAAATACGCGCGTAGACTGGCTCGGGATGCAGGTTTAGAAGCAAAGCTCGTCGCCAAGGTTGAACGAGCGGAAACCGTAGATTGCGCAGAAAATATCGATGATATAATCATGGCCTCAGACGCCGTCATGGTCGCCCGAGGAGATTTAGGAGTCGAAATTGGAGACCCTGAGCTAATTGGTGTGCAAAAACAGCTAATTCGTCGCGCACGCAGTTTAAACCGTACCGTAATCACAGCAACCCAAATGATGGAATCTATGATTGAAAATGCCGTTCCAACACGGGCTGAAGTCATGGATGTCGCCAATGCCGTATTAGATGGTACAGATGCGGTTATGCTATCAGGGGAAACAGCTGCAGGAAAATACCCAGTGGAAACCGTTAAATCGATGGCAGAGGTCTGTTTGGGTGCAGAAAAAATGTCGGCCATCAACCGTTCTACTTATCGAGTCGATAGAACCTTCTATAGCGGTGAAGAAACCATTGCCATGTCAACAATGTTCGCCGCTAATCATATGAAAGGCGTAAAAGCCGTAGTGACTTTAACTGAATCAGGCCGAACTGCACTTATGATGTCACGCCTAAGTTCGGGATTACCAATATTTGCCTTGTCGCGCAATGAAAGTACACTCGAGCTCATTACTCTGTTTCGCGGTGTCTTTCCTGTCTATTTCCACTATACTGGTGACGCCGGATTACCCACTGCAAAAGCAGCAGTTGATACCCTAAAAGATAAAGGACTACTCGATTCTGGCGACTTGGTCATTATCACTCAAGGTGATGTCATGGACGTGGTTGGTTCAACGAACTGCATGAGAATTTTGTCAGCATAAACCTGTATTTGTGCTAAATCAATGTTTACCGCCCAGGCAAAGTCTGGGCTCTTCCCTTTTTGGTTAGGCCATGCATGTAGAATTTAAACCGATAAATCTTGCACAACATTTTGATGCTTGTATTGAAGCCAGAAAAGATGCGTATTTTTGCAGCTTTTTGTCTTACGACGGATTCACTGATTTTCTTGAAGGCTATAGAGATAGAATGGCTCAGAGAATGAATCAAAAAGAATGGTTTTACATTCATGTGTGGGTCAATGGAGAGATTTCTGGGCAACTTGAGTTTCGAAGTGTTTCAGGCAAACCCAATACTGGATACATACACTTAATTTACTTAAAACCAGATTACCGAGGCTCTGGACTAGCCTTATCCGTGCACCAGTATATTCTGAACACTCTATCACTCGCTGGTTGTCAGTATGCTCTTCTCTCAGTGAGTAAAAAAAATAACAGAGCTTTAAAGTTTTACACGCGAAATGGCTGGGACTTCCTGTATTCCAACCCGAAGCATATTGAAACAGACTTCTACCAACGTGAACTGATTTTATAAGCTAATTCACACATTTGACACCATACCCTCACTTCAATCGCTGTAATTATTCACACGTGTAATTAAACATGCATTTTTTTCTTGCTGAATAAATACCAATCAATATACACTTTGTTTCATATTGTATATTCAGGCACGATTGGTATTGACACATTCGTGTCAGGTGAGCACATGAAGAGCTTCATCAGTTTTTTTATTATGGCTGTCGCGACGATGAGTGTGAGTTTTCATGCTTTTAGCCAAGGCAGTGCTGTCATTGAATATAAAGTAATGCAATTGGATGGACGAATTGTCAGTGATGTATTCGTCAAGGTTGAAAGCTCCTCACAAACTTTTGGAAGTGACTTGAGAGTGGATTCCTACTTCGTACCTATGTGTTCTTCTGCAGGCCGATATCCAAGATTTGATGAAGGCTACGATTTCGTCCTTACACCAGATCATACGCATGTAGAAATATATGAGTACTCAATAGGTGACGTTGCTTATCAAATACATGGACAAGCATCATGCTTTAAAAAAGACGAAGTTAAGCAAGGATTTATTCATTATTCCTTTGACATACAGCCCGATAGTTCATCAGTACAAACATTCAAACTTGATAATAATCGTCTACTCAAAATCAAAATGCATATGTAAAAAGGGAAACATTATTTGTAATGGGCATCGCGTCACTTCGCCATACCGTCACACCGAAATCTAATCTACCTAGCGCAAAAAGCTCGATATGAAAAACTTGTTATAGTTATTAGACTCTCCACTCAAGTTTCGAAATGATCACCTTTGTAAGCCTTGTTGAACGACTCTACGAAACGCTTACCCGCAACAAACCCCATTTCGTAATCATGTAACAGGTTTTCTTCCTTACTCATTAAAGAGCTTGAGCGTAGTGGGCCTTCTGGTTTGATCTGCACGATGAAACAGTCATCAGGTGGACAGTTAAGAAAGTTTTGCGTTAAAGAGTAAGTTTGATAATGAACCATCAGCATATCCGCTAGACCAGAATCGAACTTTTCACCCACTAAATGACTAACACGATACACGTCATCCGCGCCAAAAAGCCAGCGACCACCATTTAGAGATTCTAAGTGAACGTGATCTTTTTTCTGTTGTTTAGAGCGCTCAACTTGCTGATAGAAAAAGTTGTTCCAATCAGACTTCCACTGCTCCACTTTTTGGCTCCATTGCTCTTGGATGCTGTTGAATGAATCTCTAAACCACTCAACTTCTGAATTTGGCACCGGGATTTCTTCAATTGCACAATCATCTTCTAGATCTTTTCCTTCCGTGCGAATGACGACAATACACCGGGCTTCTTGCCTCCATGCTTGCTGCACTGGAATAGCGGCAGATACTCCGCCATCGACAAATTCCTGACCACTTAACTGTATTGATTTGTGATAAAGACGGGGGATGGCACAAGTTGCGATTAAAATGTCATACCAATTTTGGCTATAAATAGGGAAATAGTGATCGTGATAAGAGTGAGCGTGAGTGACAGCGGCAAATGCCTTGCGATCACCTAATACTTTTCGACCAAGCTCAATATCCAATTGATAAGGAAACTCACAAATTGTATCGAGTGCCCAATCTAAGCCCAAATACTGCTTTTTTCTAATATACCGAAATAGATTAAAAAAGTTTGAAGAGGTAGTGAGATCTAAAATAAAAGAACGGCCTAAACCATGTTGACGAGAGAGAAACGCGCACAAGTTTAAGGCTCCAGCCGAAGTGCCGTAAAACTCATGAAATGGGTCAAAGTTAGATAGGATAAACGCATCAAGGACACCAGAGGTAAAAATCCCTCTTTGTCCGCCACCTTGTGCGACAAGAGCAATCTTTCCTCCAGTGTATTTCCCTAATCGATCAAGATCGATGGCGGAAGCTTTATTAGTAATGATTCCGCTGTTGTCCATAAATGATCTGTACTAGTTAGTTGTAATGGCAATAATGCCAAACCCAAACAAATACACCAATGTTAAAGCCGAGATAATAATTGCGTATTTTAAATCTTTCTCCATAAGCTCCTCCGCCATTTAATAGAACTGACTTCCCTTACATTGTTAACAATCCCTAACAAATTAATAACACCTGTGTGAGTCATCTTCAATTATTGCGCTTTTTTTGGGCTAGATTCTGGCGTTGCTATCACACTTACACAAATAGTTATTAACTTAGTGGATTTAGGAATCTGAATATGAAGCAAAGAGTTAGGCTCATTTTTCTCTGCAGCTTTTTCACCAGTTTTACTGCTGCCGCCGATTTTTATGTGACACCTTGGATAGGATATACCGCAGGAGGTGAAGTAAAGGATCAAGATGGTACGGACTATCGTATTAGAGGCTCAGAAAGCGGAGCCGTCAGTTTAGAAAGTGACTTCCAAGATGGCCGGATCGGTTTTTTCTATGCTTACCAGAAAAGCAAAGTAAAGCAGTTGAATGTCGACACCACGATGAATTATTTACTGTTCCAAAGCAGCCTTCATTATGAACTAGGAAAAGACGTGTACAGCTACTTAGGCGTTGGTGTTGGAGGCTCATATGTCGATACTGACTGGATGACGGACTACGGTTTCGCCGCTAGCATTTTTACTGGCTTTGAGTACCAAATGTTCAGCCACCTTTATTTAAATGCTCAACTACGTTGGCTAGGAACCAGTGTTGACGGAGAAACCACCGGAGTTTGTACTTCTTCATCTGGGAGCTGTGTAGTCCAGTTCAAAACTGATTGGGTGAATCAATACTCAGCAAGTTTTGGGATCAGCTTCGTATTCTGAAATATCAGAGTGTACTAAAAACAATCAAATAGAACATTCATCTAAATTTAATTTATTAAACAGAATTTAGACCTTTGTATTGTTAGAAAGACTACTAGCAGTATATCAATCTAAATTTATTTATAAGTCCGTTCTTAGCTGCTATTTCTCAGTTTTTTTACGACAAAACACCATCCCATTAACCATAAACAAACAATTTACCCTCATTGCGCTAACTAGAACAAATAGATATCTTGTCAATGCAGATAGCCGAATATTTTGGCATAAGCAAAACAACATCTACATCATAAGAATAATACACTACGTTTCGTTGGTTTTTATGGGATATAGTTCCAATTAATGCATTAGAAACTGAATAAAACATAATCATTATTATATTTCAGTAGTCAAATTACATTATCGAACCCCATAGGTTTAGCTCCACTCACTACCAACAAAACTTTGTGCTTTTTGTATTTCACAGGAGTTAATTTATGAGTCGCGAACAATGGGGATCTCGAGCTGGATTTATACTGGCTGCTGTAGGTTCTGCTATTGGTTTGGGTAATATTTGGCGTTTTCCGTATATGGCATATGACAACGGTGGAGGCGCGTTCTTCATTCCTTATTTATTTGCCATGATTACCGCAGGGATCCCATTTATGATCCTTGAGTTTAGTATGGGGCATAAATATAGGGGCTCTGCCCCAAAAACTTTAGCTCATATTCATTCTAAGTTTCAGTGGCTAGGCTGGTTTCAAGTTGGTATTGCCGCTACCATCGCCGTGTACTATGTGGCTGTTATTGGCTGGGCTATTTCCTATTTTGGCATGTCATTTACCCAAAGCTGGGGACATGACACCAATACTTTTTTCTTCAAACAATACCTTGCACTAGGTGACAACTCCCCAACTAACCTTGGCTCCATCCAATGGAATATTGCCTTTGCCATGCTCATTGCTTGGGCAATTACTTATGCTGCCATTGTTGGTGGCGTAAAAGCTGGGATAGAAAAAGCGTCGAAAGTAATGATGCCTATTCTATTTATCATGGTAATTGTGCTTATTGGCAGGATGATTACCTTACCCGGGGCTCTTGAAGGCGTGAACTACATGTTTAAGCCGGACTTTAGCAAGATTTGGGATGTAAAAGTTTGGGCTGCAGCGTATGGCCAGATATTTTTTACTCTGAGTATTGGCTTCGCCATCATGATTGCTTACTCCAGTTATCTGCCGTCCAAGTCAGACATTAGCAATAACGCCTTTATGACAGTGTTAATCAACTGTGGCTTCTCAATTCTTGCGGGTATTATGATTTTTTCAGTGTTAGGTTACATGGCTCATGCCCAAGATAAACCTATTACTGATGTTGTAACCTCTGGTGTCGGCTTAGCATTTGTCACCCTACCAGCTGCTATAAACCTGCTTCCTGCACCATATATTTTAGGCCCACTATTTTTCTTGGCCCTAGTGGTTGCTGGTCTGAGCTCGCACATTTCCATTATGGAAGCAGTCACCAGCTCCATCATGGACAAATTAGGTTGGAGTCGTAAAAAAGCGGCCAATATTGCTATCGGCCTAGGCTTTGTGATTTCCATGGCCTTCGCCACGAACGGTGGTATTTTGCTGCTCGATCTCGTCGACCACTTCGCCAATAACGTTGGAATTATTAGTAGCTGCTTAGTTGAAATTATTCTAATGACATGGCTGTTTAAAATTGCAGATGTTCGAGATTACGTAAATAGCATCTCTGATTTTAGAATAAGTACTTGGTTCGATATCTGTCTACGTTTTATTACACCAATCATCTTGGCGATTATTGTCGCAACCAAATTCTTTACTTTATTGACCAAAGGCTATGAAGGCTACAACCTAACATTGGGTTGGGTGCTTATCGCTGCACTGCTAGTTGTCAGCCTTCTTATTAACGCAACTAGCAAGAAGGAGTTTTAACGTTATGACTACAGGCGCAATCATTATGATGATTTTAGGCTTAGGAATTACTTGGGGTGGTGCTGCATACTGCCTTAAACGGGCTATGAGCAAATCATAAACTTTTCCCACATAGGCTTGCTTACATGCCTATGTGGGATGATTTTCTTCTGCCCATTGGTAGCCCACCGACTTCGCCTCGTTGATAATAAACTCTAAGTCTTCGTTACTGTGCTGCCTATCGTAACTAATCGTACAGCTAAATCGATTCTCCAGCTCTATCCAAGTCACCGTGTTTAAAGCACCAAAGTCAACGCCACCACTTTGCACAGACATTCCTATATAAGGCGCAAAAGGCAGCTCTATCTCTCGATAACCCACTAAATAATTCTGATTCTTTCTATCAAAAATATGAACAATAATCGTTACGTTAAATTGCATACCTTACCCATAACGCTGTGAAACATTTTTGTTTGTCTTTTAATAGTAGGTGATATTCATATAGAGCGTCAGGTCAGAACTTGCTCTAGACCGAGATAGAAACTGGATAACCTAGCCAATCCTTTCTATTGTAAAAGTGACACCTTGGAGTTACATATGCGAATATTGCTATTCATTTTCGCCCTATTTTGTTTTCAGACATTAGCTCAGCCACTAAAAATTGCTAGCCTGCCTTACCCCCCCTTTACATATTTAGAAAACCAACAACCAAAAGGCATTGCCGTAGATATCGTTACTGAATTGATGACTCGATTGGAGATTGAACATGAAGTTGTTGTAATGCCCTGGGCTAGAGCAATACGAGGAATGCAAATTGGCGATGTTGACGCCCTATTCCCCATGTTCAAGACAATTGAAAGGGCACAATTTACTCATTACCCGGACTTGCCTATCGTCTATGAAAGTATGGCACTTTTTACGCACCCAGAGTCTAGTATCAATGAAGGTGACAACATTGATTCATTAGCCTCGTATTCATTTTGCCTTGTACGTGGTTATAGTTCGGGTGAAGCGTTTGACTCGGCTATCGAAAACAAAATCATCACCAACATTGATTTAGCCAGTTCTTCTACTTTGAATTTGAAAAAGTTTTTACGTCACCGGTGCAATATTTTGGTGGATAACGATGCTGTGGTTTATTACTTGCTCCCAAAAGTGAATGGCTCGACAAAAGACATCAAAATACTTAAGCACCTAGTTCAAGAACCGAGCTTTCTAGGCTTTTCAAAATATGGTTTTGGTAGTAAGTTAGCTCCGAAGGTTACTACCACCATTCAATCGATGCTTGATGACGGTACTATTCATAAAATCGCTGAAAAATATTTGGGTAAAGGCGTTCGAAACTGGCCTAACAATGCCTCAAAATAAATACGGCAATGGTGCACTACCGATAAATGTTGCTTTCAAATGCGGATTTTATGACCGAAACCATTTAACCAATCACTTTAAAAAGTCTTTGGCTACCACTCCAAATCACTATCGATCAAATACATTTTTAGACGCGTAAAACGCGAGCTAATCAAACTTTTTCCTTACGTGTCGGTTTGATGCATTGGGTTGTATTTTTTCCGGTACACGACGTTTTTCATGTAGCAAATGGCGTATGGCCAAAATGGGATGCGACAATAACATCCTTGGTCCAGAATAGCGCATAACCAACCTCATTTGCTCTTTCGGTTCAGGCTTATAACAATGTATGGGGCACTGGTTGCAGGTAGGCTTCTCTTGACCGTAAGGACAGCGATCGAGTCGCTTCTCCGCATAATTTAATAACTCGCTACACCGTGTGCAAATATGATTTTTACTGCCATGCTTGGCGGAACAATAAATTTGAACCATTGACTGAACGGTCTTAAATTCTGTTCTCAGTTTGCCTCGTAATATTTTGCTTTGTTCGTTTGACATATTAAATTCATCACCGTGTTTCTCTACGCCTATACACTTTTTACCCCGTAGGCTTGGATAGAAAGCATCCAAACAAGCTCTTCTATCAGGCTATTCGTCTTAATTTGTGCATAAGTTAATGGCATTTATTCTATGAATAGATACCATTGCGCGCAGTTTCTCCAACTTTGTAAAAAAAGATGTTTATGATTAAAAAAATATTTCTAGTATTTGCACTCATCTCCATCGGTTGCACTCAAGCCGTGGCTGAAAATGTGAGTTATAACGTATTTCTTATACCTTCTAATGCCGTAACTGGAACAGTAAAAAGTATTAGCAAGCAGTTAAAACAAGAAAATTTACACTCTCTTTATAGTCAAAACTATTTACCACATATCACGCTTTATTTAACTGAGTATCCTCAACAAAACATCAGATTGATTGAAGCAAGAATAAAACGCCTAACGGCTCAATTTCGACCTTTTAAAATAACGCTGGACAAAATTGAACGTACTAAAGGTAACTGGCTATTACTTAATGTGAAGAACAATAGAAAGCTTCAGAGTTTAGCCGACAATGTAACCGTCGCCTTAGAACCGCTCAGATCACCAAATCCGACCCTGCCAAACTGGGTTCTAAAATACCCGCAAAAGCTAGATAGCTTTAAACGATACGGTAGCCCGAATGTGTTTACGAATTTCCAACCCCACGTGACCTTATTACCCGAAAGCGAAGCAAAAAGCCTCGATCTTTTCATGCAGCGGTATGGCAATGCTTTCCAACCAAAAACTGTTCAAGTCATTGGAATCGGCATCGCCCAAACTAACGCCAACGGTCAAGCTAAAAAAGACCTAGCCGCGTATTTTTTCAAATAAATAATAATTAAAGGAAAGTCATTGATGACTAAAACTAAACTATTACTAAGCACACTTACTTTAGCTCTTGCGAGTTCTGCTTTAGCTGTGCCCACACAAGCAACAGCAGACACATTAAACCCGGGTGTGACAATCAATCAGCTCTCTGAGCGTCAACCAATTCATTGGGTGTCCGTAGAACAAATAGCTGCAAGTTTAAAGGGTAAACCATCAATGAACGTTGGTTTTGATGTAGATGATACCGTGCTGTTTTCTAGTCCTGCGTTTTTCCACGGCAAGCAAGTCTTTTCTCCCAATAGCAATGACTATCTTAAGAATCCGAAGTTTTGGGATGAAGTGAGTAACGGCTGGGACAAGTTTTCGATTCCTAAAGAATCGGCGCGTAAGCTTATCGAACTTCACCTGAAACGCGGGGACCACATTTACTTCATTACCGGTCGTCCACGTCCTTCTTCAGGCAAGGAAGAAGTGACTGAAATTATCCAAAAAGACTTTAATATCCCAAGCGACCAAATGAGCCCTGTAATATTCACTGGCCCAAGCCACGGCGCAAAAACATCCTATATTAAGGATCATGACATCAAGCTGTACTATGGCGACTCTGATGGAGATATTCTAGATGCTCGCGCTGCAGGAGCCGAAGGTATCCGAGTTTTACGTCCTAGTAACTCAACAAACCGTCCTATGCCACACAACGGCTCACTTGGTGAACAAGTACTCATCAATTCTGAATACTAGAGCTTGTTGACCTTTTGCAGAAAAATAGTGGAGCAGTATTGGCTCCATTTTTAACACCAATTTTTTGAGCTCTTCCACTAACTAAAATTATCTGAAAGTATGACATTACCTTCTTTCGGAATTGCTCTTCTCTCGTTGTAAAGCGTTATAAGAACGTTGTCCCGCCTACGATCAAAAAAGCCAGCAATTTCTTGCTGGCTTTCAATTATAACTCAATGAGTTAGATATTATTTAGCTTGAGCTGCAATACGTGCTTTAGCTTCTTCTTTTTCGCTTTCAGTACGATAGTCCAAGAGAACAATCAGGAAGAAAGGAACCAAGAACGCAACTAAAATTGAAATTGCATATATCCACATAGGGCTAAATACAGGGATTGTTAGCAGTGAAGTAAAGGCAAACGCTTTAGTAGTAACACCACTAGCTGCAACAGCTGCGCCATTGTGCATTACAGTGTGAGTAGTTAGTGAGCCTAGAACTGCAATCACTACACCACCGATGAAACAACCTGGAAGCATACGTGAGTAAACTTTCTTGAAGCGAAGGTGGATACCATATAGAGATGGCTCAGAGATACCACCGAATAGGCCCGCAGCCAATGCACCAACAGAAGTTTGACGCATTAGAGAGTCTTTTTCACGCCATGATAGGAATAGAACACCTGCAGTTGCACCGAAACATGCGAAGTTCCATACCCCCATTGGACCTTGGATGAAATCGTAGCCAAGTGTTTGGATGTTCAGTAGCATCAACGCGTTTAGTGGCCAGTGTAATCCAAGTGGTACCAAGAATGGGTATAGCATTGGAATAATAATCGCGAACAAGAAAGGTGCGTGAGTATTCATCCAAGCTAGACCAATACCTAGTTTAGTACCAGCCATTACACCTAGTGGACCTAGGAAGAACGCAGTTAATGGAATCATGATAGCTAGAGACAAGAACGGTACGAAAACCATATGTACGTTCTCAGGGAAGATTTTCTTAAGACCACGATATACTAGCCCAAGAACTGCAACCATGATTAATGGAACGAAAACCGAACCTGAGTAGTCGTACCAAATCATTTCATGACCAAAGATATTCGCTACGTAGCTCTCTGTACCCAGCACTGGGTTTTTCGTTACAACAGTTGATGCAAGCGTTTTCAAGCTCGCGAACTCAGGTGTCATTAAAGCACCCATGATAGCGGCACCCACCCAAGGGTCAACGCTGAGTTTCTTCGAAGCATTGTAGGCAATCATAATTGGCAAGAAGTAGAATACTGTATGCCACATAGAGTTAACTAAAACCCAGCCTGCTGATGGATCGTTAAAGTCAACAATACCAAGAGAGCTTAGTGCAGCCCTTAAAGCAATGATTAGCGATGCGCCAAGTAGAACACCTAGAATAGGACGGAAAGAATCAGATAGGTATTCGAAAAAGCTATCAACCCAAGCAACTTTGCCGCGTACACCTTGGTTACGAATAGATGCTTTTAGGTCATCGTTCGACTGTGCAGAGCTTTCGCCGCCTTCACTATCTTCTTCACCAGTTGCACCTTTCATAGAAGGTAGTGCTTTGATTTCGTTGAAAACAGACATTACAGCACCGCCAATGATAACTTGGTAGCGGTCGCCTGATTGTGGTACACAACCCATAACTTGTGGGATCGCGTCTAACTTGTCCTTATCAGGTAGCGAACCATCATGCAGCTCAAAACGTAGGCGCGTCGCGCAGCACGTCATGAACTTTATATTACTAGGACCGCCTAAGCCATCTATGATGGCCTGAGCAGCAGACACATTATTTTTTTGCACCATTACAATATGCTCCTGATAAAGTATTTTAGAATTTTATTTTGGGTACTAAGGGCACACCCCCGCAGCCTAAATCTTAGTACTCAATTACAATGTAACCAGATGTTGCATTATATTTTTCGGCTCTAAATATATATTGACGTCAATCTAACTTTCTAGACAGTTACGAAAATTAGTTCCAAAACTAAAGACAGATCACAGTCTTTCATGTGGTCAATAATACCCCATTCAAGCATTAAGTCTCTGTTTATTAATAAATTAAATGACAAATCAATTAATTTCGCCCCGTAAATAAAATAGATCAGGTTGTTATTTTATGTAACGAAATTACATATTGACGTTTTTTTCGTCCTCACTTCAACAGATTTGGTAAACATGATTAAATAACGACCAAACATTGATTTTGGTCACATTAAATTCACACTATTTATTTATAAGCTCTCGATAATTATTTTTTATCGAAAAAAAAGATTTTTGTAATTTTCGGTGGTTTTATATGCAACTTCAGACAGGGAAATTCCCTTAAGTTGAGCAATATATGCCGCAACTTCCACAACATACGCAGGCTGATTTTGTTTACCTCGATGAGGCGTAGGAGCCAAGTAAGGAGAGTCGGTTTCAATGAGGAGTCTATCTAGTGGAAGTGCTTTGACCACTTCTTTTAGCTCAGTCGCTTGCCTAAATGTCACTATACCTGAGATCGATATATAGAAACCAAGTTCCATTGCAGCTTCGGCAAACGGCAAGTCTTCCGTAAAACAGTGAATGACTCCACCACACTTATCGGCATGGTTGTCACGCAAAATTCTCAACGTATCTTGCCGAGCGTTGCGAGTATGAATGATCAGTGGCTTATCAAGCTCTACAGCCAACTGAGTTTGCTGTTCAAAACGAAGCTTTTGTAAGTCAGCAGTTTCTGGCTGGTAGTGATAATCTAAACCTGTTTCACCTATCGCAACAACCTTAGGATCCTTCGCATATTGATGAAGAGTATCTAAAGCAAAGTCACTATTCACATCCAGTGGATGAACACCACAAGACGCATGAATGTTGTCATATGGTTTTATCATCTCCAGCATATTTGGAAACGAATCAAGCGTTACTCCCACAGAGAGAATATCAGTGACATTTACTTTGCGCGCTTTTTCAAGCACGTCTTCTATTCCTGTGTGCAATTCTGCGTAATCAAGCTTGTCTAGATGACAATGGGAATCTACAAACATGTATCCTCTTTGTTTTGTATCAGCCAGTCTGCAATAAGTAACTCAACATTCAGACCAGAGTTTATTTCTAACTGTCGCTTTAATTTTCCAAGAGCCATGCCCATTTGATAAAGCTGGTTGTAACCTAGTAGCTGTCGCAACTTTGCGCTGCCTGGTGTCAGTTGCGGATCACACACATCAAAGTGGATTTTTTGCGCGTCGCTAATTAAGTACCAAGCCCACGTCAGGTTTAACATAGGTTGCTGGGCAAGCAATGATGTTAGCTGTAGCCAGTTCTCCCCATCTTGCGCATAACGCAAAAATTGTTCTTCCAACTGTTGGTAGTCTTTAAGTAAATCTTGCTCGATAAATTGTTTTGCCTTTAGAGGCTCATAATTACATATGTGAGCGACAAACAATGGGCAATCTTGATGTATTTCCTGCTCGATCCACGCAGTTACTTCCAGAGCCGTTGGTGTAGGCAGAGCCCACTGCTGACAACGGCTTACAATCGTTGGCAACATCAAATTTACTCTATCAGTTAACAATACAAAAAAGCATTGCACTGAAGAACTCTCCAAAGTCTTCAACAACGCATTAGCGGCGGCTTCATTAAGAGAATGGGCTGACTCTATGACAATCAAGCGGTGATGAGAGAGTTGAGATGACTCTTGAGCAAACTTATTGCATAGACGGATCTGATCAACCGTTAGCGCTTTTCCTTCTTTTTCTGGTTTAAATAAATGAAAATCAGGATGGGTATTTGATTGCATCAAATCACAACTGTGGCACAGCCCACATGGCTCAGAACTGTTTTTTGAACACATCAAAGCTTTCGAAAGTTGCTCAACGAGTTTGTCTCCTCCCAAACCGAGAGGAGCATTTAGTAAGCACACATTAGAAAATTGCTCGGTTTGAAGAGCTTTTTGCCATTGTTGCCAAACACTTTCAAGCCAAGGGTATAAGGTATTCATAAATCTTGCTCATCAAACCATTGATTAAGTGCGGTTTTAATATCACTGCTGACGTTTTCTATATTTTGCCCTGCGTCAATTACGATGACAGAATCATCGGCATTAGCGATCTCCAAGTATTTGTCTCGGGTTCGTTGAAAGAAGCTCATATCCATCTTCTCAATGCGATCTAGTTCTCCACGCCCTCTCGCTCTCGCTAAGCCACAACTTGGCTCGATATCAAGATATAAGGTTAGATCAGGTTTAAACTCACCGAGCGCGGTATGTTTTAAGGATTGAATCAACGTTGAAGAGATTTGCCTCCCTCCTCCTTGATAAGCCTGAGACGACATGTCATGCCGATCACCGACTACCCAAGCCGCTGACTTCAAAGCCGGCTTGATCACTGTTTCCACTAACTGGACTCGTGCAGCATACATGAGCATTAACTCACTCATGTCCTGAAGCGGCTCATCTTCTAATTCAAGTTTCGTTAGCTCTCGCATTTTCTCAGCAAGCACGGTGCCTCCCGGCTCACGAGTTGTTTTTATCTGAGTTACGCCTCGTTGTTTGAGAATCTCAACAATGGCTTTCATTGCGGTACTTTTTCCAGCACCTTCCAACCCTTCGACTACGATAAATTTTGCATTGTTCATTTGCTACTTCTTAACTTTTTTAAATAGGCTCTAACGGCAATATTGTGCTGACGTAAAGTCTTCGAGAAAACATGCCCACCACTACCACTTGCCACAAAATAAAAATATGGGCTTTTGCCCGGGTGCAACGCCGCTTTTATAGACGCAAGCCCTGCCATTGCAATTGGCGTTGGTGGTAAACCTCGAATAACGTAGGTATTGTAAGGCGTCGGTGTTCTGAGATCTTTTTTAGTAATATCCCCTTTGTATTTGTTACCCATACCATAGATAACTGTGGGGTCAGTCTGTAATCTCATATGCTTTTCTAGTCGATTGACAAAAACCGAAGCAATAGTAATGCGCTCTGACTCAATTGACGTCTCTTTCTCGATGATTGAAGCTAGAATCAAAGCATCATATGGAGTCTTAATCGGCAAGTCACTCTGCCTATTTGCCCACAGTGTATCAAGGTGAGCAAATAACTTTTTATGCGCCCGCTTTAGAATCTCAATATCTGTTGTTCCTGCGGTATAGTTGTATGTTTGCGGCAGGAATAGCCCTTCGAGATCATCTCTTTTTATACCTAATTTTTTCGCAATCTCCGCTTCCGACATTGAGTCGATTGTGTGTTTGATATACGGTGCCTGCTCTAGCTGCTGTTTCCATTCGGAGAAACGACTTCCTTCGATAAAAGTAATGGAGAATTGATGTTCTTTTCCAGAGACGATCAGCTTCAATATATCGACTAATTTTTCATTTGGCTTAAAGTCATACGTGCCTGCCTTTATATCTGTTAACTCAGGCCTAAATCGGCCGGTCAACCGTGAGTAGGCACTCGAATTAATCCAGTTTCGATCGGTGAAATCTTGTAGAACTTCTTTTAGGTTGGTTCCGCTGTCAACAGTCACTAACTGTGAGTTTTGAATAAGCAAAGGCTGATTGAGATATTGGCTAACTTGGCTGTTCAAAAACCATAACGCGCCCGCTGCTAACGCAATGGAAAGAACAAGCCCAACAGCAATTTTTCTTATCACGATGTAAAATACTCCTGAATACGTCTAGTCATTTCGCCTATCGAATAACACTGTTCTTCTATCTTCGTAATTGGCGCAACTGTTAGGATAGAGTTTGTTATAAATAGTTCCTCGGCATCAAGAGCTTGCTCTAATTTAAACTCTCCAACCACGACTTCTACCCCCATGTATGAGAGCTTGTCTAAGACTAACTTTCTCATCACACCAGCCACTCCCGCTTTATTTAAAGCAGGTGTATATAACTTGTTGTGTTTATGCCAAAAGATATTCGCCATTGTGGTTTCAATAACGTTATCTTCAATATCAAGCGTCAGCCCGTCAGTGAAGCCCTTTTTATCCATTTCCGATTTCAACAAAATCTGCTCTAGGCGGTTGTTGTGCTTATGGCCTGCAAGCATGGGGCTGTGGCCTAAGCGTTTTTCACATATTCCTAGTTCAATACCTTGGCGCTGTATTTGTTCATAGTGTTTAGGAAAAGAGAATTGACTGATAGTGATATTGGCTGCACCGTTCAAAGCAGGGCTATAGCCTCGCCCACCACTTCCCCTGCTGACATGTAGCTTTATGCCCGCTCGTTCTGATGGCAAGGATACGCGCTCTAATTCAAGCAAGATATCATCCCAATGAGGGACGTCAATTTCGATCTGTTTTAAACAGGCTTCCATTCGTTCTATATGTAGTGGCCAATGCTGAACCTTCCCTTTACATGTGAGCATAGTAGTAAAACAGCCATCCCCATATTGGAAAGACCTATCGGTCACCGAGATACTATCTGAAGCTTTTCCATTAACCCAAAACATATTCACTCCTTACAAAAAAGCGGCTTAATGCCAACGCATCAAGCCGCCCTACTATATCTTAGTAAATACTTATGTTTTTTAAATCTTTTTAAAGATTAAACAACCGTTTGTACCACCAAAACCGAACGAGTTACAAGCAGCATATTCCATTTCGACTTCGCGGCAAACGTGAGGCACTAAATCAATATCTAGTCCTTCTTCAGGATCATCAAGGTTAATCGTTGGTGGAACTTTTTGATCAACCAAAGACATAATAGTAATGATCGCCTCTACAGAGCCAGCCGCACCAAGCAAGTGACCAATCATAGATTTAGTGGAAGAAACCAAGACCTGTTTTGAGCCTGCTTCACCAAGGGCACGTTTAATGCCTTTGATTTCAGCTACATCTCCCGCTGGAGTTGATGTACCGTGCGCATTCACATAGCCAACTTGCTCACCAGAAATACCTGCATCACGCATCGCAGCTTCCATCGCTAGTGCACCACCAGAACCATCTTCACTTGGCGAAGTCATGTGATAAGCATCACCAGACATACCAAAGCCGACAAGTTCGCAGTAGATGTTGGCACCGCGCGCTTTCGCGTGCTCGTACTCTTCAAGGATAACCATACCTGCACCATCACCAAGTACAAACCCATCGCGAGCTTTGTCCCAAGGACGAGAGGCTTTTTGCGGTTCATCGTTACGAGTTGATAGTGCTCTTGCAGCGCCAAACCCAGCGATACCTAGAGGAGTCGATGCTTTTTCTGCACCGCCTGCTAGCATAGCGTCTGCGTCTCCGTATGCAATCATACGGGCTGCATGGCCAATGTTATGTAAGCCTGTTGTACATGCTGTTGAAATAGCGATGTTAGGGCCGCGCATACCACACATGATAGACAGATTACCTGCAACCATGTTTACGATAGTAGACGGTACAAAAAATGGGCTTACTTTTCGAGGGCCTTTGTCGACAAGAGCTTGGTGACCTTTCTCGATCAAATCAAGACCGCCAATACCAGAACCGATAGCGACACCAACACGCGCTGCGTTTTCTTCAGTGACTTCCAGACCTGAGTCTTTAAGAGCTTGGATGCCTGCTGCGATTCCGTACTGGATGAATAGATCCATTTTACGCGCGTCTTTTTTTGACATGTACTCTTCGCAGTTAAAGTCTTTAACAAGACCAGCAAAGCGAGTTGAGAATTCAGCGGTGTCAAAGTGGTCGATATCTACGATGCCACTTTGACCTTCTAGCAAGGCCTTCCAAGAAGTTTCTACAGTGTTGCCTACCGGCGACAACATTCCCATGCCAGTTACAACGACACGACGCTTGGACACGATATTATTCTCCGGAGTTGATAAGGTTAGAGAAGGTAAAAAGATTTAAAAAACACAGGCGGCCAGGAAGCCGCCTGGGAGAGATATTACTGAGCGCTGTTTACGTAGTCGATCGCAGCTTGAACAGTGGTGATCTTCTCAGCTTCTTCATCTGGAATCTCAGTGTCGAACTCTTCTTCTAGAGCCATAACTAGCTCAACTGTGTCTAGAGAGTCAGCACCTAGATCATCTACGAAAGAAGCTTCATTCTTAACTTCTGCTTCGTCTACACCTAGCTGTTCAACAATGATTTTCTTTACGCGTTCTTCGATGTTGCTCATTTTTTTCTTTTCCTATTACAGATGTCGCCTAATGCGATGATTCCGTAGTTTATTCAAACTAGTGAAAGTTGCAAGAGGCACCTTGCTGGTCAAACCACAATTTTCGCGATTTTAACCGAAATTCAGTACATTTTTAATCTAAATCATGCACAATTCTTGCGCACGTTAGCCAAAAGTTTAACACTTAACTTGGTTAACTTATCAATAAAAGCCACCAACAAGCGTATATTAAACCATATACATGCCGCCATTTACATGTAAAGTTTCACCTGTGATGTATGCCGCTTCAGGAGATGCCAAAAATGCGACAGCTGAAGCAATTTCACGAGGATCACCTAAGCGACCGGCTGGCACTTGAGATAGTGTAGCAGCTCTTTGCTCATCGTTAAGTGCTTTTGTCATATCTGTTTCAATAAATCCTGGTGCAACTGTATTAACTGTTACACCGCGGGATGCGACTTCGCGCGCCATCGACTTAGTGAAACCAATTACACCAGCCTTTGCCGCTGAGTAGTTAGTTTGCCCGGCGTTACCCATAGTTCCGACAACAGAACCCACGTTGATGATACGGCCATTACGCTTTTTCATCATACCGCGCAATACCGCTTTTGATAGGCGGAAGATAGACGTGAGGTTGGTATCCATGATATCCGTCCATTCGTCATCTTTCATGCGCATTAAAAGATTATCGCGTGTGATACCCGCATTATTCACTAAGATATCCAACGCACCAAACTCGTCATTGATTGTTTTTAACGTTGCTTCGATTGATTCTACATCAGTAACGTTCAACGCTAGACCTCGGCCATTTTCACCAAGGTATTCACTAATAGCAGCTGCACCATTTTCGCTGGTTGCAGTGCCGATGACAGTTGCACCGCGTTCAACCAGTAGCTCAGCAATTGCTCGGCCAATACCACGGCTAGCACCTGTCACTAGCGCGATTTTACCTTCAAGATTCATCATTTTATTTCTTCCTTTTTACGCTTTTGCTGCGTCTAGCGTAGCAACATCATTCACTGCTGCTGCACTCATTGTTTTTACAATACGCTTTGTTAAACCTGTCAGTACTTTTCCTGGACCAAGCTCAAACAGTTTTTCGACACCTTGCTCGCTCATTAGTTGCACACCTTCTGTCCAACGAACAGGGCTATAAAGTTGTCGAACTAGCGCAACTTTGATTTTTGCAGGATCGGTCTCCGCAACGACATCAACATTGTTGATAACAGGTAGGCTAGGAGTATTAAATTCGATTTCCTCAAGTGCCACAGCAAGCTTGTCTGCTGCTGGCTTCATTAGAGCGCAGTGAGAAGGTACTGACACTGGTAGTGGAAGTGCCCGTTTTGCACCTGCTTCTTTGCAAAGTGCTCCTGCTCTCTCAACTGCTGCTTTGTTGCCAGCAATAACCACCTGACCTGGCGAGTTGAAGTTTACTGGTGAAACGACTTCACCTTGCGCTGCTTCTTCACATGCTTTTGCGATGCTGTCGTCATCTAAGCCGATGATTGCATACATTGCGCCAACGCCTGCTGGTACAGCTTCTTGCATCAATTTCCCACGTAGCTCTACCAGTTTAATGGCTTGTTTAAAATCAATAACGCCTGCGCAAACTAATGCTGAATACTCACCTAAGCTGTGACCAGCTAAATTTGCTGGCTGCTCTAAGCCTTGCTCTTGCCATACGCGCCAGATTGCCACAGAAGAAGCAAGAAGAGCTGGTTGAGTACAGAATGTTTGGTTAAGGTCTTCTGCCGGTCCATTTTGAACTAAAGCCCAAAGATCGTAACCTAGCGCTTCCGACGCTTCTGAAAAAGTTTGTTTTACAATGTCATATTGTTCTCCAAGCTCTGACAGCATACCCACAACTTGTGAGCCCTGGCCTGGAAATACCATAGAAAACTTGCTCATTTTAGATTTCCTTAAGCAAAAATTAATAAAAGGTGCGCACGATCATTAGATCTTTTACACACCTTAATTGATTAGATTATCTAGGTTAGAACTTGACTAAAGCCGAGCCCCAAGTAAAACCACCACCAAATGCTTCCAATAGAAGTGTTTGACCTCGCTTGATTCGGCCGTCTCTCACAGCTTCATCAAGTGCCGTTGGAATTGTAGCGGCAGAAGTATTGCCATGACGATCAAGTGTCACAACAACTTGATCCATAGGCATAGAAAGCTTCTTTGCTGTAGCAGATATTATACGGAGGTTCGCTTGATGCGGAACCAACCAATCCAGCTCAGACTTATTCATTCCGTTCGCAGCCAAGGTGTCTTTCACTAACTTGGAAAGTTGTGTTACTGCAACTTTAAATACTTCGTTGCCAGTCATATGTAACCACTTATCTGGGTTACCACCTCGTTCAGGCATTTCTAAACACAATAATTCACCGTAGCGACCATCTGAATAAACATGACTAGATAATATTCCAGGCTCTTCGCTGGCACTTACTACCACAGCACCGGCACCATCACCAAACAGTATAATGGTGGATCGGTCAGTTGGATCACACGTTTTAGCTAATGTATCAGATCCAATCACCAATATATTTTTGCACATACCTGTTTTGATATGCTGGTCTGCCACAGACAAGCCATAGACAAACCCAGAACATGCAGCAGCTAAGTCAAATGCAGGGCAGCCTTTTATTCCAAGTTTTGCTTGCACTTGGCACGCTGAAGAAGGAAATGCGTGACTACCACTGGTTGTAGCAACGATAATTAGGTCGATATCTTCTTTATCAATACCTGCCATTTCGATAGCATTTTTCGCAGCATAGTACGCCATATCTGCAACAGTTTCGCCGTCAGCAGAAATTCTACGCTCTTTGATTCCTGTCCGCGCTACGATCCATTCATCACTTGTCTCTACCATTTTCTCCAGATCTGCGTTAGAACGCACCTGAGATGGCAAGTAGCTGCCAGTACCTAATATTTTGCTATACATGAAGACTTATTAATGCCTCTCGAGTAAAACTGCTTCCAAACGATCTCGTATACGGCTTGGCACTTGCCGTTTGACCTCGTGTACTGCCTCACCTATCGCGTTAATTGCCGCCGATACGTCCGCACTTCCATGGCTTTTTATGACAATTCCGCGCAATCCTAGCAAACTTGCGCCATTATACTGGTCGGGGTTCAATAGTTTCAGCTCTTTCAAAAGCCCAGAGAATAATTTTCGCCCAATCCAACCTTTTATGGAAGGTGACATTATTGAAGTGGTTAGCTTTTCAATAAAAAACTGAGCAGTCCCTTCACTGGCTTTAAGGCAGCTGTTACCTGTGAAACCGTCACACACTATCACATCTGCAATATCATCGAACAGCTTGTTTGCTTCAATATAACCAATATAATTCACAGATTGTGCTTGAGATAGGAGTTCTGCGCAGCGTTTGACTCTTTCAACACCTTTGGTTTCTTCAACACCGATGTTCAGTAATGCCACTCTAGGTTGGCATTCAAGATGTTGTTCCGCTAACGCGCTTCCCATCACGGCAAACTGAAATAACGCTTCTTCGCTACTGACGACATTCGCTCCAAGATCAAGCATCCAAGTAAACTTGCCTTGTTTAGTCGGCATAGCTGATACCAACGCAGGTCTCTCAATCCCTGGCAAAAGATTTAAATGGCGGCGTGACAACGCCATGAGGGCTCCAGTGTTTCCTGAACTTACGACGGCATCAGCTTTCTCATTCGCGACTAGCTCTATTGCTATATCCATAGAGCTGCCCGCACTTTTCCTAAGTGCTTGAGAAGGCTTTAAAGAATTTGATATGACTTGCTCGCAATGAATAATTTCTATTCTCTCGCCAAACTTGGCGCTAAGCTGCGATTGGGAGCGATAGCCAAAAGCTGACAGTTGAGCGAATAGAGTATTTTGATTGCCAACAAGTATAATTTTGAGCTCTGGGAAATGCGACAGTGCCTGCACAACGGCAGGCACTGTAACGCGAGGACCGAAATCCCCGCCCATTGCATCAACTGCAACGGTTATATCTTGCAAAGGTCAACCTTACTTGTTGATAACCTTTTTGCCACGGTAGTAACCTTCAGCAGTTACGTTGTGGCGCAGGTGAGTTTCACCTGAAGTCGCGTCTACAGATAGAGCTGCTGTAGTTAGAGCATCGTGTGAACGACGCATACCACGCTTAGAACGTGTCTTACGGTTTTTTTGTACGGCCATGGACCCTACTCCTGAGTTAATTGCTTAAAAAATTACTTTTTTAAGTTCTTTAAAACATCGAATGGATTCGGTTTCTCTTCCACAATTTCTTCTGGAATTTCACCAAATACCAAATTGTCTGAATCAACGCTACAATCCGCTGCATCATGCATTGCGATTTGGGGCAAATTTAAGATGAACTCGTCTTCGACTAATTTAATGAGGTCTATTTCACCGTACTCGTTCGGATCTACCAAATCGTACTCTTCCGGTGCTTCCTCTTCACTCTTCTCTCCATAGTATGGAGTATAAGTGAAAGAAACTTCACACTGATGTGTGTATGCCTCATTACAGCGTTGACATTCTAAATCAACTTCGATGTTAGCTTTACCAGAGATAACAACAAGTCGCTGTTCATCTAACCCAAATGACATTGACACTTGAGCGTCGCGTTTCACGCCTTCGACCGATTCCTCTAAACGCTTCAAAAGACTAGTCTGAATGATACCATCATAGTCCAATCTTTTTTGAGCCGCTTTAGCCGGATCAACCGTTCGCGGTATTTTTACCTTTTGCATAGGGCGCGAATATTATCTTTATCCACTAATTTAGTCAAAGAAAAAGGTAAAAAACTTGAAGTTTTTTTCGTTTAAAGAGAAAGCATTGTGTCACCCTAGGTTTATCCACTATCATCATTGTTTTGTAAGTGCGTACAACTACAGTTATGGCCAATTTACCATTAGTTCTCTCCTCAACGTCCCCTTATCGACAAGAGATATTAAAAAAGCTTGCGATACCATTTATCACCGCTCAGCCGCAGTGTGATGAAAAACCAGAAGAAAATGAAGGGCCAATAGAATTGGTTCGCCGCCTTTCAAAAGAGAAAGCAACATCTTGCCCTATTCACGAACCGAGCCTTGTTATAGGCAGTGATCAAGTTTGTGTCATAGATGATCAAATTGTCGGAAAACCACTCACTCGTGAAAAAGCCATTGAACAACTAGAGAAGCAAAGTGGCAAGCAAATCACCTTTTATACTGGGCTCGCTGTGTACAATTCACAAACTCAAGTAATCGAAGAGACTATCGACACTGTTATAGTCCACTTCCGTCAACTTACTCGCGATATGATTGAAAATTATATCGACAAGGAGCAACCACTTTATTGTGCTGGTAGCTTTAAATGTGAAGGATTAGGTATTGCTCTGTTTAAAAAAATAGAAAGTAAAGATCCGAACAGCTTAGTTGGCCTACCTTTAATTGATTTAGTTCGATTATTAGAAAATCAAGGTATGAAGATATTGTAAAGGCAGCCTTTCTCCGGGCTGCCCGTCCGTTACTAAGGCAAATCTCGCAGCGATTGCAAAACTGTTTCTAACTTATTTCCCATCGGCGCACTAATCTCCATCCATTTTTCTGTGGAAGGGTGAATAAACTTAATATTGGCCGCATGAAGGAAAAGCCTATCCAAGCCAACTTTCCCCGTATAAGCGTCAAACCTTCTATCACCGTATCGGTCATCCCAAGCAATAGGATGGCCAGTATATTGAGTATGAACCCGAATTTGGTGAGTACGCCCGGTGATCGGACTCGCCTGCAAGAGTGTTGCATCTGCATAGGTTTCAAGAATTTTAAAGCGAGTTTCAGAGGGCTTACCATCTGGGTTGACTCGAACAATACTGTTGACTTCATTTTTCTTTAGCGGAGCCTTAACTACCTTACAACTCGTTTTCCATTTGCCCATCACGAGCGCAAAATAAAACTTTTTCACGGTTTTCTCGCGAAACTGGGCTTGTAAATGACGAAGAGCAGAACGCTTTTTGGCCACTAACAAAATTCCAGACGTATCTCTGTCAATTCGGTGAACCAACTCTAAAAAGCGCGCTTTTGGCCTCAACGCTCGTAACGCTTCGATAGCCCCAAATTTCAAACCGCTGCCACCATGGACAGCTGTACCTGAAGGCTTATTTAACACTAAAAGGTGTTCGTCTTCATAAAGTATGTTCGACTCTAGCTCAGCGACCTTATTTAGTTTCGTACTCACTTCTGGCTGTGCCGAAGTCTGTTCTATGGTGACTGGAGGAATACGAACCAGATCCCCACCCTTTAACTTATATTCAGCCTTGATTCGCTTTTTGTTAACTCTTACTTCGCCTTTACGAATGATTCGATATACGACGCTTTTCGGTAGGCTCTTAAGTTGATTGCGCAAAAAATTATCAATGCGCTGTCCAGCAATATCTTCATCGATTTCGACGAATTGGACTTTTGTTTTAATTTCATTCATGGCCACATTGTACCATCGGAAACTTTTCTATATCACATTTTCTTTCGACTTAGCAAAATCCACCTTGTTTGATCAATTTTCTTATCCAATGAGCTGTGGATAACATTATTCTAGTATTCCAACTAATTTATAAAAAACTTGATCTAGCGCTTAAATTCCAAATAGATATCGTTTTTATATTTTTTTATATGTGAGATTTTCTCGCTGTTTATAACAAAGCAGATTGCTGTGCGAACGTAGCACTGCTATAGTTCACTGCTGCAATGAGTGTTTTAGGTTATATTTTAATCTTCACCTAGCATTTTAAAGCAAATTACAGAGTAGACTTCCTCAGATTTTGATATGCAGCATATGGCGTAAGACATGTTCAAACTGAGCTTACTTGCTGACTTCTACTCGCCATCTTATATGTTGAGTATTATCCGCACTATTTGCGGCTTACAAGCACATTTGTTTGTGAGACTGAAGTGCCCTTAGAGCATCCCTTCCCAGCCGCGAGGCTGCATTGCTATAGCCATGGGATCCGGCACCATACAAGATGAAAAAGTGGGCAAGATAATAATTACGACAACGAAAAAATTGTACGAGAATTTTAATGAAAAGAATGTTGATTAACGCAACTCAAAAAGAAGAGTTGCGTGTTGCCTTGGTCGATGGCCAAAAGTTATTTGATCTTGATATTGAAAGCCCAGGACACGAATCTAAAAAGGCAAATATATACAAAGGACGTATTACCCGTATTGAACCAAGCCTTGAAGCTGCATTTGTCGATTATGGCGCTGAAAGACACGGTTTCCTTCCTTTAAAAGAGGTTGCTCGCGAATACTTCCCTGAGGGGTACACATACCAAGGCCGTCCTAGCATTAAAGAAGTGTTAGAAGAAGGCCAAGAAGTCATTGTACAAGTAGAGAAAGAAGAGCGTGGCAGTAAAGGGGCCGCGTTAACGACTTTTATCTCTCTTGCCGGTAGCTATCTGGTATTGATGCCAAACAACCCTCGAGCTGGCGGAATTTCTCGCCGAATCGAAGGTGAAGAGCGAACTCAACTCAAAGCCGCATTAAGCACTTTAGAGTTACCTCAAGGCATGGGACTGATTGTTCGCACTGCTGGTGTTGGTAAAAGTGCTGAAGAGCTTGAGTGGGATTTAAATGTTCTTCTCAATCACTGGGGAGCGATTAAGCAAGCTTCTGATTCTAACCCTGCTCCATTTTTGATTCACCAAGAAAGTAACGTAATTGTTCGTGCTATTCGTGACTACTTGCGCCGTGATATTGGTGAAATACTGATTGATAGCAACACAATTTATGAGCGTGCACTTGCTCACATCCGTTTAGTTCGTCCTGATTTTGTTAACCGTGTTAAGAAATATCAAGGTGACGTTCCGCTATTTAGTCATTATCAAATCGAAAGCCAAATCGAATCTGCTTTCCAACGCGAAGTTCGTCTGCCTTCTGGTGGCTCGATTGTTATCGATCCAACTGAAGCATTGACTTCAATCGATATCAACTCTGCTCGAGCAACCAAAGGCGGAGACATCGAAGAAACCGCTCTAAACACCAACTTAGAAGCGGCAGAAGAAATTGCTCGTCAATTGCGTTTACGTGACCTTGGTGGGTTGGTTGTTATCGACTTCATCGATATGACGCCAGTTAGACACCAGCGCGAGGTGGAAAATCGCCTACGTGATTCAGTTCGACTAGACAGAGCTCGCGTTCAAATCGGCCGCATTTCTCGCTTCGGCTTGCTTGAAATGTCTCGTCAGCGTTTGAGCCCTTCTCTTGCAGAAGCAAGCCACCATATTTGCCCTCGTTGTAGCGGCACAGGTGTCGTTCGTGATAACGAATCACTCGCACTTTCTGTTCTACGTCTTATCGAAGAAGAAGCACTTAAAGACAATACTTCTCAGGTATTGGCTATCGTCCCTGTTCCAATCGCTTCTTACCTACTCAACGAAAAGCGTCGTTCAGTTAATCATATTGAAAAGAACCAAGAAGTTAAGATCACCATCGTTCCTAACTCGGATATGGAAACGCCTCATTTTGAAGTTATTCGTGTCAGAGACGGAGAAGAGCAAGACCTGCTTTCTTATCTAGTTCCTAAGAAGCTAGAAGCAATGAAGGAAGCAGAAAGCAAAGAAGTTGGTGAAACTGAAGTTAAAGCGAAAAAACTTGAAGAACCGGCACTGAAAGGTTTTGCAGCCCCAGCTCAAAAAGCTCCGAAACCAAGCTCCCCAGCCGACACTACAAAGAAAGCAGAACAAGAGCAAAGTAAACCCGGACTTATTAGCCGATTCTTTAAAGCTCTTGGCCGTGCGTTATTTGGTTCGGAGCCTGAAGCGGCTAAAGAAGCGCCTAAACCACAAGAATCTGGCAAACAAGCTAAGAACACTAACCAAAAACGTCGTAACAATCGTAACGACCAGCGCAGACGCAATACCACCCCAGATTCAAATCGCGATAAAGATCGTCGTAACAAACGGGATGGGCAAGAAAATACTGCTAACAAAGAGGCTAAGCCGCAAAATCGCAAGCAGCAGAATCGCCGTAACAAGCGCGATGATGTAAAACAAAATAAACTGGCTGAAGAAGGTCAACAATTAGCCGCAGATGCACGTACAAATAAGGTTGATAAAGCACCTGAAGAGAAAGCAGCGAAAGTTAAAGAAAAGCGTCAACGACGCAAGCTGAATAAGCAAGTTCGTGTTAAAGATCAGCAGGCTGCGAACAACAATGCTGCCCAGGTTGATAAAATTGAAGCAGCTAAACAACCTGAAGTGACGGTAGAAACAGCCAATATCGAGCCAGCGAATAACCAAGTCGAAGCTGTTGAGGTTAAAAAAGAAGAGCCGAAACAACGCCGTAGTCGCCGTTCACCTCGCCACTTGAGAGCAAATGGCCAGCGTAGACGTCGCGGCCGTGACAGACGTCCGAACCCATTCCGCTTACGCAAAGGTGGTGTTGCTTCTCCTGAAATGGCGATGGGTAAAGTAATGCCTCGCTACGACCTAGCAAAAACCAATAAACAAGATGTGGCAGCTCAAAACGAAAAAGTCCTTCAAGTTAAACCTCTGTTAAGCGGCGTAGCTTGTCCGGAAATGGCCATGGGTAAAGTTATTGTTACTCGCCCACAAGAGCAAAACGTTAAACAAGAGCAGCCAACCCAACCTGTTGCTGCAGAGCCTTTAGTAAAAGTGGAAGTAAGCGAAGTACCTGCTGTAGAGCCAACTGAAGTAATACAAGAAGCAGTTGTTCCAACCTCAGTAAATAGTGTTGAAGCAAGCACTGAAAAGCAGGTTGAGTCAGTAGAAACTGTAGCAGTAGAGGTAGTGGCTGAAGCTAAGATCGAATTAGAAGAATCTCAGATTCTCGTTCCAAAGGCACTACAGTCTCACGCTTCATCGCCTATGGCAAAAGCGCCCGGCCCACAAGAATTGAAAGAAATTCAAGTGAACGCAGCACCTTTTAGAACGGAAAGATACGTAGCAAAAGGAGCCGGTAGCCAAGTCGCAAGGAACCAAGCAGGCTCTGAAATGGCGAAGCCACAAAGCTTTTAAGTTTCATATTAAAAGTTAGCTTAAGAAGGTCACTAACCAGGTGGCCTTCTCGTCTATTCTAGGCCAGCAAAAGCTAAGTATTTCATCTATCCCAAAGAAAATATTCATAGCCTAAATAGTTAAACTACCAGTTCATTATTGAAGTTGGTCACAGTTTTGGGTAGGATTTGCTCACCCAAACCCTATATCAAGCCACTTACACTTTGTCATATTCACCTATAATTTGGCTGATATAGTTTGAAAACACTCATATTACGTCCAGACAATTGAAGTTGTAGATATTAGCGAGAAGATAAGCTTTGCAATCAAGTAAGCTTACCCTTTGTATATCTATTGCAACTCAAAAGGATATCTAACAGGAATAAGACGCACATAACATGTTTGATTTTTCACAACTTTCTAAGCAGTCGCTTAAGAATGACGTTCTTTCGGGACTAACTGTTGCACTGGCACTTGTGCCAGAAGCTGTGGCATTTGCGTTCGTTGCCGGAGTCGACCCAATGGTGGGGCTATACGCAGCCTTTATTGTAGGCCTAGTCACATCTTTATTCGGTGGCCGCCCTGGAATGATTTCAGGGGCAACTGGCTCAATGGCCGTTGTGATGGTTTCCCTAGTCGCAGGGCACGGTATTCAGTATTTGTTTGTCACGATACTGTTGGCGGGTATTTTACAAATCACAGCAGGCGTATTTAAACTGGGCAAGTTTATTCGCATGGTGCCTTACCCTGTCATGATAGGTTTCGTAAACGGCTTAGCAATTGTCATTTTTCTTGCGCAGCTAGGTCAGTTCAAAGCCCCTGACTTATCGGGCATGTTAACTTGGCTTCCGCAAGATCAGATGATGATTATGTTGGGCCTCGTTGTACTCACCATGGCAATCATTTTCTTTTTGCCGAAATTGACGACGGCTGTACCATCTTCACTTGCCGCCATCATTATCGTAACCCTACTCGTCCACTTCTTCGGATTAGATACACGTACAGTCGTTGACTTCCTGAGAACAATGACTCACAACCCTAACGCTACATTGGCAGGAGATTTGCCAACTTTCTCTATTCCTTCAGTACCAATGACCTTAGATACATTGAAAGTGATAGTACCGTATGCAATTATCCTCGCCGCTATCGGTCTTATTGAATCTTTGCTAACTCTGACGGTAATCGATGAAATTACCAATACTCGTGGTAAATCTAACAAAGAATGTATTGGTCAAGGCCTCGCTAACGTAACGTGCTCTTTCTTTGGTGCAATGGGTGGCTGCGCGATGATCGGACAATCAATGATAAACGTAAACTCTGGCGGCCGTGGTCGGTTATCTGGACTTGTTGCAGCTATTGCTCTGCTGAGCTTTATTTTGTTTACTTCATCTTTAATCGAAATGATCCCGTTAGCTGCTCTTGTTGGTGTCATGTTCATGGTTGTGATCGGCACCTTCGAGTGGGCAACATTTAAGTTTGCTCGCAGAGTACCTAAAAAAGACTTCTTTGTTATTGTTCTTGTTACCGTCGTTACTGTAATAACCGACCTAGCAATGGCTGTCGCTGTAGGGGTGATTGTTTCGGCGCTTATGTTTGCTTGGGACCACGCAAAACATATTTATGCTTCGAGCAAAATCAATGAAGAGGGTTCGAAAGAGTATCACATCAACGGCCCGATATTCTTTGGTTCGTCTGCTAACTTCTTAGACCTTTTTGATGCAGTCAACGATCCTCAAGATGTTATTGTCGATTTCGCTAATTCGCGCGTCGCGGACCACTCTGCAATTGATGCTATCGAAACCATCGCAGAGCGCTATAGTGCTCAAGGTAAAACCCTTCACCTAAGACACTTAAGCCAAGACTGCAGAGCCTTGTTACACAAAGCCGGTAGCCTTGTTGAAATTAACGTCAAAGAAGATCCTAGTTATAAAGTTGCCACGGATGTTCTTGCTGGGTAATTGAAAAGCAATATCTATAGATGGTAAAGAAAATGCCGCCGATCAGGCGGTATTTTTATGCCTAGCAATCTAGCTTTAGTAAAAGCATGGATTCTACCAAGCAAAATAACCACAGAGTAGAGCCAACATTGCGTATCAATCCTCTAGAAAAACTATCACCTAATAACCTTTAGCAATGATTTTGATGCTATTTGTCATACATAAAAAAAGCCCTTACGATGTAAGGGCTTGAAGTATTTTTTCTTTAACTAACTAAGATTAAGCTTCTGCTTTCTCTTTCTTAGCTTTAGTAGAAGCTTTTGCTTTCGTTTTCGCAGCTGGCTTCTGGTCATCTTTTTTAACGATAACTGAAGTGCCTTCGAAAGTTTCACCTTCAACGTATGCCTTACCGTAGTAAGAATCTGTTAGAACCTCTTTCAGCTCAGAGATTAGAGGGTAACGAGGGTTCGCACCAGTACATTGGTCATCGAATGCATCAACAGATAGAGTATCTAGTTGAGCAAGGAAGTCCGCTTCATTAACACCAGCTTCTTTGATAGATAGAGGGATATCTAGCTCACGCTTCATCTCTTCTAACCAAGCAAGTAGACGCTCAATTTTCTGAGCTGTACGGTCACCAGCCTGAGATAGACCTAGGTGATCTGCAACTTCAGCATAGCGACGACGTGCTTGTGGACGGTCGTATTGAGAGAACGCAGTTTGCTTAGTTGGGTTGTCGTTCGCGTTGTAACGAACCACGTTAGAAATTAGTAGAGCGTTAGCTAGGCCGTGTGGCAAGTGGAACGCGTTACCAATTTTGTGAGCCATTGAGTGACAAACACCTAAGAAAGCGTTTGCAAATGCCATACCTGCAATAGTTGCCGCGTTATGAACTTTCTCACGAGCGATTGGGTCGTTTGCACCATTTTTGTAGCTTGATGGTAGGTATTCTTTAAGCATCTTAAGTGCTTGAAGAGCTTGACCATCTGAGTACTCGTTCGCAAGAACAGATACGTAAGCTTCTAGAGCGTGAGTGATTGCATCGTAACCACCGAATGCTGTTAGAGACTTAGGCATGTTCATCACTAGGTTAGCATCTACGATTGCCATTTGTGGTGTTAGTTCGTAGTCAGCTAGTGGGTACTTAGCACCAGTTTTATCATCTGTAACAACCGCAAAAGGTGTCACTTCAGAACCAGTACCAGAAGTCGTAGTGATACATACTAGATCCGCTTTCTCACCCATTTTAGGGAACTTGTAGATACGTTTACGGATATCCATAAAGCGCATTGCTAGCTCTTCAAAGTGAGTTTCTGGATGCTCATACATAACCCACATGATTTTCGCAGCATCCATTGGTGAACCGCCACCAAGAGCTAGAACAACATCTGGTTGGAAGCTCTTCATTGCTTCAGCACCTTTCTCTACAACAGATAGAGTTGGATCTGCTTCAACATCAAAGAAAGTTTGAACTTCCATGCCTTGCTCTTTTAGCAATCTTTCGATTTCATCAGCGTAGCCGTTGTTGAACAGGAAGCGGTCAGTTACTAGGAACGCACGTTTCTTACCTTCTAAGTCACCTAGAGCGATTGGAAGGCTACCACGACGGAAGTAGATTGACTTAGGTAGTTTGTGCCACAACATGTTTTCAGCTCGCTTCGCAACAGTTTTCTTATTGATTAAGTGCTTAGGACCAACGTTTTCAGAGATTGAGTTACCACCCCAAGAACCACAACCTAGAGTCAATGATGGCGCTACGTTGAAGTTGTAAAGGTCACCGATACCACCGTGAGTAGTCGGGATGTTGATTAGGATACGAGCTGTTTTAAGCTTGTCACCAAAGTAACGAATACGGTCAGCATTAACATCTTGGTTTGTGTATAGGCCTGAAGTATGACCGATACCACCAATTTCAACCATTTTCTCAGCTTGAGCAACCGCGTTCTCGAAAGAAGACGCACGGAACATACCAAGAGTTGGAGATAGTTTCTCGTGAGCAAACTCGTCATCATAAGAAACTTCACCGATACCTTCACCAACAAGGATCTTAGTATCTGCTGGTACTGATACGCCTGCCATTTCAGCAATCTTAGTTGCTGGTTGACCAACGATTTTAGCGTTTAGTGCACCATCGATAAGAAGTACTTTACGTACTTTGTCTGCGTCAGCTTTGTTTAGTACGTGAGCTTTGTGAGAAGCAAAACGCTCTTTCACTTCGTCATAGACTTCATCCATAACGATCACTGCTTGCTCAGAAGCACAAACAACACCGTTATCGAACGTTTTAGACATAAGAACAGAAGCTACCGCACGTTTGATGTCTGCAGTTTCATCGATAACTACTGGTACGTTACCTGCACCTACACCGATTGCTGGCTTACCAGAAGAGTATGCTGCTTTAACCATGCCTGGGCCACCAGTTGCAAGGATAAGTGCAATACCGTCGTGCTTCATTAGCGCGTTAGAAAGCTCAACTGAAGGCTCATCAATCCAACCGATGATGTCTTTTGGCGCACCTGCAGCTACTGCTGCATCAAGAACTAGTTTTGCTGCATCGTTAGTAGAATGTTTTGCACGTGGGTGTGGTGAGAAGATGATACCGTTACGTGTTTTAAGAGAGATTAGAGATTTGAAAATTGCAGTAGATGTTGGGTTAGTTGTTGGGACAATACCGCAGATAATGCCAACAGGCTCAGCGATTGTCATTGTACCCATGCTGTCGTTTTCGTCTAAAACACCACAAGTTTTTTCATCTTTATATTGGTTGTAGATGAACTCTGAAGCAAAGTGGTTTTTGATTACCTTATCTTCGACAATACCCATACCCGTTTCTTCCACAGCTTGTTGTGCTAGAGGAATACGAGCTTGGTTAGCTGCTAGAGAAGCTGCACGGAAGATTGCATCTACTTTTTCTTGAGAGAAGGTAGCGAACTCTTCTTGTGCTGCTTTGACGCGATTCACTAGTGCGTCTAATTCAGCTAAATTAGTTACAGGCATATTGTATCTCCTAAATTAATAAAACATTAAAAACTTTTTATTAAGCAAACTGCATATATTTAAAAACAGGAGTCTTAGTAAATTGCTTTCACCCTTCGGATTATATTGTTTCACGTTACAAAAAATATTGACTCAGATCAGGTGTGAAATATTCTTTCACTTATCTGTAATTTTTATCATCAACCTAATAAAAACGGGTACTTCACAGTTACATTACACATTATGCAAATTACATAAAATACTACAAAAAAACATCAAAGCCTGTACTTATAAAACAACACTCTTACGTAAGTTTTTTTCATGTACGCTGCATTTCACGTGCTGCAGAAACATTAAAGTTTAGCTGACAAACATTCTTTGATCTCGCTCAAATTTTGCAAATTAGTCACGACTAATTGAATCACGACTAAGCTTTGCTCCACCATCGTTTATCATTTTCTTTACCTAACACAAATAAAGCCTACACTTGTATATATATTGCATAACAACTATGCGCATATAATTAAATACAGCATCAAAATAATTATTATATTTAATATAAGGTTGGCTAAGTGTGTGGAACTCCATTAAATCTTACTTAGGGAGGTGTATTAATCTTCCTTCACAAATTCCCGAATCACTGTTTAGGAATAGTGTGTTAGACAGTGTCAGTGATGGCATTTTAATTTGCGACACAGCACCAGGCTCTAACTCTATCCTATACGCCAACCAATCGATCCAACAGTTTTTCGTTAAAGAGGGACTTGAGCTAGTAGGACAGAACGTATTCACGTTTTATCAATCTGTCTGCCCAGAGCATGAGTGTCAACAATTAGAACAAGCTCTTCTATCGACAAATTCAACCACTTTAACACTTTCCGTTAAAAATCAAGATAAGAGCAGATGGATTACACTTCGTATTGATCCGTTATTGAGTCAAGACAATAAGTCGATGTACTTTGTACTCACCCAGACAGATATTTCTGACGTGAAAGAAGCTCAACTTCAGCTCAAGGTAGCCAACGACAATCTACAGAAAGCCTTATCTGTTCAAGCGAATCAGATATCTGAACATGAATCTCAAATGCAAGCGATGTTCCAAAACGCTCTGGACAGCATGATTCTGATCGACAGCAATCAATGTATCGTAGATGCCAACGAACCAACTCTTGAGTTGTTTGGCTACGATATAGACACGCTAGCGAGTATCAGTCTAGATAAGCTTCTACTCAACCTAAATATGGATTCATTGAAAATTGATGACACTTCTTCATTGTCACACAAAGAATTCAAGCTAAATGGCCTAGCCGGGGTTCAAGCAAATACGAACACCATTCCTTTGATTGGGTATGTTCGTAGAGTCAGGTTAAATAACCAAAATTTTATCATTTTGATTCTTCGTGATTTGACGACTTACAGAATGACTGAGCAAGAGTTACAGAAAAGCCAAACTAAATTAGAAGAAACCGTTCGTCGATTTAACCTCGCCACGAAATCAGGTGGCATCGGGATTTGGAATTGGAATTTCTTAACTAATGACGTCGAATGGGACGAGAGAATGTATGAGATATACGACATATCGCCAGAGTCATGTGACCCTAACTACGATATGTGGAAACAGGCAGTTTTGCCTGAAGATATCGATGCCGCTGAAAAAGCTCTTTCTCATGCCAGAGAAACATTGACTCAGTTCAACTCTGAATTTCGTATCCAGCTTCCAATGGGTGAAATTCGTTGGATTAGAGCTGCTGCAGATATTATTTTCGATAAAGAATCCAACACTCCAGTAGGTATGGGTGGTATCAACATTGATATTACTAAAGAGAAAAACGCCCAAGATTTCTTGCGCCATGAAAGTGAAATAGCCCAAGCAGCCAATGAAGCCAAGTCGATGTTCCTAGCAAATATGAGTCATGAAATTCGCACTCCAATGAATGGTGTAGTGGGTATGCTAAGCCTGCTCAGCGAGAGTGACATGACTGGCGAACAACACAACATGGTAAGAACCATCAAGGACTCTGCCCTCACGCTTCTACATATCATTAACGACATACTCGACTTTTCAAAGATAGAGGCAGGTCAAATGTCACTGGAGAGTGTCCCTGTAGAGCTGCCTATGGTATTAGAAAGAACACTCGACGTGTTAGGCCTACAAGCAGATAAAAAAAGTATTGATTTATACACAACTTATGGCGCCAATCTACCAAAAGTTATAATGAGTGATAGTGTTCGCCTAAGCCAGATATTACTTAACATTGTTGGCAATGCCGTTAAGTTCACCGATGGTCACAATGGCACAAATGGCTTAGTCACCATGCACGCTAATTACAAACCCGACAGTCCTACGCCTCAAATTGAGATCATCATAAGTGACAATGGTATCGGTATGACCGACGAACAGATGTTAAAACTGTTTAACGCTTTTACTCAAGCCGATACAAGTACTACCCGACTTTTTGGAGGCACAGGGTTAGGGCTATCCATCACTAAAACTTTACTCGAGTTAATGGGTGGGGATATAGGTGTTCGCAGCGAATATGGTGTAGGTAGTACCTTCACTATCAATATTCCATTCATTGAGGTGGAAAATCAACCGTCAAACACTGATAGAGAAGACATGTTCGAGAACAAGCTGCTATTTGTGACCACAGATAAAAGTTTGATTGAAGCCTGCAAAAAATCCATCAAAGGATATGAGTGCGAGGCTACCTTTGTATCCTCATTCAGTCGAGCCAGATATGTCCTTGAGTACGCAGAAAATAATTACCAACCTTATAACATAATTTTGCTAGGCCCAGATATTGCTCCACAAAAAGTCGACGGAGAGTTAAACGAGTTGAAGGACGCCCTATCTAGTGAATACAAATTAATTAACATGACTCACAGTAAGAATTCACAAGAGTCAGATACCTGCGATGGCATTTATCACTATAACTGCAAACCATTCAAGCCTAGCGAACTTATTGACAACATTGCCATTGTCAATGGAAAACGCTCACCAGAAATTTTAGAGCACCCTAACGAACAGATTGATCAAGCTCCTGCTGGCAGCGAAATGGGGCTGATTCTTGTTGTTGATGATCAACCCACTAACCGTGACGTATTAAAGAGACAATTAAATTTCCTCGGGTTTGAATGTGAAATGGCAATACACGGCCAGGATGCCCTAAAGCAGTGGCATGCTAAGCACTTTGATCTCATACTTACTGACTGCCACATGCCAGTTATGGACGGGTATGAGCTGGCACTGAATATAAGGAATTCTGAGCATCAAGATAAGTCTTTGGGCCACACCCCTATTATTGCAATCACTGCTAACGCGTTAGCTGATGCGTCTGATCAATGTTTATCTTCAGGTATGGATGATTACCTAGCAAAACCGGTCGAGCTCAAAACTTTAGGAAATTGTGTTAAAAAATGGCTACATCTTTCACCAAGGCCGGAAAAAAACTCTGAAACAGCACCCTACTCACCATCAGACAATACGTCCCAAACTGTTGCAAAAATCGAAGCCGACTCTCCTATCTGCATGAAGTCATTAGAAGATATATTAGGGACTTCAGAGGATGACATTGTGTTCCCTCTTCTTCAAGGCTACTGGGAGTCAGTGATCAGCGATGTTGAAGAAATTGATCGCGCCTTTGAGCAAGAAGACGAATTGAAGCTTCAGCAACTCGCTCATGCTGCAAAAGGCGCTGCCCGCTCTGCAGGCGCTCAAACGATAGCGTCAACGTTTGAAATATTACAAAATACGGCCTTGGATAAAGACTGGACTCACCTAGAGCAAACCATTGCAAGTGGCAAAACAGAATTAAATAAGTTGAAATCTTACCTACAGCAGAACTCAATCATTGAATAAAGGGATTTAGGACAATGAGTAAATTCGATCCAACCAAATTCACCATCATGGTCGTTGAGGATCATGCATTTTCACGCAAAGCTTTTATTAGCATGCTAATGAGAAGTGGATATGAAAATGTCCTATCTGCTGAAAATGGCGCTGATGCGATTGAGAAGCTCAGTTGCCATCCAGTTGATTTGGTCATTACTGATATTAATATGCCGGAAGTGAACGGCTTAGAGCTAATCAAAGCAATAAGACTTGGACAAACGGGTGGAGACATTCACACCCATATCATTGCGGTTACCTGTCTTTCTGATGCCGCAACCGTTTCAGCGTGTATGACGTTAGAAATAGACTCTTTCCTCGTCAAACCTATTACGGTAAAAAATGCGCAAGAAAAAATTAAGCTTGCAGTGTCTCAGCCTAGAGTCCTGTATCAGCAACATTTGTACGACAACGTAAATACAAAAATTCACCTAGCTGAAGGCCAACCAAAAGAGACAGAAAAAGCCTTAAACAAAGGCAGAATGACAGAAGCTCACAGCGAGTACTTCACACCAAATAGCGTTTCAGATTTGGAAAAAGGCATGACTCTCGTCGATGACTTATGCATGATTAACGGTGGGTGCCTGTTAAAAGCAGGAACAACAATTAACGAAAAATTGCTTCATAGACTTTACGAACTAAGCAGCATCATAGAAATGGGGCATGTGAAAGTCAGAGTCAGCCAAAACAAAGTGGTTAATGATGGCTAGGCTCTCTGATTTTTTAATTACTTTTTATTCTCGTACTGGTATCAAAACTATCATACAATACCGCTCCTAGTATTGGTTTTTGAAATATCTAATTAGTCCGATTCTACTTAGATAGATAGTTTTGTTGAGCCTAAAATCATGTCACCAGTCGAAACCGCTATTTTCCTTCAATTTTTCCTTGGGCTAGTCGCTGCAGTTAACCCTATTGGTGTTATGCCTGTCTTTGTTTCCCTGACAACTCACATGTCCGAGACAGAAAAGAATAAAACTGCTTTGACTGCCAACTTAGCGGTAGCTATTATCCTTGTGGTATCGCTGCTCGGTGGTCAAATGCTACTGGATATGTTCAGTATTTCATTAGATTCATTCCGAGTTGCCGGTGGACTACTGCTATTGAGTATCGCGTTTTCAATGATGAGCGGAAAGCTTGGTGAAGATAAACAAAATAAGCAAGAAAAGTCGGAGTACGCCAGCAAAGAACAAATTGGGGTCGTTCCTCTCGCGATGCCTCTAATGGCTGGACCTGGTGCAATTAGTTCAACGATAGTTTATGGCTCAAAGTATCCAACTACGCTTGATACATTCGGCATAATACTAACAATCAGCGTATTTTGTTTCTGTACTTGGCTATTATTTCGATCGGCACCTTATATTGTAAAATTGTGTGGGCAGACAGGTATAAACGTGATTACAAGGATAATGGGGTTAATACTGGGCGCACTTGGCATCCAATTTATCGTAGAAGGCTTGAAGCACCTTCTTCCCGGTTTAGCCTAAACTCTTTTAGCCTCAGGCCGAGCAATTTAATTCTATGGCTATTTTAAAGCTAGGCAAATACTGCCTAGCTTAGCCAGCGAGTTACTTCTCAGACAAAATAATCTTAAGTGTGCGTCTCAGCGGCTCTGCGGCGCCCCACAGCAACTGGTCACCTACTGTAAACGCGTTTAAGAAATCTTCTCCCATTGCCATTTTACGCAAACGTCCGACTGGAATCGACATAGTACCTGTGACTGCTGCAGGGGAAAGCTCCATCGCTGTAACATCACGTTCATTTGGAACGACTTTGACCCAATCGTTATGTGTTGAAATCATTTCTTCAACTTCGTCCATTGGAACATTTTTCTTAAGTTTTATCGTTAATGCTTGAGCGTGGCAACGCATCGCGCCAATTCTCACGCAAGTGCCATCGATTGGAATAGGAGAACCCTGAGTACCAAGAATTTTATTCGCCTCAACACCTGCTTTCCATTCTTCTTTGCTCTGCCCATTGTCACGTTTAACATCAATCCAAGGAATAAGAGAGCCTGCTAATGGAACACCAAATTGATCTTTTGGGAATCTAGACGAACGCAAAGTATTTGCGACTGTTTTATCAATTTCAAGAATCGATGACGAAGGATCAGCTAATTGAGTGCTAACACTATCGTTAATGACCCCCATCTGAGTGATGAGCTCACGCATATTTTGTGCACCAGCGCCAGACGCAGCTTGGTAAGTCATTGCGCTTACCCATTCAACCAAGCCTTTTTCGTATAGCCCCCCCAAAGCCATTAGCATCAGGCTGACCGTACAGTTACCTCCAACAAACGTGTTTACACCACTGTGGATTCCCTGCTGGATTTGAGTAAGGTTTACAGGGTCTAAAGTAATAATGGAGTTTGAGTCCATTCTGAGTGTTGATGCCGCATCAATCCAATAGCCTTTCCAACCACTTTGGCGCAATTTCGGATAGATCTTTTCCGTATAGCTACCGCCTTGACAGGTAATAACCGCGTCGAGTTTACTTAAGCTTTCGATATCAAACGCATCTTGAAGTAATCCGGCATCCTTTCCAAAATTTGGGGCTGAAATGCCAACTTGAGACGTACTGTAGAAAACAGGCTCTATTAGATCGAAATCCTTCTCTTCTACCATGCGCTTCATTAAAACCGAGCCAACCATACCACGCCAGCCAATCAGACCCACTCTCATTTTTAACACTCCATAATCATCTCAAACACTATCATTTAGCCAAGACATTCCAAACTAAGTCCCGCTGTACCGCCATATTTGATTTTTTAACAAGAAACTTCAAGAAATAATTTCTTCATATTGAAAAGTATTTATCAATTTTTGTGGGCTCAATCAATCTGACCGATATTCTCGATAGATTTATCGGTTAAAGGATATGACTATTGAAACCTAAGCTTGGGATAAGAATGCCTATAACACCCTTCTATTCATAGGCTTAGGCTCATCGAAATATCAGTGCCGAGATTTCGGATGAATAACTCTGTAAAGCCATAGATGACGGTTTTTGTTACTTTGAGTTTATATAAAGCAGAGGAAACATAACACCAATAGCCTGAGTTTACGCCAAGCTAAGGAGATTAACTTCAATACCCTTTCCACTCCCTTTTGAGGCAATATATGCCTAGCGCAATCATTAATAGAATAAATTCAAAGACACGCATAACAATTCACAAACGCCACAACTTAACACAAACACAAACACAACAATTCAAGTCTATTTTTTAACAAAAACTATAAATACACCATGTGGGTTTTATTTTTCATTATTATCAATATATTACATTTATTAAAATTACAATTACTCACATTTATATCGATATCTCATTCTGATTAATGTAGAGTGCTTGGCGCATTTTTAGGAGGAAAACGTTTTCTTCGCTCATAAATTGGACAAGAGGTTTTTTATGAAGCAAGCTAGCCCACGGCTACCAAGCCTAGTTCAGGTTATTATTTCTTTAGGGTTGTTCCTGCTGATGGCATTCTCTTTTACTGCCAAACTCGATTTACCTATTCAGCTCGCACTCTATATTGGTTGGTTTATTGTTATATCCTTAGGCATCTGGCTCGGTCACAGTTACAAAGAGCTGGAAAGATCCGCTCTCAATGGCATCGCTAATGGACTTGGAGCAGTACTTATTCTACTGGCTGTCGGAGCGTTAGTTGGCACTTGGATAGTCGGCGGGATTGTTCCAACGATTATTTACTATGGGCTAAAAGCGATACACCCTTCTATCTTCCTTCTCGCGACAATGCTCATCTGTTCAATGACCTCCCTCGCGACTGGTACTTCTTGGGGATCGGCTGGAACCGCAGGAATTGCTATGATGGGCATAGGCCAAGGGCTGGGAGTCCCCGCTCCTATCACTGCTGGAGCCGTTTTATCTGGATGCTATTTTGGTGACAAAATGTCCCCACTATCAGATTCTGTAATACTTGCGTCTTCTATGTCAGGCGTAGAAGTCGTAGAACATATTCGAGGAATGCTACCTATAGCGTCCATAAGCTACATTATTACAGGATTAATGTTCACGGCTTTCGGCCTCCACTATAGCGGACACCTAAATATTTCCCATGTCCAGACTGTCATGGACACCATGCAAGCTCAATTTAAGATTACGCCGTTATCCTTCATTCCAGTTATCGCGGTACTTAGCCTGCTAGCGATGCGTATGCCTGCTTTTCCAGTGATCAGCTTTGGCGCATTACTTGGTATGGTTTGGGCCGTTATTTTCCAACATAGTGACTTTTTAGTGGCCTTCCATGCCGCTTGGGAACCACACGCAATAGACACTGGCGTAAAGTTTATTGACGCCATATTAAATCGTGGGGGAATGTACTCTATGCTAGGCTCTGTCGCGGTAATTGTTTTCGGGCTAGGCTTTGGGGGATTGTTGGAAAAGGTAGGCGTTCTAGACACGATAGCGAAGCTGTTCGAACACAAAGTTCAGTCAAGTGGTTCACTCGCAACAAGTACCATAGGTACAGCATTTCTCGGTAATGTTTTTGGTTCAGCCATGTATGTGTCTCTAATACTGACTCCAAAAATTTGTGCAAAAAATTATGACAGGTTGGGTTACCAACGTAAAAACCTGTCACGTAATGCTGAGTTTGGAGGTACTTTAACCTCAGGCATGGTGCCTTGGAGTGACAACGGTATCTATATGGCAAGTATTTTAGGTGTGGCGACACTTTCATATGCGCCGTATATGTGGCTAAGCTTTGTATGTATTATCGTCACTATTTTTTGTTCTTACATGGGTTGGTTCGTTGACAAATGCCATCCACAGCATAGAGCACACAAAACAGAAAAACCGGATACATCAATAATGCCAGAGCAGTAAACAACCTAATTCTCATTGCGGCGTCGAACGTTATAAATGTAGCCATTCAAAGTGAACGCCTATTTGCGACCTAGACGGTGCAAATAGGCTAAATATTCATGTGACCATCATTCAAGCCTTTTCTAGATAATCTTTCGCAGCATTTATTGCTTTTTCCAACTCAACACTTAATTGTTGTAACATTTGGCTATCGACTGGGTGACTGTCTTTTAGCGCCTTTTCGATTATATTCGCGGCTTCTCTTAAACTATCGGCACCGATATTGGCCGACACTCCTTTAAGACTATGTGCCTTTCTTAAGGCTTTTTCCGAATCCGTGTTCAGCACCGATTCCAGTATTTCAACATCACGTTCATGGTCTTGTATGAAAACGTTCAGAAGCAATGCAACAGATTCTTCGTCACCCCCTAGTGAATCTGACAGCTTTTCGAAATTGATGATGTCTGACTGAGGTTCTGACACGGACTCGCTCACTAGCGTATTTATCGGCTGAGATTCTCTAGGCTCATCTTTCATTGCTTGCAATGCAACAGGGGCGTACTCAGGAACAGCAAGGCTCGCCTGAGCAGAAGTTGCCTGCACCTCAACAGGCTCAACCAACTCATCCCCTGTGGCTGGAAAGGCGTCTACTCTTTTTTTATCTCTGGAAATAGAGAGGATAAAAATACACAAACCGCTAAATGAGACGAGAATAATTAGGTAAACATCGAGGAAGTGATGGTATTGTCCCTCTAGGGTGGAAATTTGCTCATGAATAGAATTATTGAGCAGCTTTTCCACAAGATAGTTACTTTGGGCATACCCTCCCAACACTGTTGAAATTTGACCCAACACTTGCTGAAGCTCCTTGCTTTGCTCCGTGGGCAAGTTTTGCGAAAGCAAAAAGACCTTATCAAGCGCTCGATAAATAGCAGGACTACCACTAGAGTCACTATACAAAGCCTCTAAAACATACGCACTCAATTGGAAATAAACCGCTTCTAGCTTTTCTTGGCTCACGTATTTTTCACGTGTAGCACTTAGGTTATTCACTAAAGTTGCGATATCCGTTTCTGCTCTAACGTAACTGCGGATATGCTCAATATATTTATCTATGGTGTATAAAGTCTGATTAAAGTCAGGATTAAAAATTCCGCTGGATAACTCCGATTCTAACTTGACTCGCTGGATATAGATTTTCTGGATTATACTACTGACTTTATCGAGGTGCTTAGCTCGAAAAGGTGCGTCATACGCTAGAATACCTTGAAGTTCTTCAACATTTTTAGTCATTTTTTCAAGCGTATGCATTGAAGTTACATTCGCGCGATAGTTAATCGAAATAACGATAACAACAAGAGCCCATATGATGGCTACAATCCATGTCCAACGTATCTTCTGATATCCCTTTCCCATTGATACTCCACCTCAAAAGGTAAATTGCTATCCATTTGTTATGCTAGCCGAAGGGCTTTCACATGAATCTTAAAACTTTGAATTTGATAACTTTAAACAATACTACTGTTTCAATAATATACTGTATTCATCATATTCCCAAGTGACCTAGCTAGCCCGCTGAAAAGAAAAAAGAGTGCAAATCGCACTCTTTCTAAGTTGTCACATATTCCGTGTAAGTTGGTCGCGCAAATTTGGCGGTGTCCCTTTAATTGTAAGAGTGTCTGTTTCCGGATCGTAAAAAACGCGTTCACCAAGTAAAAGGCTATCAAACGTCAAATTAACTCCACCACCAGCCCCTACGTATTTGGTCAATTTTCTTACTGTCGTTCTATCAACCGGAAAGCTCTCTTCCAACTCATAACCTTGCTTCTCTGTGTAATCGATAAACTGAGTACCATCCGAACTCGGCGGAAGCTCTTGGGATAACTCTTTGACTATCACTTCTTCGCCTGATTTCACCTGCTCGTTGCAGTATTCAAAGACTTGTTTCTTAAACGTGTCTTTTTCATTTTTCTCCAATTTGGAGTCCGCACAGAAATCATCGACGGCTTGCATTAGAACTTGGTTTTGCTGCTTGGTATCTAAACCGACTTCAGCCTGTAGAAAATCCAAGAAGAAGTCGGCTACTTTACGCCCTACTCTACCTTTTATATAAGACAAATAACGATTCGACTCACGATCAGTTTCATAACTCGAAAGGTCAATTCGTGCTGCAATATCCATTTTCGAGATATCAAGGTATTCAGTTGAGCTAATATCAAGCTTTTCCGTCACCTTGAGACTAGCATGAGATTGCAAAACGCCAATAAATAGATAATCGGTCGCCAACGACTGATAGCTCGCTAATACTAACGTCCCTTCATCTGCAAAAGGGTATTTTGCCAGCTCTTCCTTCAGTCTATCTGCGCAAGACTGTGAAAATTCGTAAAAGTTTAGGTCACCAGAGCGTAAATCGTTGAGCTGAGTTTGAAATTCACTGTCGTCTTTAAAAGTGCCAAAGCCCTTTCCCGCCTTGGAATTAAAGACACGATGCAACTCAGCTACCAAGTTTTCACTCGAATTATTGTGTTCTAAAACATTAGGTCTATAGTTAACTATCAGATCTTCCTGATCATTTTTTATTAACTGGTGTAGAATGACATTAGATAGAGAAAGACTCATTGTAAATTTATCGTCGTACTTAGTTTTAGTTGTATGGCATAGTAGGTTATCATAGGCCGCTTTGACTATCATCTTTAGAGATATTATGCCGATAACATCCAAATACAGTGACAAACAAGTAGAAAATATACTAACTGAAGTAGCTGCGGTGCTGGAAAAATATGAAGCAACACCAGATCTTACGTTAATGATTGCGGGCAATATAGCAACCAACGTATTAAATCAGAACGTGTCTGTTGCACAACGTAAAGAACTCGCAGAAAAATTTTCACAAGCATTACTGTCTTCTCTGGACCTTACTACACATTAATTAGAACCGGGTATTAGAACTACGCATGGTTGATAGCGGAAACACATACGGAGAACGAGTTTCACGTTTGGTTGGTTGGGGGCATTGGTTTGCCTTTTTCAACATCATAGCTGCAATGCTAATTGGCACGCGGTATATAGTGCATTCTCCTTGGCCTGAGACACTATTAGGCCAATTCTATTTAGCAGTCTCATGGATCGGACACTTTAGCTTCTTAGTTTTCGCTCTCTATCTGCTTATTCTATTTCCCCTAACCTTCTTAATACCTTCACGCAAGCTTTTCCGGCTTGTTGCGGTATGCTTTTCCACGGTTGGACTTACGCTGTTACTGATTGATACTCAGGCTTACCAGATTATCAATCTGCACTTAAACCGCATTGTTTGGGAAGTGTTATTTAGTGATAGCAATAGTGCCATAAGCACAGATCTGCAGCATTTATTTATTGTTATGCCGCTAATTTTCTTGCTTGAATTGGGGCTATCAGAGTGGGTTTGGCGAAAGCAACGCAAGCTTAGCCACAAACGAGTTGGACGACCAATCGCTGCACTTTTATTTGTTTGCTTTATCACTAGTCACCTCATTTATGTTTGGTCTGACGCTTATTTCTACAATCCAGTTACTACTCAAAAATCCAACTTCCCGTTGTCGTACCCAATGACAGCGAAATCGTTTATGGAAAAGCATGGATTACTCGATAGAGCCGACTACTTAAAACGTAAGTCTGAGAATGAAGGCAAACTGCACCTAGTAGATTATCCACTTGAACCACTGAAGTTCGATCGTCGTGCGAACCACCTCAATGTCTTGGTCATTAGCGTTGATAACCTTAGGGCTGATGCGCTCACCAAAGACAAGATGCCCAATGCGTATCAATACGCACAGAACAATTTAGACTTCACCAACCACTACAGTTCAAGTAATGACATGTACGGCATGTTTGGCTTGTTTTACGGCTTGCCGAGCAGCTACGCTAGCAGTATCGAAGCCCAAGGCACATCGCCTGTCATGCTCACTGCTATGAAAAATCAAGGCTACCAATTTGGCCTCTTTAGCGGTGATAATTTTGAGGACGACTTATTTGCAGACACCATTTTCCATGGTTTAAAACTGACAAAAATCGACTTCAACGAAAAAAGTTCGACCGATAGCCAAACCATTAATAAATGGACACAGTGGGCGAAAACAGCCAAAGCACCGTGGTTTAGCTTTATTGAACTAACCACCGTTGGCAACTTTTCAAACTACACTGGCGATAAAAAGCTGTCTTATCCTAAGCTAGTTGAAGGCTACGACAAAGCCGTTCACGTGGCGGATAACGAGCTTGAGCAAGTGCTCAGCCAAGTAAAAAAATTAAATCTAAGTAAGGATACCGTTGTTGTTATCACCTCCAACCACGGTATGGAACTCAACGATACCAACACGAATAGTTGGGGCTCAAACTCCAACTACAGCCGCTATCAGCTGCAAGTACCAATGATTATTCACTGGCCGGGAATGCTACCTGCTAAATTTACTCATCGCTCGAGTCATTTGGATTTTTCAGTCACTATTTTGCAGGAACTACTTGGTGTGTCATCAAACCCATTCTACTACAGTAGCGGACGCAGTTTATTTAATGAAAGCAAAAGGAAGTGGGTACTCGCTGGTGATTCAAAAGAGCTAGCGCTCATCACACCAGACAAAACAGCCGTTATCGACAGGTTTGGCAACTACAAGCTGTATGATAAGAACTACAAGCGACTAGACGACAACCCGCCTTTACCAGTTCTTATGCAAGGTCTCACTGAGCTGCAACGGTTTTACACTAAGAATAATTAGCACTATATTTCACTAATTAAGGAAGCCTGTGGCTTCCTTAATTGTTATTGTTCTGGATATTAATTCGCCCAAAAACAACTTTTTATCTTTAATTGTCTATTAGTTAGACAAACAACTTGCTCAGCTCTTTACAAGCTAAAACAACCCTTATAGAATGCGCCTCAACAACGGAGAGATGGCTGAGTGGTTGAAAGCACCGGTCTTGAAAACCGGCATACGTTAATAGCGTATCTAGGGTTCAAATCCCTATCTCTCCGCCACATTTTAAAGCCTCTGAGAAATCAGAGGCTTTTTTGGTTTTGCTTACTTGTAAATAATCTCATTCAAAGCCATTTTCTCATTGGAACACAATCTAGCTGAATGCCCTTTGGTGAGTGATAAATCGATATTTCGTCGCCTTGATAGCCATGAGCTCGATAGAAGCCTGCGGCGTTAAGCGTTGATTGTAGCGATACACAAGAAAGGTTTTGCTTTATTGCAATAGACTCAAGGTGCTGCAACATCATTTTTGCGGCCCCTTTCCCCATAAACTGTGGCAGGACAAAAATCGCATCTATAAAGCCCGTCATGCTATTTATCATACCTGAGCCAATAATTGTTCCCTCACTCTCGGAGATATAAAACGAACGTTCGACGGCCTGAGCAAATTTTTCCGTGATACTGCCACTTGTCCAAACATTAACTTGATGAGCCGAATAAAAGTCAGCGCACTGGCTGCGAATCGATTGAATACGCAATTCAAATAACGTTGCAGCATCTTGCTTTGTTGCTTTTCTAATTTGTATCATTTACCTCTAAGCCTTCCTTGAAACACACGCAACGCTCTAGCTTTCTTCACTAAACTCTGGCGGCAAAATATCGAACCTAGGCACACCTTCAGGAAAAACAGCCCAATTAGATGCATGAGACGCATAAATACACATATTCGGAGTGAGCTCGTTGCTTCCATGTATCGCCGTCGCAGCAACAGAATAGAACCCCGCCACTTCAACATCAATCGCTAAAGTTGTACTGCATTTCTTACAGTACTTTTGATGCATCATTTTTCCTGAGTCCCCTAGCCTGCTGTAAGTTTCAGGCCTTCCTTTAGTAAACTTGAACGTATCGACTGGAACCCAGACACCAAACCACTTATCGGAATTCGTTAACTTTTGACACGAATGGCAATAACAAAATGCCGTATTAATAGGATCACCAGTAAACTCAAACATAACTTCACCACAAGAACATTGACCTATAGTAGTGCTCATCGCATTCCCTCCGTTATACCCATTCCAGCAACTATTCAATCATTCTTGCTGGTCACCAAAACAGCATCGCTGCCTACAAGCAAAAGTTCAACTACTTAATTCCGACATATACCCAAGTAACCTTAAGGTGCAGAGTATAACTATGTTTTGTTGTTTGTATTAGATCACAAATCTGGTTACAGATAGAGTAATTTGTCTAACTTAAATACAACTTTCTCAATTTTTGCTTGAACAAGATAAGTAATATTGTATTATTTATTTTGTTCACAGCATTGCGAGATAGGTAGCATATTATGTTTAACGATTTAAAAGGTAAGCGCATTTTAATTACCGGTTCAACAGCAGGAATGGGATTGGCCACAGCACGAGTTTTTGCTTCTTATGGTGCAAAAATTGGTATTAATAGCCACGAAGCAGGTCCTGCTGCAGATGCTGCATTAACTGAACTGACGGCTTTGGGTGGTGATGCTGCTTTCTTCAAAGCAAATCTTATGGAAACTTCCGACTGCGAAAAACTAGTAAGAGAGTTTACTGAGCATTTCGGTGGCATGGACGTGCTCATCAATAATGCTGGTGGCCTTGGTGGTCGTCAAAACTTAGAGAGTATCGACGACGCATTTTATGATCGAGTAATGGATCTCAATGCGCGTTCGGCACTCATGATGACTAAATATTCTATCCCGCATCTTCGTACATCAGCTGCTGAGTCTGGCGAAACTTCATGTGTAATCAGTACAGGCTCCATCGCAGCACGTGAAGGTGGCGGTATCGGTGCCGGCGTTTACGCAGCATCAAAAGCTTGGTTACATGATATCCATCGTAACTGGGTAAAAGAGTTTACGAAAGACAATATCCGATTCAACATTGTGTCTCCAGGCACCATCGACACTGCGTTCCATAGCGATAAATCTGATGAACTCAAGTCAGCCATCGCAAACAGCATTCCAATGGGACGCTTTGGCAAAATTGAAGAAGTGGCACCGACCTTTGCTTTCTTCGCGTCTCATGCTTGCAGTGGCTATATCACAGGGCAAGTATTAGACGTTAACGGTGGCCAAATGGCACCGTAAAGGTTCTTTTTACCTACACCTAGTCAACAACATCTTTGGTCTCATGACTGACCGGCATCCGAAAAGATGCCGGCTTTTTTATATCTGCTCGCTCAACAAAGTCATTTAGAATTTCGCAAGTTGCTTTATTAGCAAGAAAACGATTAGCAAAAAATAATTAGCAAGAAAAAAGCCCATTCTGAAGAATGGGCGAATATATAATATGATTACCCTAATTGAAGAGGCTGGGTAATAAAGTCAGTTGGCTATGTACAACACTCTTGAACAAAAGCATTGTGCTATATATGCTTGACGAAAACATACATAGCATGCGCTATAACCTAAAAAATTCTTCAAGCTAATAAACAACAGTGAGCATCATCACTCGTGTATATATGCAGCTGAGCACTTAAACAAACTATAGCAAATACAGTGATTTAAAACATACGGGTATTTCCCCTATATTTTGTTGGAATACGATATACATAGATTTGTTCCTCCTGAGCCTACAGCAAAATCGACTTCATCATACATTCATCAAATCTATCTAAATAGTGAAAAGATCGATTGATTTATTATCAGATTTATCTTTAAATTCACGCAAATTGTCACGCGACTAGGTGGCGACAGTAGTAGATCAGCACTCGAATACAGAGATAAAAATGAACTGTTTCATCCAAAAAAAGCATCTTTTGTCAGAAATTAGGAAAGGAGACTTTACCCACCCAGAAGGAAAGCATGCGGTAGACTTCGCGTTAAACAAAATCAACCTTAACAACAAAACTCATATTTTGGATGTAGGGTCAGGGCTAGGCGGGACCGCAGCAGAACTTAATAAATACTTGCCAACTATTGGTATTGATAAAGACCCAAATGCTGTCGATTACGCGAAGAAAAACTATGGCCAATGCGAGTTTATTATTGGGGACGTCATAGACGCAAGCAAACTCATTTCAGAACAGTTCGATCTTATTACTATTTTCTGTGCATTTTATGCATTTCCAGACCAACAATCCGCGTGTCACGAACTCGCGAAACTTTCGAAACCCAATGCCGATTTACTGATCTTTGAATATTCGTCAAATGGAACGTTTAATAAGGACCCATTCCATGACGACAAGGGAACATTTACACCGGTAAACTTAGCCGAAGTGGAAAATATTTTAGCTCCTTGGAAGGTAATACATACTTATGACATAACAGATATGTTTTATCGAAGCTACATGGAAACCATAAACACCATGGTGGCAAATCGGGCTCTACTTCGTTCAAAACATGGAGCGCTGGCCTATGATACAGTGCTCCATTCATTTACTCAGTTAGTAGAGTACTTTAATTGTGTAGAGCTTGGCGGCTGTTTGATACACGCCCACATTTAGCGATAGCGAGTACCGACACGACCAAAATAACATCAATCATAATTGCTGGGGTCATTAACCAACCCGTTTTATGGATAAGCCAAGTCGCAATAAGTGGAGAAAAACCACCAAAAAATACGGCTGGAAGAGTAAAGGTGAGGTTCATTCCAATACCACGAACACTAGACTCAAATAAGTCCCCTAGGAAGCTCAGAGCAATGGCGTCGATGATACCAATGAGTATTGAAAAAACGACGCTAACTACTGCCAATATGGTGTAATTTTGGTTGTTTATCATCAAATAGAAAAGTGCAGGTACGATAACAATCGCTATCGCCATTAAGCGCATGAGAACTTTGGAACCATCATATTTGATCAGTGCAATTCCCGTTAAAATAACGGTTGCGGTCATAATAGCAAGACTTACTGTATTAAAAGCAGAAGCGGTCAATTTAGGCACAGCTAGGAACAAGTGCAAATAGGTTGGAATCCAAATAAACATTAAGTAAAAAGAGATTTGCAAAGAAGCAATAACCAGAAAACCTTTTAAAAACTCCACTTTATGCCCAGTAATTAGCTGTAGGTAATCTTTTACATTTTGTTTTGGCTTCGATACCGTTTTGGCAGGCTCTAAAGTCATCAAATCCTTGCGTAACCAAATCAAAAACAGCAGAAGCGGGATGGCAATATAGAAAGGATATTTCCAAGCACCATTAATAATCTGTTGAGACGTTAGCAGAGAGTTCATCACGGTGACTGTCACAGACGACAACAACACACCAATTAACGAGCTACAGTTTACAAGTGCACAAGCCAGTCGTTTGAATTTGCTTTCAGAGTGATTGTAAGCAAAGGTAGCGGTTACAGGAAGCTCACCACCAGCCGCAAAGCCTTGAATCAACCGAGCAATAACTAATAGGACCGGAGCCAATATGCCGATTTGAGCGTAGCTTGGGATAAGTATGATAGCAATGGGAGGAATCGCCATTAGAAACATTGCAATCTTGGCAGACTTTGCAACTGAAGATAGATCGGAGAGCCAGCCAAAAAATAAACTACCAAAAGGCCTTGCTAAGTAACTTAACGCAAATACTCCGAATGTCTCGATTGCTGAGGACACTGGGTCCGTAGATGAGAAAAAGTGATGCCCTATTGCAGAATAAAGATAGGCAAACACTATATATTCGTACCACTCAAATACATTTGACGCCATGGTAATTTGAATTATTTTACGTAATTTTAATTTTTCGTTTATCATTTCTAATTAATTCCAACAAGACTACCCAAAGGTAATCATCTTTTAACTTATCTTGTTTTATCTTTCTTATATTTTCTTCCACCGTTCTTACAGATATTCCCATTTTATTTGATACTGACTTTTGACACCCATATAGTGATAAAAGTAGTAACGTTTCCATTTCTCTCAATGACGGTGCTTTTAAAAATAGGCTCTCTATGCCTAAATATTTTATAAAATATTTAATTGCGAGTTTATTTGATGAATAAAACTCAATATAAAGACGAAGTAACGCAACTCTATCAATGTTATCCGTAAGGCTTTCACTAAAAGTAAATATTGACGTTACTTTATCTGACACTCGACTGACCATTGGCTTCTTGATCATGTTTTGAACTCGAAGTGTTCCATCTTGACATGGAATAACTCGCATATTGTCGCGTCCAGACTTCCTACTATTGACAACATAATCATCAAGTAACTGAATTGCTAGCTCGTATTCACTGTGCCAGCGATGCTCAATTTTGCTGTTAAGCTCTTTGGCGTTGATACCCAACAAGTCGCTTTGCTTACTCAAACCAAATAATTCGATACACGTGCTATTGGCGTAAAGGTACCGCCCATCTGTATCTTTTAGTAGCACAGGGTTTGTCATCTGCTCAGCAAAGTCTACAACATCATCAATAACCGAATTGCTAACAAGCAAGTTATCTTTCACGATGATTCCATCCTACACACCAAAGAATGCCAAATACATAACCGAAAAACATATTTATTATTTATCAATGAATATGTGGTGGGCTATGATTCCATAATTTAAAGCATTTATCTACTTATCCTCTGCATTATATTTAGGGTTAATAGATTTCTCGCTAATCATTCTAATCGCCGGTCCGTAAAATAAAAAAGCCACATTCTCTATGAATATGGCTTTGGGTTATTTATTTTTTAAATAAATATTAGGAGGTTTTAATTCAGAAGAGAAAACGCTCCCTTCCAACTAAAACAATACCTATCCACTTTGACTTGATGCTCTGTCTCATCTGACGGGCTCTCTAAGTTGGAGACCCCCAACCTATAATTATTACCAGTGGTTGTCAGGATGTTAATCACCGTTGCTTCTTCAGTTTCAGCAATCACAGAGACAGATTTAACTAATCCTCGCGCACCAACAGATGCTTCCACTGATTCATCAAAATGACCATGAGTTTCTAGCACTGAGGCAAAAACATGTTTGCGTCCGCTTTGTCTTAGAATCAAAGCTGGCTCACTACGCAAATTGAAAGAAGGGTCATTTGCACCGGTTCGAGCAAAAATTACTTCAGAATTTTCTGTCGCGCTAGTAATCAAGCTGTAGTAGCTATTGTCATGTAACCAAGTAACCAAAGAGCTTGATTCTACTTTACCTGTACCCAACTTCCAAAGATGTTGATAACCATTATCTTCACCAAGTGGGCGAAGCGTTTTTTCTACTTGATATTCGAAGTCAGTGCGGATAATTTGTCCTGTATAGTGAACAGGCAAATCATACTGGTGCTCTTCACTCGCATCAATTCGGTAAAGATCAATAACTAACGGCTTTTCAAACTCTGCGATATCAGCAAGTAACACACGACGCTGCATATCAATCCCTTCATAATACTCACTGATTCCCGCGCCCATTCCTTGCAGTTTAGGATCATCGATACAGAAGAAATGCTTCTTACCAAAGTTGGCTTCAGCAGTCGCTGTATCACCAGCGTGCTGTGTTTTCTGATCGACAGTGACGGTGTTGTGAGCAACAGTCTGCTTACAGTAGCTTTTATTTTCAGGAATATAACGACCACCAAACTTAGGTTCGACATTCACCCAGCGGCCAAAACCGTAATCATGTAACACTTCGTGACCACGGTTAAATACGCTCAGGTGTAAGCCGTCGTAATGTCCATGATCTAATGCTGAATGGTACTGAGAATCCGAACCATGCTGACCGTACCACATCAACGCCATGGTATCGTCATCTTGTTTATCTCGGTGACGTAAGATACCCACCCCGCCTTTTTCTCCTTCAGGGCCATCACTCATAGCAAGGCTTCCCCAGAAGAAAGGACGAATTTCTTCAGCGCTTTCTACAGCTTTTGACAGCTTCGCACCTGAAGCGTGAACCCAAACATTTTGTTGGTGATTCGCCATACTGATCAACGTTTCAGTAGGCTCATAGCGCTGATAACAGGCACAGGTCGCAAGGATCACCCCTTCATCATTGATACTAATAGTTTTCGATGAATCATTAAGGGCTGGCAGCGTACCGTCAGGAAAAGCACTCGACATCACAGCGTAAGAGGTCGTTTTTATCACACTATTGTTGTAGTGATAGATATCTAATTCAGGTTGACGGCGCTCGATCGCTTCAGCAAACAAGAAGATTGGACGTAGGGAGAATCGATGGTAATACGGACCTTCCATATAATAACCATCAGGCGAAAATAGCTGATCGAGCTGCGCTAAAAAGCCACCGCTGACTCGATCTAACTTAAGCCCATATAGCGCTTTATCTACCGATTCTTGGTCATTAATTGCATAACCACAAATACCTACAGCAGCCACTGCCCACAGACCGTGATTGTGGACAATGTCGAAATCATGAGCATAAGTCACAACAAACATTTCGATCATCGGCTTAAACAAATCTGTTTCAATGAGGCTTTTTTGTTCTTGGTCGAGTGTATGATAAATGCAGCTGTATGCGCACGACGCGTAAAGCATCCACATATTTTCATTGAGAGTTTGATGAAAGAGTTTACCCGGAGGGTTAGAGTCCCGACTAACATTGCTCTCCATTGTTGGGTATTTTTTTGCGTACGCTGTCAGCATATCAACGATATAATCACGATACTGCTGTTTTTCCGTGATGAGGAAGAGCCGTCCCGCGATATCCATGTGAATATAGTTTTGTTTATGACGGTTGTGCTCGTAACCTCCAGCTTCACCATGCCCAGGAACTTCAATACCTACGTCTGATATGTACGTTTCAAGTTGATGAATATCGCGACTTAACGCTTTGCCCAATAAACTATCTTTACCCAGCTCTTCACGCATGGATGCCGCTTCATCAGCATTGATAAGTAGTGGTTGATAGCTCATTAGTTTGTCTCCTGAACGCGTGATTTAATATTTAGTGAATAGTAACCTGTCCAGCTGTACTCATCGGACTCTAGTTTGACATTGTGTTGAGTATCATCGCTCGCGTCAGGTTGATTGCTAACCATGACTGTCACTGTTGACTGATCAGTAGTGATTTCAACGACTGTCCCTATCTCATTGTGCCCAACAAGTTTGATGTCTTGGACAGAGCCTCGAGCTTTTACTGACTGTTCAAACTCTTCGTTAAAGTAGCCATGAGTTTCCACAACAGATGCAAACGCAGTTGTCTTGCCTTTGCTTCTCATGATGAATGCTGGTTCACTGCGCAGGTTGAAACTTGGATCATTTGCCCCAGATTGAGTGAATATAATTTCCTCATCCTGATTTGAACTGGTTCCCAACCAAGAATAGTAGGTATTGTTTTGTAGCCAGCTAACCAAAGCCGTGTCAATCACTTCGCCAGATGCAACCTTCCACAAGTGCTGATAGCCATAGTTTTCACCTAAAGTATCAAGTTCTGTAGACGTTTCGTACTCAAAATTAGTACGCACAATTTGACCATTGTACTGGTGAGAATAGTCGTACTGATGCTCTTTATCACCGTCACTATCTAGACGATAGATATCTAATAACAATGGCGCATCTAGCTCATCAAGTTGCAACATAAATACGCTGCGCTGAGCTTGAACTTCATCGTAATGCTCGTTAGCAAACGCGCTCATGCCTTTGGCATTATCATCATCGACTTTAAAGAAGTGAGGCAAACCATGAACGCCATCAGCTCGTTCGACATCAAAGTTATTTTGGCAACCTTGATCGATAGAAATGGCGTTATGCGCGATAGTCTGACGTGCATAAGATTTATTTTCATCTAGGTAACGACCACCAAATTTTGGCTCTACGTTAACCCAGCGTGCAAACGCATACTCTCTAAGAACTTCTTCTCCGCGATTGAAAAAAGTAATACCTAAAGTGTCAAAATGCCCGTGCCCCATACCGTGCTGGCCATAGTTCATCACCAACTGAGACACATCACCTGTTTTATCCTTCATACGGATAAAGCCCTGGGCACCTTTGTCACCATTTGGCCCTTCATTCAATTCAACACTTGGCCAGAAAGGAATACCAATCTGCTTACCTTTTTCCGTCGCCTCCTCATAGGCTCTAGATAAAGTTAGGCCACATGGATGCATCCATACCGCATCTTGGATATTGGCCATACCCAAAATGTTGTCATCAATGCCGTAATGCTGAGTATATAAACTCACCGCAACTTGCACACCCATATCCTTGATACTCATGGTTCGCGAAGCGTCATTTAAGGCAGGAAATTCTCCATTCGGGTAGGCAGTAGAAAGCATTGCTCTAACCGTCGTACCAATCACACCTTCTTTGTAGTTGTATATATCCAACTCTGGCATGTGGCGATGTAGCACCTCAGCAAATACACTCAGTGGTCGTATTGCATAACGGTGATAATACGGTCCTTCGATATAATAACCAGATGGCGCAAACAACTGAGAGATCTGCGCGAGGAAGCCACCAGTACCGTTATTGTCTAAGCCGTAAACTGCTTTTTCTAAATACTCTCTTTGACCAATAGCGAGTCCACAAATACCGACTGCCGCAACAGCCCAAATGCCATGGTTATGTATACGGTCGAAGTCAAAAGAATACTTTTCGGTGAACATTTCCAACATAGGTTCAAATAGCCTTTGCTCAACCATGGCTCTTTCGTCTTCTGTCATGGTCGATGCTACGCAACTATACGCTAAGCTGGTGAACAATAACCAACAATGCTCATTGAGAATTTGGTGGAACAAACGCCCTGTTGGATTAGTATTTTTTTGTACGTGATAATCGAAAGTGAGATATTTTTCCGCGTAAGTAAACAGCAGGTCTTTAACAAACTGGGCATATCTCTCATCTTGAGTCACCAAGAACAGTCTGCCTGCTAAGTTCATATAGGTATAATTCTGTTTATGGCGGTTATGCTCGTATCCGCCGGCTTCTCCGTGCCCCGGAACGTCTAAAGGCAAGCACATAAAGCGTTCAAGATCTTTTGTGTGCGCCGCAATGGTTTTACCCATTAAGCTTGATCGGCCCACCTCTTGACGTAATTCAACTATTTCATCTTTTGATAGCAACAAAGGTTGTACATTCATTCTATTTGCCATCCTCTCCATTAAAGTGAACGATCTTATAAACTTTCGATAAAATAATACAAATAGACAAAAAATCCCACCATCCACAATCAAAATGATGAGTAGAATCACAGTTATCGCTAAGCGTTTGATATCTATAAACCCTAGAAGTTCTGTGCTAGTTGAGTTAGATTAGCTTCATACACTAGGTCGACAATCATCACATTAATTAAATTATATTGTATTACTAATTATCCAAATCTTATATTCTGTCCTCACTCAAAATTAACAAATCTAATCAAAATGATTGTGGAGAGATTCAATGAATCCATTTTTTAACTCACAAGAGCACCCATGGGAAGATATAGGGGACGGGCTAAAACGCAAGATTGTTGCTTATACTGACGATCTAATGGCCGTACACGTATGCTTTGAAAAAGGTGCTATTGGCACGCCTCACACGCATGAAATTCACGACCAAATTGGCTATGTCGTTAGCGGTAGTTTTGAAGCAGAAGTCGACGGGCAAAAACAAATCCTGAAACCTGGTGATGCCTTCCTAGCTAAAAAACACATGCAGCATGGAGCAGTAGCATTGGAAGACAATAGCGTACTTCTAGATATGTTTAACCCAGCCCGTGAAGACTTTTTGAAGTAAGTAAACACTTACAAAAGAACACAATAACTATAAACACATTAAAGAACAAATTAATGCCTTGCAAACCACCCCATAGACTCGTTTGCTGGGCATTTTTTACAATAACGAAAGCAAACAAGGATAGTTTTGTATGAAAGTTAGACATAGTCTATATCTTATCGCCCTATCACTAAGTGCCAATTCTATCGCTGCACCATTTGTATTCTTAGAACCATCAACACTAGAGCAAAATCGGCAATTACTCACTTCAGAGCGCGCAAGTGAGTCAATGAAACAAGCTTACACTCGGTTGGTTGAGGAAGCAGATCTCGCGATGACTGATGGTCCATTTTCTGTTACTGATAAAGGTTTTGTTCCGCCAAGTGGTAATAAGCACGACTATATGAGTATCAGTCCTTATTGGTGGCCGGATACTAGCAAAAAAGACGGTTTGCCATGGATAAGAAAAGATGGCAAAACCAATCCTAGTTCAAAAACAAACGACACTGACTCTAAACGCATCGGACATTTTACCCGCTCAGTTCGCGCACTCGCACTTGCTTACTACTTTAGCCAAGATGAAAAATATGCTCAGCGAGCCGTTGAATATGTCAGAATTTGGTTTATTAATCCCGATACCAAAATGAACCCGAACGTAAACTATGGTCAAGGTGTACCAGGGGTAGCAGAAGGTAGACGAGGCGGAATCATTGATGCCCGAACACTGGTTGAAAGAATGTTGGATTCAGTGGCTATATTATCCCAGTCTTCATCATGGACACCTAACGACGAAGCCAATATCACACAATGGTACAGTCAGTATCTCAATTGGCTGATTGTCGATGACCTCTCAGGAGGGCCTAAAGGAGAAGCATACTCGGAAAACAATCACGGTAACTGGTATGATTATCAGGTTGCAGGTATTGCGTACTTCTTGGGCAATGAACCTCTTGCTAAGCAAATGGTTCAAAAAAGCAAGTTCCGCATTGATAGCCAGTTTAACAAAGACGGATCACAGCCCCATGAAGTGGCTAGAACCCGTGCCTACCATTACCACTACTTCAGCTTAACGCCTTTAGTTGGACTAGCACAAATTGGAGACAAAGTTGGTATTAATATTTGGGAATACACCAATAAACAAGGTGGCTCGTTGCTCGCAGGCATTCAGTTGATGGCGAAATACAACAACCCAGAGGCGAAATGGCCCTACACCCAAAAAGACAAGCGACGTCGTGTTGAAAGGATGACACCGATATATCTGCAAGCAGGTCTAGCGACAGATAACAGCTCATGGATAAAATTGGCCAAAGATGCTGACTTTAGCCAATATACTGTCAAAAATAATCTAGCTGAGGTTTGGGCCCAAAGAGAGATTGAACTCCTGTCACCACACGCAGGCGCATCAAGTTAGTTTGAAGCTGAAAGTAGATGGCTGTTAACTTTCACACCATCTACTTTTGGTATTTCATGCTCAATTTGAGAACGCTCTAGAACTTTATACCAAGCGCCTTCAATTCTATTTCACTTTGAAACACATCTTTAAATTGAATGGCATGTATACCTAAAGATTGTGCGCCCTTAACATTTGCAATCATATCGTCTAGGAATACCGTTTCTTCAGCGTTCAACTGATATCTGTCCAAAAGCTGGTTGTATATTTGTTGCGAAGGCTTTAAGCACCCTTCTTCTGCAGAGACAATTGCACCATCGAACAGTGGCCAAAATTCGTATCGCTGTTGCAAAAAATCGACAATTTCGACAACATTATCGGTAAGAGCAAAAATTTTGTAGCCCGCTGTTTTTAGTTTACAAAGTAAATCGTGGCTCCCATAAACTGGAATCAAGCTTTCTTTGATATAAAAAAACAACATATTGACTATGTTTGATGGTAATCCTAGCTGAGTTTCATACAGCTTCTTGGCTTGCTTTTCTGTCAATTTACCTTTGTTGAGTTCACTCCAGATTTCATTTTGGAAGATCAATGGTGCCATTTCACTCGCTTTAGAGTCTGCTCCAAACGTGAGTCGAGCAATCTCCAGCGGAGACCACCTAACTAAGACATTCCCTACATCAAATACCACATTCTTAATTTGACCTTTAGCCATAACGTTCCCCAAAATTTCATTAAAATTTAATTAACCTATCAATTAAATACCCTATTCGAGTAGGAATTAAAATAAACAACCTTACGAAGAATATATCCATTACAATCCAATCGTGAGCATTTATTTAGTTTATATATAACTAAACTCAAGAATTATAAATAGTACAAAGTTCGGAATAATTTTACGAAAAAATACAACAAATAGTCCTCCAAATTATTCCTATCTAGCTCTGGTACATCGTACGAGAAATACACTAGCATGTTGACACAACGCGATGCAAAGTGTTACGTTTCTGGCACTAAGCAGGCAATGATGCCAAACAAATTTCATATTGCAAGGAATGCGACAGCTATAAATAACACTGGTTGGAGACATAACTTGTACACTCAAATATAAATTCTACTCGCTCTTATTTTGAGCTGTCACATAATCATTAGCAGCAAATAAATCACAACAAATACCCTAGCTGCTATGCAGATAAAATAAATAGAAAAACTATTCACTAAAGACTCCATTATTCGTTGAGTCATATTTTTTACTTTCCAATAACGAGGAAAACAGCCACAGATTATTCGGTTGTTTCCGATCAATACGGCTTAGAGTACTACTCTACCGTGCAGACATAACATAATTACAATAAAGGACATACACTTTATGAGTATGAACAAATCCAAGGCTAGGCCCAAAAGAAGAATGGGGCTGGTTGCTCTAACAATGACAGGCATAGGTTCAGTGATCGGTTCAGGCTGGTTGTTCGGCGCTTATCACGCAGCAAAAATAGCTGGTCCTGCTGCAATTGCTTCTTGGGTAATTGGATGGGTTGCCGTCTTAATTGTTGCACTTACTTATATGGAAGTATCAACGATTTTTCCTAAATCTGGCGGACCTGTTCGCTATTTAGAGTTTACTCATGGTTCGGTTGTCGGATACATGGCCGCGTGGGCAACTTGGCTCTCCATTGTGACTGTCATCCCAATAGAAGCAGAAGCATCGGTACAATATATGGCGACTTGGAAGTGGCACCTTTTACAACCACTTACCAGTACTATCTTCGACATGCACACCCACTCTCTTTCGGCGTTTGGTTTAGCGATTGCAGCTGTTCTAATGATCATCTACTTCTTGCTAAACTTCTGGAGTGTTAACCTATTTAGCAAGTCCCAAACAGGCATCACTATCTTCAAGATGTTGGTTCCAGTCATCTGTGTCACTTCTATTGTTCTCGCTGGCTTTCATCCCGGTAATTTTACAGCGGTAAACCACTCATTTGCACCTTATGGCTGGGCTGGAGCGTTAACCGCTGTTGCAACAGCAGGGATTGTCTTCGCATACAACGGTTTTCAAAGTCCTATGCACTTTGCTGGTGAGTCAAAAAACCCAAAACGTGATTTGCCATTAGCCATCATTTTTACTCTAGTGTTCGCTCTTATTCTATACATAGGATTACAAGTGAGTTTCATTGGAGGTATAGAGCCCTCTGATCTAGCGAAACATGGTTGGAGCCTTGATTTTAATTCTCCGTTTGCCCAGTTGGCCATTGCCCTAAACCTGAACTTAGTTGTACTTCTTCTTTATATCGACGCCTTCGTTTCTCCAACTGGCACTGGTATAACATACATGGGAACGACAACTAGAATGTTGTTTGCGATGAGCGAACACGGCCATATGCCAAAATGCATGGCGAAGCTGCATTCAAAATATCACATACCACGTGCTGCTCTTTGGACAAACCTAATCATCGGTTTTATTTTTCTCTACCTATTTAGAGGGTGGGGACAACTGGCTGGCATTATCTCGGCAGCAACAGTGGTAACCTATATCGTAGGGCCGATGTCTGCAATGTCGCTACGCAAGATTGCACCAGAGATAGTAAGCCCTATCCGCCTCAAATATTTGAATATTCTAGCGCCACTTGGTTTCGCCATTTCATCAGAGGTTCTGTATTGGTCTCGTTGGCCGCTGACAGGCAAAGTCATTATTGTGTTGCTACTAGGCTTCGTTATCTACGGTTACTTCCAGACCAAACGCGGTTGGTTTGGTATTCGTAAACATGTGACTGCTAGCTTATGGATGCTTTGCTATTTCTTGGCAATGATGATTCTTTCTTACATTGGCAGCAGCCAGTTTGGCGGTATCAATATCCTGCCGTTTGGTTACGGCATGGTTGCTGTAGCGTTAGCAAGTTTGGTGTTCTTTTATTGGGGAGTAAACTCCGCTTGGCGCACTCAACTACTGGAACAGGAGCTAAGCGAGCCAAATGAGTTATTTAATACAACTAAAGACAGTAACACACTTAAAACACAAGCTAGCTAAGTTTCACAATTAGAAAATCTTAACCTTATAATTCCGCCTACTCGGCGGAATTTTTTATCTATTAACACTGAGATTCAGATTTGTGTTTCGTAGCCCTGGTTTTTGCTTTCTATTTGACACAGCAATGGCCATCAACACGCCAAAAGCTCCTATTAGTTGAACGCCTGTGATCGCTTCCCCAAAGAACAAATACGCTAACGTACAGGCAGAAATGCTCGTAAAAAAGCCTAGGAAAGAAACAGAAATGGTAGGTAACCGCTCTATCCCTCTGAACCAAATGAGATAGCATAATACAGTGCCAATGATTATTAGGTAAACGTACCCTAAGATATTTGTAGAAGTGAATGAACTCGGCACTCCCTCTCCCAGAATCACAATAGGCAATAGAGCTAAACCACCAAAGACCAATTGCCACCCCGTAAACGCCAGCAAATTCATGTTGTTTGGCCGGCCCCACTTTTTAGTCAGCACGACTCCCAGCGCCATGCTTGATGTAGCTATGAGTCCCATTACCACACCAGAAAAGTCTAGAGCCGCGTTTCCTTTCAGAACAAGTAATCCTATTCCAGCTATACCCAGAATGACTGCAACAAAGTGATTGGTTTGGATTGGAGTCGAAAGCAGTAGCCGACTCATGAAGATAACGATGATCGGTTGGCAAGACATAACGAGTGCTGCCATTCCCCCGGGAAGATGCATCGCAGCAAAAAACAAACCGTAAAAAAACACACCGATATTTAGCACTCCGAGAATTGCTATTCGTCCCCACCAACTCCCTTTTGGCAATGTTCGAGTTACCGCAATAAGCAGCAACCCTGAAGGTAAAGCACGTACTAAGGCTGCAAACAAAGGCGTATCAGGCGGCAACCAATTATTCGCAACAATATAAGTGCTGCCCCATAACAGTGGGGCAATAGCAGTCGTCAGTAGCAAAGCCAAAATACTTGTTCTATTCAAAATATACTTCCTCTAAAGATTACCTTTCATAAAAGATACTTTTTAGAAAGTAATGGAAATATGATTTTTGATCAAGTATCTTTTCAGAAAGATAAATTAAAAGAATACCGGTATGAAAGACCACGTAGATAAAATTATTTCTCAATGGGAGATCGCTCGTCCGGACTTGGACTATACAAGCATGGGCGTAGTTGGCAGGTTAAATAAGGTTAGCTCTCTATGGATGAAACAGTTGTCAGAAGTGTTTAAGCAGTTTCAAATTAGCTCTGTTGAATTCGATATATTAGCGACATTGCGCCGCAACCAAGCTTCCTTGACCCCTACAGAGTTATACCAAGAAGTGATGCTTTCCTCTGGTGCTATGAGTACTCGGTTGGAATCATTAGTGAAAAGAGGACTAGTCGCTCGCTCAGCCAGCGAAAAAGATAGGCGCAGTTGCCAAGTATCCCTTACCGAAACTGGAACAAATTTAATGAATGAGATTTTAGGGGAGCACGTAAAAAATATGCAATCGATGCTAAGCCCTTTGTCAGATCAAGAGCAGGAGGTTCTTGCCAACTTATTAAAAAAAGTCCTAGCCAAGCCGTAAAAATGATAATAAAATCCTATAAAAATTAAAATAAGTAAAAAAGTTACATCAATTCTTCCCTGAATTGTATGATTTATAGCTCTATAAATAAAAAATCCCATATCAAAGGTATGGGTGAGAATAACTCGTATTTGATACCCAAAATTTGAAGAGGCAGGTAACAATGCCAGTTGGCTGTGTACAACACTCTCGCAAATAAGTGTTGTGCTATAGGTTTTTCTATCAAAGCCTATAGCGTACATGTAAATAATACTGCTAGCGCTATAACAGAGGCAACACCGCATTATGATAGTGACTCATATGCGAACTGTTTAGGCGCTAGAAGTATTCTCTTCGTTATCCTGTCCATGCTTTTACAGAATAAATTTAACAAGCATCCTCAACTTGGCATCCAAGACAAATTGAAAATTAAGAATTTAGTGACACAAGAATGCTGATTATAGGTGGTTTATTTGGTCATTATTACCTTGGACATAACTACCTAAGTGAGTGGAAAACTGCTTTGACCTAATCATTTCCATTATCGTGCTGTCCAATTCCTTTGGGTAAATTCGTTTACTCGCTAGGCTACCGACTTCAATCCATTGAGCTGATTGAATGTATTCCTCATCATTCAATCCCTGTAAGTTAGATAGCGTTAATTGGCCAGTGAAGCTTTCTATCAAATAGAAAAACTCCGCGTTATATCGATTACGGCTTGTCTCTAAAAACTCTCTAACACAGACTAACTCTCCTACTTCAACAGCCAACCCAGTTTCCTCTTCGAATTCTCTTTGTAAGCTTTGTTTTGTACTACGATCGCAGTCTTCAAAACCACCACCCGGTAGTATCCAATATTCTCCTGAAAAATCTTTCACCTTCAGCATTAATACCTTGCTTTCAGATAGTAAAATACCAGCTGATCGAATACGGTGCTGCATATTGTTCCTTCTATGTTGAAAAGGCCGAGCGTTTATGCCCGGCCATAAAAATCACAATGTGGTAAAAGCGCTAATTCATCGAATGAAAGCCGATTGTATTACCCTCGGTATCCGTTGCTATGGCTATAAAGCCATGCTCCCCAATTGGAAATTTTGGTGCTTGTAGACTCCCACCAGCTGCTTCCACTCGCGCGGCTTCAACGCTACAATCTTCACAGGCAAAATAAACAAGGGTACTGTTGCCCCCTGCTTTAACGTCTTTCATTTTTACCAATGCCCCTGTCGCTCCATACTCCTCAGTATTTCCAGGGAAGCCCCACATTTCGAGTTCGATGTTGGTCGGGTTTTCAATAGCATCTAAGGTAACATTGAGTACAGATTCATAGAACGTTTTGGCTCTTGGCAAATCATCAACGTATATTTCAAACCAGACTATCGGATTTGGCTGCATGGCTATATCCTCACTTGCTTTCACGTTCTTACAAGATAGTCTAGTTTGAGCAACTTGATATAAACCTTTGGAGTAATTTTATAGACTGTCGAAGGCCGACTGAATCAGCTGCATATGGATAGGGACAAGGTCGGCATGATTTGAGCGATAGCCTCCGCCGACAACACATGCTACAGGGATCTCTTTCACTTTGGCCAATTTAAATAACAAACAATCTCGCTGGTAAATGGCTGATGTAGAAATGTGAAAGTAGCCCAATTCGTCATCAACATGAATATCGACCCCAGCGTCATAAATGATAAGATCTGGTTGGTGTAAATTGATGGACATTTCGACTATAGAGCTAAAATTGTCGATAAACTCATTGTCAGACGTTTCTTTTGGCAAATCGATATCAATGTTCGAGCTTGCTTTACGCGCTGGAAAGTTTTTCTCACAGTGAAACGAAACCGTCACGATATCTGCTCGATTTTCGCAAAGTGCCGCGGTGCCATCACCTTGGTGAACATCACTATCAATAATTAGAACTTTATCAACACAATCTTGCTTTAGAGCATAGTTCGCTGCCAACACGAGATCATTAAAAAGACAAAAGCCACTACCAAAATCAAAGTGAGCATGGTGATATCCGCCACTAAGATGGATGGCAACCCCATGCTCTATTGCCAGTTCAACCGCTAAACAAGTACCTGCGGAAGATGTAAGGGTTCTCTGCACCAACTGCTGGCTCCATGGAAAACCTATTCGGCGCATTTTGGCTGCCGGCATGTCGCCACTCATTAAATGAGAGACATACTCAGGACAATGCGTTTGGCACACTTCTTCAGCGGTCATAGTCTGAGGCTGAAAAAACTGAAACACATTGCTCCAATTCCTTTGTTTTTCGATCTGCTTGGTGACTTCCTCATACAGCAGTCGATACTTATTGATGGGATAACGATGCCCCTCTGGAAGTGGGAGATCAGAATAAATAGGATGGTAAACCAATGGAATCATACGGTTAAGGAAGAGCCTACTATAAAAAACAAACGCTATGCTATCTGTTCAACTGCTCTGTTTCAATATTGATTTTCCGAATTCTGGCGCGCACAATGGCCACTCTACGTCAAAGTAAAAGGGCTAGTAAATGAGTCTCGTATTTATCACAGGAGCAGGTCGAGGTATTGGCTTAGCGCTCGCGAAACATTACTTAAACAACGGTTGGCAAGTTCACACTACCTATAGAAATGAACATACTGCCAAGGAGTTACTTGAATTAGCAACTCAAAACCCTTCTCTAACTTGTCATTGTATCGACGTCACCGACTATCAAGCCATCGCTAATATTGCAGGCAAGCTGTCAGCTATCGACTTGCTTATAAACAATGCTGGATATTATGGTCCATCAGGTTATTCACTGGGTGAAACTGATATCGAGGAGTGGAGAAAAGTACTAGAAATCAACACCATCGCACCGTTGAAGATCGTGGAAACTTTTTTACCACTCATCAAGCAAGGTCAAGTGAAAAAAGTTGCCTGTCTTTCTTCAAAAGTAGGTAGTATGACGGACAACTCTTCTGGCCGTGGCTACATCTATCGCTCATCGAAAGCAGCACTAAACTCTGTAGTTAAAAGTTTGAGCATAGACTTAGCACCTGATGGGATTGTAGTTCTTGCTCTTCACCCTGGTTGGGTTAAAACCGAGATGGGTGGGCCTAATGCACTGATTGATACGGAAACCTCCGTAAATGGCTTAACAAAAGTGATCAGCTCAGCTTCCACTGAGCAGTCTGGGCAATTCTTCAACTATGATGGCTCTGTCATTCCTTGGTAATTGATGTCAGTTTTTACTCGCAGTTTTAGCACTTTTAGCCCGACGCTTTTTCTTGAATGCTGGGCGCTTGACTTGCGGTAAGTGGCGTAATGACTCTGGTAAAGGCGATGTTTTTGCTTGAGTCATTAACTCGCCAACACGCTCTACCAACTTATCCATAAAAGGTTGATAGGGCTGACTTCTCTCTGCCATCGCCTGTAGTTGATGTTCCCAGTGGGCAGTTAAGTCCGGTAACGTAGACTCGATTGGAAGTGCATGGATTAGCCCCTTTCCAGCCTCCGTGCTTAAGATAGTTTTGCCCTGACGCGTAAGTAGCTGGCGTTTAAATAATGTATCTAAAATGCCCGCCCTTGTGGCCTCAGTTCCTAACCCATCGGTTTCCTTGAGTATTTTTTTCAACTCTTTATCTTCTACGTAGCGAGCGATTCCTGTCATCGCCAGCAACAAAGTTGATTCGGTAAAGTGTCTTGGTGGCTCAGTTTTACAGTCTTTAATTTCTCCTTCGCGACAAATAAGCTGGGTGCCTTTTTCAAGCGCAGGAACTTTATCTACCTTATCTTCGGTGTCGTCGACTTGCTGACCCAATAAAGCCCTCCAACCGGGAGAAGACAGATTCTTTCCACGAGCTACGAACTTACCCCCTACTATGTCAAATACCAGCTTACTTTCTGCATAAACTGCAGCAGGGAAAAACTGCATTAAATATTGTCTGGCAATTAGCTGATAAACGTTACTTTCTTGAACAGATAAGGCGTCAACTGACTTTGATTTAGGAGTAGGAATTATTGCGTGGTGTGCATCGACTTTTTTATCGTTCCATGCTTTGGATTTCAAACCCAAATCCGCATCTTTCCCTGATTCTGATAGTTGCAGTGAATTACCAAAAATCGCAGCAACAATGCTTGAAGCTTGCAAAAAGTGCTCATTGGGCAAATAGCGACAATCAGAACGTGGGTAGGTGATCAGTTTGTGTTTCTCATACAGTGCTTGGCAAGTATCCAGCACTTGCTGAGCACTCATGCCAAAACGCTTAGATGCATCGATTTGCAACGCAGACAGAGAATAAGGCAGTGGTGGTGCTTGTTTGGTATTTTTCTGCTCTGATTCTGTAACCGTGGCAGGTTGGCTCGCAATTCTGCTCGCGACATTTTCAACAAGCTTACGGTTTAACACTCGACCTTCTTCATCTTGCCAAGGACGACAGGCTTCACTAGGCTGCCATTTCGCTCGGATATCAAACGAGCTGTGGTTGCCCTGATAGGGAATCAAAGCATGCAGAGTAAAGTAATCTTTTGGGACAAAATTTTCTATTTCCTCGTCTCGTCTGACAACCAAACCCAGTACAGGCGTTTGTACTCGGCCAACAGAAAGCACACCTTGATAGCCAGCTCTTTGACCAAGCAAAGTAAATGCCCGAGACATATTCATTCCATATAGCCAATCAGCCCTTGAACGTGCCAAAGCTGAGACCGATAGAGGAACAAACTCTCGGTTACTCCTCATCCCATTAAGCGCCCTTTTAACCGCTGGCAAGTTCAGATCACTAATCAGAAGCCTTTGGATATTTTCTTTTTTTGTTTTGCTCACTTTGCAGTAGTCGATAACCTCATCCACCAGCAGTTGCCCTTCTCTATCGGGGTCGCCAGCATGCACAATTGTCGTCGATTCTTTGAGTAGCTTACGAATAACTGTTAGCTGTTTGCTTGATGTTTTACGCGGTTTGAGCTGCCATTGATACGGGATGATTGGTAGATCATTGATATTCCATTTTTTATAACGTTCATCGTAGGCATCCGGCTCAACCTGTTCTAGCAAATGGCCAATACACCACGTGACAACATCACCATTGCCACATCGGATAAAACCTTGGTCTTTTTTTTGTGGGGTGGGAAGTGCAGCGGCGATCGCTCTACCAAGGCTAGGTTTTTCAGCGATAAATAGACGAGTCATAAGGATAAATAGAATGGAAATAATTAGGGCTACAATATTGAAATTGTAGCCCTAAAACAAGAAAAACTGTAATTTTATACAGTATTATTCTGAGTCTTGTTCGATTTTTGCAGCGGCTTCTTTAATAAGAGGCTGTAGTTCACCTTTTTGGAACATCTCTAGAATGATGTCACAGCCACCAATTAGCTCACCTTCAATCCATAATTGAGGGAATGTTGGCCACTGAGCATAAGCAGGAAGCTCTGAGCGAATATCTGGGTTTTGCAGAATATCAACATAAGCAAACTTTTCACCACAAGCCATTAATGCTTGAGAAGCTTGAGAAGAAAAGCCGCAGCTTGGTAGCTTAGGAGAACCTTTCATATACAAAAGAATTGGGTTTTCTGCAATTTGCTGTTTAATTTTATCTATAGTTTCCATTGCTTCCTCATTGTACAAATGGACGACACTCAATCTTGCTATTTTAAACCATTAGACAAGAATAAAAAGCATATATTCAATAAGGTTTTGTTCTACTCAGCGACAAGCTAAGGTTTAACCCTAAACTTCAGCTTCATTTGTCAGTAAAAGCCTATCTAACTCATCAACTTAATTCCCAGTGCAGTTGCAACCAAGTTATAGCCGAAAGCTTAAAGATAAATTTCCGCGCTTTTCTCTTTTAATAAAGTAAAAACTTGCTAAACTGTATCGCAAGTCGGTCACATTGACTCAATAAGAACAAATTTCGGAAGCAATCGAAAGTACTAACTCTTTCATCTATATGGAGAATCGAGCAATGGCATTTGAACTACCAGCTCTTCCTTACGCTAAAGACGCACTAGAACCTCATATCTCAGCAGAAACTCTAGATTTCCACCACGGCAAACATCACAACACTTACGTAGTTAAGTTAAATGGTCTTATCCCTGGTACTGAGTTTGAAGGCAAGTCTCTAGAAGAGATCATCAAAACTTCAACTGGCGGTGTATTCAACAACGCAGCACAAATCTGGAACCACACTTTTTATTGGCACTGCCTAGCGCCTAACGCAGGTGGCGAACCAACAGGTGCAGTTGCTGACGCAATTAACGCTTCTTTCGGTTCATTTGAAGAATTTAAAGCAAAATTCACTGATTCTGCAATCAACAATTTTGGCTCTTCTTGGACTTGGCTAGTGAAGAAAGCAGATGGCTCTCTAGACATCGTTAACACTTCTAACGCTGCTACTCCACTAACAGAAGAAGGTGTCACTCCACTTCTAACTGTTGACCTTTGGGAACACGCTTACTATATCGATTACCGCAACGTGCGTCCAGAATACATGAACGGTTTCTGGGCTCTAGTTAACTGGTCATTCGTAGCTGAGAACCTAGCTAAATAGCTAGGTTCTACAATATAGCAAAAGCCTGCAATTGCAGGCTTTTTTGTTAATTGTCCAATATCCCTATATCGACACTCTGGCAAAAATAGTGATATAGATAAACCTACTAAATCACCACGACTCTGCGCATTGGTCGAACGATTACTGCTCGAGGAGCCGGTTTTACAATGACCGTTCTCGCTGGAGGTGGAGGAGCAACAACGCAGCCACTTAATAAAGAAGCGACAACAATAGTTACCCCAGCTAGTAATTTTTTCATGTTATACCTACATCTTTGTCAATATAGTCAGGCCGTACTTTAGCATAAAAACAGTGTTCAATTAGTTAAGATTCTGTCAGCAATTCTGTATAAACATGTTTCAGTCATGATTAATAAATCGCAGAGAACCTGCGTCACTTAGAGAAATTGCTAATTTAATCTGATAATTAACTGTTTTAAAGTACGACAACCCTAGGCAAAGGCCTAACTACCACTGGCCCTGGAACCATAACACACCCACTTAGCAGGAGTGTCGCGGTCACCAAAAGCCCAATAATCAGCTTTCTCATACTTTAACCCACTTTGGTTATTTACCGCATACCAGTATGCGACTTCAATCTATAGAATCGAGTCAATTTACGTTTTTTTACGCGAAATGAAAACCGAATAAATTATTCAATAGCGTGGATTTAAGGAAGAAAATGTTGAGGTGAAAGCTAAAGTTTTATCGTTTCTGACCGCTAACAAACTGTAAAGCGGAGATAAAAATGCAAATACATACCTTAGACAAAGTCGACATTATTAATGAGCTAACTGTTGGCTCTGATATAAATAACGCCATTCAATCTGGACGTCGAGCCGACTTCTCTCTGCTATTGTCTATGTTTTCGAATGACGTAAGAGACTATACCCCCGTTCAACAAATAAAAAAGCAAAAAGATTCAGACGAAGCATTACGTAAGCAATTTGCCCTCCCCGAGCCACAAAACTTAATTTCGAACGAAAGTTCATACACTGAATCAGCAAAGAAAGCAGAGGCATTTCACCAAGGCGGATTACCCAGTACCAAACTTAATCACTACCTAAAGCCCGAACCTTTGGTGTATCGGGCAGAAGACACGGGCAACTTACCAGAAGATGTATACCACAATTTATCAGGCCATGACCGCAGAAAGTGCGCTGAAGATATTTCTGACAACGTTCTGCCCTTTGATTTATATGAACAACTACTTATTTCTTGTAGAAAAGATCAATTGGCAATTCGCTGCTAACAGCAAAATAAAGCACCTTACTGCATAACAATTTCTATAAAAACTCATTGTGTGAATCAGACCACAAATGTTACTAATTATTTACTCAGTAGCCATAAGTTTGAACTTATTCACAACTAAATCACAACTAATCAACCATTCTTTGTGAACCTTTTTTCGCCTCTAGTTACAAAATTATCACTAGAGTTGGAGGCACAACAGAATGAATATACAAAGCGCAATCGTTGTTATTACCTCAGCTGGCTCTACATTAGGAGAAACGCTAGCTGCCCACTTCTGCGAGCTTGGCGCCAAGGTCATTCTGTGTGATCAACAAAAAAGCCGTCTAACGAACACTTATGAACGCTGCCGCTCTATCTCAGAGGAAGTACACCAGTTTTATACACGCGATTACTCTAGAGATTCTATCAACAGCTTATTCGACTACATTAGCGCCGAATACAATAGCTCCCCAGATGTGCTAGTCAACAATTGGCCAAGTTGTACAGTACCAAAACTTATCGGCGACTCGTCACCAGATCTATATACGCAAACCGTATCTGTCATGGCGACAACACTGTTTAGCTTTGGACAAGCAACAGCAGAGAGAATGCTCACAGATAATAAAAAAGGCGTCATTGTTAATGTGGCTTCATTAGAAGATTGCCAAGACCTTTCCGGGTTTGAAAATGTTACCTCATTAATCGCTGGCTTTACTCAAAGTTGGGCGCGAGAATTAACCCCCTTCAATATCCGTGTTGGAGGCGTTGTTCCTGCTTTACACCCCTCTTCCAGCAGCCAACAATATCACTGGGCTCAAGTTCAAGACGAACTCATTCGAAATACTGAATATATCGTTTCGAATGAATACTTTAGTGGCAGAGTGATGTCAGCCGAACTATAAATTATAAGCATCCACAATCATATAAACCTACGTCTGTTGTAGAGTTTTTTCATTACTGTTCTTGGATTTATCAGGTTTAATACCCACAAGGCAACACCAAAGCAAGATTATAAACTTTTGCAAGATTGTTCATCTCATTTTCAAAAAAAACTTAATTCACCTTCTCATATTTTCATAAAAATATTATTCATTTATTTCACATATATAACTTTGTTGCCTACGCTCAACAGGTAATAAATTTAATTACATCATGACAGAGGGAACCTTCCATGAAACACTTACTAGTCTTAATTGCTACGTTAAGTTTGTCTCTTAACGTATTCGCTAATGAATATGAAGCAGCTCTGAAAGGCTACGCAAACAGCCAAGTTAAAGATATTGCTTCAAATCCAGACGTAATTGCTGCCGTTCAAGCTCAAAATGTTGCTAACCAAAACCTCACTCAGGACCAAGTTATTGCTCTAGACAAAGAGTGGCGAGCTCAAGTAGGTGCTGGTAGCCAGCCATTGATTGACGAAAAGCTAAACAATCCTACTTCAGGTAAATTGAAACAAATACAAGAAGCCAGTGGCGGAAAAATTACTGAGATTTTTATCATGGATGACAAAGGCTTAAATGTCGCTCAGAGTGCAGTTACTTCTGATTATTGGCAAGGTGACGAAGCCAAATGGCAAGAAACTTACAAAGTTGGTCCAAATGCGTATCACATAAGTGAAGTCGAAGAAGATGAGTCAACTCAGATGTTCCAATCCCAAGTCAGCTACGCCATTACCGATCCTTCAGGCAAAGTTATCGGTGCCGTAACGGTCGGAGTTAATGTAGAAGAACTCTAAAAACGGCTGAGTACAACATGCGATTAACCATTAACAAGCTGGTAATAGTAAGCTCTGCTCTATTGACATTTATTGCTATAGCAGTGCTTTCCTACACCTCTTGGTCAAGCAGTATTGATGCTATCTACAAACTAAGTAAGAAGTCGTACGTACAAGCTACCAACTCTCTTTCAGAACAGCTTGGAACCGCAGTAAAATTCAAGAAAACCAATAGTATTACTGAAAGGGTAGATTTAGCCATCAAGTCCAGTGAGGGAAACCTACAAAGAGTGGACATTTTCCTCGCTGACCAATCGCTGTTGTACTCATCTGTAGAAAAAACCGTCCCTAAGTCGATGCAAGACTTCAAGTGGGAGGGAGAACAGGTACTCAAAGATAATAAAGATACCTTTGAACTCGTGGTTCCTCTGCTTTCTGGCAAAAAGAAAAAGCTAGTTGGCTATATGCTAACTACGTGGCACTTTAGTGAGGTTCAGGTGCTCAGTAGCGCTTTGGGAAAACAATCTTTTTTATATGGTTTATTTTGTATTTTAATCACCATTGCCGTACTACTAATTATGCTGAGGAAGGTGTTAATTGAGCCCCTTCACCACCTGTCGAGTCTATGTGAAGAACTGTCATCTGGAGAGTGCGATTTGAAAAAAAGAATTCGCTTTAAACGAGATGACGAATTGGGCGCACTGGCAAATCAAATAAACCGCTTTATAGAGAAAATTGAGCAGACCTTGAACCCCATTCATCAAGGTTCTATGGCCGTCACTAATGTTGCTGAAGATGTAGAAACTCACCTCGAGTCCCTAAGACAAAAAGTAAACGCACAGAGAGGCGATATTAAACAAACAGTATCGATTGGAGAGGAAACCAAAAGCTCAGTTGACTCAGTGAAAGACAACGCTGGATTATCTTCCGAATCTCTCCATCAAGCCGTAAATAGTGCCAAACAAGGGCAACAAAGATTAACCAAGGCACTAAACGATATAAAAACGCTGGCTGAAAAAAGTACTGCGACTTCAGAGTCCGCAACTGAATTAAGTAGCCAAGTACATAGAGTGAGTGAAATTCTCGGAATTATTCGAAACATAGCCGACCAAACCAACCTTCTCGCTCTTAACGCTGCAATTGAGGCTGCTCGAGCAGGAGAAAATGGCCGAGGTTTTGCCGTCGTTGCTGATGAAGTTAGAGGTTTGGCAGAAAAGACATCAACTTCAACTGATCAAGTAGAAAGCATTTTATCCGAACTTAGTCATGTTTCCGATGAACTCATTAAATACACAGATGAAGGACTCAATGCTAGCCAAAATTGCGTTGAGTCTATTGAACAAACGGTAGAAGATATCAAAACTACGCTTGAGGATGTGTCAAAAGCGAATCAAGTTAACGAGGGGATCGTACATTCTTCGGTGTCGCAGAGTGATTCAATGGCTTCATTAATTGAGCATTTATCTATGATTGACCAGCAAATAGACAAGTTAGCTCAAGACACAGACAACATTTCAAACAGCAGTTCAGAGCTACATACTCGATCCTATGAAACCAGCCAACATTTAGCTGCCTATAATATTCAGTAAACCGCAAACTGCCGCAAAGAGAATCAATCCTCACGTTAACTCAGTGACTTCAATAGGTTCTCCGACGCATTTTCGATAAGATCTAGCACTAGCTCGAAACCATCTTGTCCACCGTAATAAGGATCTGGGATCTCTTGGTAATCACTATCACCAAAGCTCAAAAATAACGCCAGTTTTTCTTGAAATTTCACCGGACAATCCCGTTTCAAGTCGGACAAATTACTTTCATCAGCAGCAAGAATCAAATCAAAGTATTCAAAGTCTTCACTGACTACCTTACGCGCAGATATACCTTCAAATGAATACCCTCTTCGATTCGCAGCCACCTCAGCTCTTTCGTCTGGCGGGTTTCCTGAATGGTAAGCAATCGTTCCAGCAGAATCGACCTCAACGTCCACTTTTAACTCAGCCGCTTTCGCCTTTAGCACTGCTTCACCCGTCGGTGAGCGACAAATATTTCCCATACAAACGACCAAAATTTTTTTCATCGACTTTCTACTCCATTGGGTGTACATATTTGTTGATTTTCAGAGAATAAATTAGCATATACCCGAGTAACCTCAATAGACTGAGGTATCAGATAGATAACAAATTCACAATAGGATCACCTATGTCTACAGAAGAAAATAAGGACTCTCGTTACAAAGCTCGACAACAGAAGGTTAAACAGCAGGTCGACGAAAAAATCTCAGCGGCCCAAGAAGAAAAAGGACTGATTCTGGTCATTACCGGAAATGGAAAGGGTAAGTCCACTTCTGGATTTGGCACCGTCGCTCGTGCTGTAGGCCATGAAAAAACATGTGCAGTTGCGCAATTTATTAAAGGCACGTGGGAGAATGGGGAAAAAAACCTCCTTGAAAAACTTGGCGTCGAATTTAGTGTTATGGCGACGGGATTCACGTGGGAAACCCAGAACAAACAAACTGATACTGAAGCCGCCCAAAAAGTCTGGCAAAAGTGCCAGACCTGGCTTAAAGATAGCGCTATAGATGTCATATTGCTTGACGAGCTGACCTACATGATTACTTACGGCTATATAGAGCTCGAAGAAGTAATTGAAGCTTTATCTAATCGCCCCAAAATGCAATCTGTTGTCATTACAGGTCGAGCCGCTCATCGGCAATTAATTGAAGTTGCTGACACCGTTTCAGAAGTGAAAAATGTAAAGCACGCGTTTGAATCTGGAGTGAAAGCGCTCAAAGGCGTCGATTGGTAAAATACTGCCGATTGCAACCACCTTCACTATATATCAAATAGATGAAGGTGGCCGTCTAAATAAAAGCATTTGAAGCTAAGTAAAAATATTTTTGGACGTAGTACCATAAAGTTATTTACAACACGCACATCAGGTTGTTTAAAGAATTAAAATATTTGCGTTAAAGCCTAAACATTTCATTTTTATTTCAAAAACCGTATACAAAAATTTCACAGCCTCTAGAGACAATCAAGGTTCTAGTTTTACTTAGTATCAATTTATTCGGAGCTTTAGATGAAAAAACATCTTCTTATATTGTCTCTCTTTTCTTCTTTTGGGTTTTTATTATTATCAACATCGGCATTTGCACAGACTAATAGTAATCATTTGTATTTATTAAATTTCGGTGCCAATAGTTTAGGACCACAGCTATTCACAGCAAAACCATTACACAACGGGCGACACGGGATGCTCTTTACTGTACCGGCTTATACTAGCTGCAACAAAAACCCGAATATCAATGAGTGTTGGCTATATAGGTTACATAGCCGCAGAGGTGGAGTTTTTGAATGGGAGCATGATGTTAAGAAAGGGTTCATTCCTTCCAGCATGAAGCGCTTTTTGGTTCACTTAGGATATAAGGGATATCATTATAACCAATGTAAAGTAAAAATTATCGACAATAATAGATCTGCTCCAGCAAGTAACCAACAGGCTTATATATCCATTCATTGCCCTAAAGGCAGAGCCGCATAAATATTTATATGGTGATAAATTGTGGATATTTCAATTTATCACCATAAACTAATTTGCGCACAGCTATCTATTATTTAGATTCTTTCCTTTTGTAAGAAATGAATAATTTGGTCATTGACTAGCTCTGCTTTTTGAAATAAAACACCATGGCCGGCTTCACCTATTGCGATAAATTTTATATGTGGAACTTTAGAGCGAGCTTCAGCAATTGCCTCTTTAGAAATCTCTTGATCCTGTGTACCCCAAATCAGTAGTGCCTGTTTGTTTTGCTTCGCAAAGCTTTCATAGCTCCCGGTATAATCTCCCAGAGCATCACTTCGCAGCATCGACAACATAGAGCGCTGAAAACCTTCATATTCCATCTGCTCTTTATATAGTGCTAAATACTGGTTGAATCTGGGACTACTCCCATACAAATTGCTGAATCTGTCAATCAGTGTATTAGCTCCTGCAAATCTTGCTACTGCTTCACCAACTAATGGCAATTGAAATACCGTAGGAACTTGATAATTATTAACAACAGGCGAAATCAAAATAAGCTTGCTAATTTTATCAGCATTTTGCGACGCATAATTTATTGCAGTTCCTCCTCCGAGGGAAACTCCTATTAAATGAAAAGGCTCGGAAACGTTGAGTGTATCGAGCAATTCACTTAACTGACGTCGATACAAATTTTGGTCATAAACCCGCACAGGTCTGTCTGAATAACCCCTACCGTATTTATCATAACTAAGCACGCGAAAACCTTTTTCTGTTAACGCTTTAACTTGCTTGTCCCATGCCCAAGAAGGGATCGTGCCGCCATGGACGAGCACAACTAACTCGCCACCTTTCGGTCCCTCTATATTGTAGTGTGTCACTCCATCTGTCAGAGTTATGTAGTTAAAACCTCTGTCCTTTCGAGCGATATCGTCAAGCTTTTTTGACTCTCGATTCAGTGATATGTAGCTTCCTATTAAGACAACTATCAGCCCAAACAAAATGGCTGTGACCCAAATCCTTTTTTTCATAATCCTTGCTAACTTTGCCAACTAAGCTTTGAATATAAATAAAAGAGCCGACAAAATAAAAGAGCCGCTGAACAGTAATTGACGGAGTCGATTCTTTGCAACAACTTTGATGTCTTCACACAAAGATTTAAGTGACGTCGAGACAAAAACACAGGGCTTTGTATCACCCTGTGTTTTTCAAAGTTTTTATTCTTATTCCGAACTATCCAAAATAGCTGGCTAGCTCGCTATTTTGGTATGCGCCTTGAGTACCGCTGGCAAAGCAAAGTAGTTCACAATCAGTGTGATTGCCGCTACGGAGACCACTGTAACGATGATTGGCTTGTCAGAAATTGTTTCGATTACCCAAGGTGGAATAAAATACACTAAGGGTAACAGTATAATAAATGTATATAGCGCCACCCAATGTGTATTAGGTGGCGAGCTTTTAGACTCACCACTCATGATTAGCTCCTTGAAAAATAGCTATTCATTACGTAGCTGTATTTTGTAGTATGCTCTGCAAGCACTTGGCCTAAAGCATCACCATAATCACTACGCCAATCATTCATAAGTTCAGCAAGCACTGATGCCCATGTTGTTACTTTTACTCCTGCTTGAGTTAAACGTTGGATCGTCACTTCTTGAACCGTTTTATTCCACGTGCCTGAAGCGTCAATTACAGCATAAACATCATAGCCCTCTTCTACTGCTGCTAGTGCTGGGAACAGTAGACATACATCAGTAACGATACCTGCCATGATTATTTTTTTACGTCCAGTTTGTGCAATCGCGTTGCGGAAAGCTTCACTATCCCATGCATTTATTTGACCTTCACGCTCTATCACGTCGACGCCAAGCACTTCTGGAATCTCAGGCATTATCGGTCCATTTGGCCCATCTGGTAGGCTAGCGGTTACCACTGACGGCAAGTCAATTGCCTTAGCTGTTTTAATTAGACCCATAATGTTGTTTTTCAACACGGTTGGGTGTTCATCACCAAGGCCAACCATTAGTCCAGTTTGATGATCAATCATTGCTAACACAGAGTTGTTCGGTGTTAAAAATTCTGAATATTTGGTTTTTGTAGACATCATTTTATCCTTTCTTTACTCTTTAAAAATGAGAATTAGCTGACTATCTTCTCGGGCAGTGAACTCCAGATTATCTGTACGTATCAACGTGCCTTCTTCGATATTTTGGTTATTAATAATGGCTGAACCGGTACTTAAATACGCAAGAACCTCTCCCGTATGCTCCGTTCTATCACCTTCTTTTGATTGGAATAACTCGATGATCGTATGGCTTTCAAAAGTATCGTGTTGATCTTGTGTACCACCATAGATACGTACGCGTTCTCCCACAATTGGTTGGTAAGCTTTGTAGCCCGCTTTTTGTCCTGACACTTCAGGTAGCACCCACAGCTGAATCAGTTTGTTCGGCTCAGAATCTGGATTTATTTCATTGTGAACAAACCCTTCTCCACCGGCTCGTTGCACTTGTGCCCAGCCTGTATCTAGATTTTGGCCATGCTCTAACGAACCTGCATGAGTAATTCGGCCTTTTGCCATCACGCTAATCACGTCGATCTCTCGGTGTGGATGAAGCCCTGTTTCACCTTGAGGATCAAAGTCAGCATCCGCTAGATAGACAAAGTTACCGATCCCATTAAAAGTTTTAGACTCTGAGCTGTTATTAAAAACTCTTTCATCTTTAACAACTTGCTTTTCTTTTAGACCGGCAAACCCACCTTGTGGTAATTGATCTAGAGTTAATATTTGCATAACTTTCTCCTCACTCACTTCGCTTGAAAGTATGTTGAGTAGATTAGTTAGTTTTCATTTATTGATAAATACATCATTTCGGATATCATTGTTCAATATATAAGAACAATTAGAAAAAAAGACTATTATTCATAAGGGTATAGTATGATTTTAGAAGAGAGGCTGGAGACGAATTTGATATAGTTAGGAAGGGCTTTACTGATGAATACACACTCTATCTGTAAGAAGCCGAAGTTTTAGAGGATCAACAAAATCACATCATACTATTGATTATTCTGAACTAATGAACCAGTAGCTCGCATCAGAATAAATTTCATGCGGTGGTAAGTTAAGGTTATCCATTTTCAGTAATTTTCTATTCGATAGATTTGCCCTTTGAATGCTGTCGCCATTGTATTCGTAAAATTCCCGGTCAAAAGAGCCATCTCGCTTCATTTTGTGTAGACCGTAATGAATTCGCTCAGCAATTCTTTTTGTCTTGGGTGAAACAAAGAAAAAGTTGGGTAAGGGGAGATCAAGTATGATGCTAGGTTCAATCATAATATTTGGATACTGTTTCGATTTATCATCAAACTCGACAAAAATTTCGTTCATACCACGTATAAAGTAGTCGAATCGCTTTGCTTCTAACATTCCAAACAAACCGTTGTAATCTGACCCAGTCACGATGTTAAACCTACCGTCTAACTTCAAAGCCTTGGTAATGGACCACTGCGTCCCCACTCCCGCACGAAGTTTGGTTAAATCGCCAAGGCTGTTCACCTTAGCAAATTTTAGCTGGTCATCTTTATGGATTAAAAAAATACGATAACCGAGTAAACCTTTGGACACAGGAAAATAGACCGGAATCGCTTTTTCTTCCCACTCTGGGCGAGTAGGCGCTATATGGACATTAAACTTTTCTCCTTTAATCAGCTCTTTCAGCACTCGATTTCTTTTGCCTGACCATTTGGTGACAATAAGCTTGTAGTCACCATATTTATCTTTGCTCGCTTCTAAAGAAAGCTTCAATATGTGAAAGGGATATGCATATCTTTTATCACCGTCGTCCCATATCTTGGGCCATTTAACAACATCTATTTCTGTAGCCTGCACCTCACCTACAGAGTAAACGATTAAAAGTACCCACCACATCAGCGCTAACTTCACTTTCAAATATCTCAATTTGGTAACAAATACGCTAATTATAGTTGATAGTTATCACAGCGAAGTGTTTTACTCGAAGCATTTAGTAAACAGCACTATCTTTGATAGTGTGTATAGACTACCTAAATTCTCACTATATGAATTCGCTAATTTCATATATAAGCTTCATTTTTTGGGCAGCTATGTGTTCTTTATTTGTATTAACATCCTTTCGAACAAGACTACTCAATATAGCACGAAGAAAGTTTTCGACCTTGCGATAGAAGGTTGTCTCCCTCCAAGAGAACACCACTTTATGAGCAAGTGAACTTAAAAGCTTGTGACCCATTAGCTTGACACTATTCTCCAAATAGAATTAAGTAGCTGAAGCTAGGCTAATCGGATAAGTTTTATTTGGGGAAACACTTGTTAATTAAAGGCGAGTTTTAAATAGCAGCTGTGAAGAAAAAGGCAGGAGCTGTTTTAGCGCCCCTACCTCTTTAGGTTCCATACAAACAAAAGCCGATCAAACTTAAATGGACTCCGCCAACAAGAGTTTTATATTTAATTCAACCGGTTGACGTCACAATCCACAAAGCTGTTCGACGACAGTAATCGAGGCCGTACACACATCAATTCTCTATGAGTAAATAAGGTTTATCATACTCAGAAAAAGTTATATTTTTGATTTTCTGAGTCCGACCTATTGCAATTCCAACTCGCTGACAATCTGCATGAGTTAACTTCGATATTATTTGTAGATTATTTAATATTCTAGTCGGAGTTATTGAGACTTCTTTTTCATTTGATTTGAAAAATAGTTCTTCAGCGGAGAATCCAAAGAGGTAAAAGTCTTCATTTTTTTCACTTGGTAGATTCTTTTTATAAAAAGAATCTACTTTATTGTTGCATGCCAGATAGTCACCAATAAATACCCCCAAAGTGATCAGTTCACTTTTATTTATAGACATAATAATATTTTCATCTATTGGGTATTTAAAAGAAATAACAATGGTATGCCTGGTACCAACCAACTGTAATATTGCACTGTCTGATAATAACGATGCGATTTTGTACATTCTAGATAACACCTAAAATAAGTCTAGATTTAGCTAGCAATTCATTTCCTTCATCTTCAATTTTTGAATCAGATGACAAAGATGTGCCAACTTGAGTATATGTAGACTCACTATCGTGAAAGATGCACCTAATTAATAGAGATTGACGAGATGAATGCCTAGATATATATCCAATACTACCGCCATAAAAACCTCGCTCCTCAGTAGAAATCACCTCTAATGCTTTGTTTAGTGGGGTACCAGTAACTGTAGGCGGATGCGAAAATGCGCAAATAATATCTTTTATTTTAATATCAGGTTTTAATTTACCGGTGATTGTGGATGACGTATGATAAACATTACTATATTCTTCTATTGACTTATAGCTATCGATATGATGACTATTACATATCGTTTTAATTTTACTTATATCCTCTAATCTAGATTTAGACAAATCCGAATCTTCTTTTGAGCTATTAACTAGGTTTATTAAATTATTGATGTTAGTTTTATTGTCATCAGCTACTTTCTCTGCGGTACCACAAGTGGATTTCAATGTAATATTTCCTCTATTAATATTGAAATTTTCACATGGAGAAGAACCAGCAAAAGATATTTTTTTATGTTCTAAGTAAAATTGATTTCTTGATGGATTTTTAAAATATAAATCTTTAAATATATCAAGAATTGTTTTTTCTGTATTTATTTTTATTCGAGCTGATGGGTTTACCATCATCAAATCCGGTGTGTTTCGTAATAGTTCCATATTTTTATCAAGGAAACCTAAATCGAAATCTCCATAAGTTCCTGACTTATATCTATTTACGTTTTCAGGACCGAATTCTTGATAAATTGTTTTTGGTATATAAAAAACAGCCAACAACTCATTATTTTTAGGTTTTTCTTTATAAAACTCTGAAGAAAATGCACCATATAATTTAGTATTTTCATCTTCTTCAAGCAAGTTAATTGTTCTTTCTAAAACTTCAAAATAACACTCTATATGAGAACGGAAATTTTTTACTTTTAACAGCTCACCGGTCATGGAAAATTCAGTACGTACTAATTCAGACGTACTGTTTATTGAAATACAATCCGAATAACATTCAATACATGCATAATATGAATCAAAGCATGTTACGACTGGAAATTGTGACGCATTATCAGCATAAATAAAAATTGGAGATATACAGATCGAACTTTTATCTTGCAAGACTGTCTTTATCTTTGTCACTGTTCAATCCTTATTTTTCTTGAACTATAAGCCAAGTCGGTTTTATTAGTATCCTTCAATATTAAATAGCTTATAGGTCTAATTAATATTAGGTCTAAAGCTATCTTTATTGACATACTTGAAAGAACAAGCTTAAAAATAACAGATAACGGCTCATTGTAGAATGCGATAGGGAAAATAATCATTACGCACACAAACTCAGATAGTATTGTCGATATTAACGATGAGACATAATAGTTAGTGTATTTTAAAGTTAACAATGTCAATCTATTAAAAATATAGTTATTTAGTAACATAGAGAGTGGCATGCCAATTAGAAACGCCATGGATCCTACAACTTGTAGCTGCGATATTGATGCGTACGCTTGAGATAAATGACTACTGTTAACATCAATATGGGTAGACAAGTAAGTTGACCATGAAAAAATAAGTTCTATTAAAACTCCTGCAAATACCAGATTATTAGAATATCGAACATTTTTAACCACTGTCGTAATATTTAAAATCAAATATGTTAATGGAATTGGGATGGTGCCTGCTGATACTAGAAACCCATTAAAATCCCATATTTTGTGCGATAATAAATTTGATAGGCATAGACTAATAAAATATAGTCCAATAGTTAATAAAAATAGAAAGCCATCCTCACTTTTATCTGTAATTCTGTTAGTTACTTTATTAGAGATCATCGATTTCACCTACGATATAATAGATCGTGTTTTCACATTTAACCTGTGATAAACATATTTTATGATTTTTGTTATTGATATAAGAAAATGCATTGTAATTGCTTGATGTCGATACTAGCAATATTGGGTTTAATTCATCTTTCGCTTTTATTATTTCTTTTTTTAATATTGCAAATTGCGCTCCGTTTAATAAACTTGTTGGACATGATAAGAAGTTTTTCCAGCGGGATGGCGTATATTTTTTATAATCAAATCCCTTTTTTATATCATTAATGTCCAAAATAGGGAGAAAAGTGTGTTTGGAATCACTATTGATGAAACCATCTCGATGGTCAATTAAACTTAATGGAATATCTAAAGCGAAAAATATTTTGTATAAATTATTGAATTGACAAGTTCGTGTTTTATCATTGATAAGTTTATGCAGCGTTGGTTGTTTAATGCCAGATAAATCAGCTAATTTTTGTTCAGTTAAGCCTTTTTGTTTTAGCCTATCTTTTATAATCCATTGATAATGTGATATCAACAAATTATCATTCATGAACTGATTATTTTCTAGCTTATTTATCATTATTCAATACTATCATGGCAAATAGCGAACTATACAAAAAAACTTCATTACGAACAATGCTAAACCTTATATTTCATTATAAAATTAAATAAACAGATATCAGATATCACCGGTCCAAGTGATAATGTGCATGAGTTACTTAAAATGTGGATAATTTAATAACAACCCATTGAAGATTTAATAACAACTTATTGAAAACCAATAATTGTAAATTGCAGTAGAACATTGCAGCGAAGTTGCAATTGGAGGCGCTTGTGTCAAAGGACCGCGCCCACACAGCCAAACTTTGTGGGTGTCTTTTCTCCCAAAATTTCAGCCCAGAGAAATTGGCGTTTGCGTAACCATTCAAGCAAAGAGTGTGATCAAGAAAAACATTAATCAATGTGCTTACAGTTGAATAACATCTTAAAGTTATGTAGACTCCTCCATTATGACTTGAGTCATACGATGTGAACTCAAGTCATAATGGAGAAAATAGATTGTCCCAATCCTAAGTTAGTTTGAAATGAGAGGAATACGGTTTTCTTTTGATACAGCTATTGATGAGGAATATCATCGGAAAATCCTGGCTTGATAAGAGATAGATTAGTTCTTGCTTTCCGAGCTTTAGTTTGACTGGTAAACCGATATGAGTATACAAATTTCAGAAGAACACATTGATGATGCAACCCTGAACCTTATTAGGTAAAACCCATAGACGATAGAACTGTTTTCTCTAAAAAGGTATTAGCAGACGGCTAAGGTGACGGATTCAATGTCGCTGTTATTAAGCATTCAACGAGACAAGCTTTATTTATTAATACTAATGGATGATGCTAAAAATAAAAGAACAATCAATATGATATCAAAGTTTTTATGGTTCCTTGTTATCGAACTGTTCGCTTATTTATTAGGCTATGAACTTTTATCTATAGAGAGTTTATAGCGCAGTATTTTTATTTAAGAATGCTGTACATAGCCAACAAACATTATACCCGCCTCTTCAATTGGGTAGTCGCTAAATTAAGCGTTGCCCCACTTAATTTCTGTGGGGCTATTTTTATATAGTAAATTTTTTGGTTTTAAAATTTATTAAATCTCTTAGTGAGGTTAGTTTAAAATGAAATTTTAATAATAGAGCCAACTATAAATATATTTTATTTTTGCATTCAATATAACCTATACCTTCTTATATATGTATTTTTAGTGCTCCATTAATACTATGGGTATACTAGTTCTCTAGTATGTTTTAAATTAAAACCTTAGATAGAAATACCTATTAAAGTTGTTGACCTATATAAGAACTATGTTTATTGTATATTTGTTCTTAAGAAATTTTATTGTGCTTTACATTGTATCAGTTATTACATGTCTCCATATAGATTAATTTCTTAGAATAAATTTCTCATCCTTTTTGATATTTTGGGATGAGTTACCACATAGCCAACTAACTTTATGCTCGCCTCTTCACAATATCTTTGAGCATTGCGATTGTTCGCCCACATTAGTGGGCATTTTTTCATAGCCGTCCATTTAATTCGGTTGTATGGAGGCAGTATGTATAAGCCTAGTCTTACATATTCTTTAGGTGTTGATGGGCTCTGTTGCAAGGTTTCTCAAGCAGTAGAGTTTCCTGTCTTCCTACCGGTTAAAATGTAAATTCACTTTCATTCATGCGCACTTCTACCAAAAGGGCGCGACTATACAGCCAGAAGTTCAATTGCTTTTTTCAACAGATTCTCACCACTTCAAATCTTTTCATGGTGCTGTATGCCGTCTTCATGGATTGAAAACCTCGAACAGGAAGAATGAGGCGCTTGAGTTTACCATGATCTAATTTTATTCGATTATTCAAATAGTTGATGTATCGTTGCTTGATGTAATTTTCACTGGCTCCATCCATCCTTAAATCGACGGCGGAAGGTGAGTAAACTTTATCGTCATCCGTATTCAAAGTTTTGGGATAACTGGTCAACAAAATTTAATATGCAACAATAGACAACATGAGCAAAACGTTATAGTCTTGGTCCCACAGTGGTATTTGGAGAGTTCCTAGTATCAATAGCTACACAAGTCTACATAAAAAATTACATGACTTGTGAATGAACACGCTCTGGGTTGTGAAGAGGCGACAGGGCGAAAGTTAGTTGGCTGTGCAGTAATCCATGAAAGACTATATGTATTACGCTAAGAACTCTCCAAATTACCCCCTTCTCCTGTAACTTAAATATACACCTCTTCGCTGAAATCTACTTCATTGCTTTACTTACAACGTATTGAGCACTTATAAATCTCGATCAACTAATTGATCATCTCTCGAGGAGTTTTGCTGGGAATTGGTACAGAATGAAGGTGTTTAAAGTGCTATCTTCTTTTGATACCGGATAGGGTGATGTTTGCAAACATTGTTGCTAAAATCAACTTAGAAAATTTAACATCATCAATGTCGTTAAAAGCATAAATTAAATTTTTAACAACAATCAAAAGGGTGGAAGCTCCAGCCACATCCCGGCACACAAGTCACACGCTGCGGCTGCTTCCTTCCGGACCTGACCGAGTTCACGAGCTATTGTTGCGGGAGGACCAGAGCCTCCATAGATTTGGTTTCAAAAGCGTAACCCGCTTAAGAAGTGGAATGGATTATCAGGGATACACACAATCAAATCAAGACTAAAGAGCGGAATTTTCTTAATATAGTGTGCAACTGGCTAGCAATTGCACAAACTGAAAGGATTTATTGCTATAGCTCTTCATTTTCTTCTTCTGCTCGTAAAATATAATCGGTCATCCAAGCAGTTGCGAGAAGACAAAACCAAACTACAAATACAGGGCTAGGCACATCAATATCTGGCACAACAACCAAAGACGCAAATGCGATTACAGGTAAAACCCAGCAAAGTAGTTCATTCCACCCTTCAAATTTTGGTTTCATAAAGCTTTCCATTGACGCAATCATCGCAATAAAGGCTATCGAGGCGACAGCAGCGAAACTCAATCCTGCTACCCATAAAGGAAGAATGAGCAACAAAGACCACCAACGCGTTTGCCTTGTTGGCTTCCAATTGTTTGCGGCCCACCAGATCGCGACAACAGATAACGTTTGAATAGCGGTCATCATAGCGCTACCAGATAACTTTCCAGAGGACTGCGTAACCATTAAGCCAATTTGCAAGGTGACAACAATAAGAGCGGCGGTCCACACAACACCAATGCTGCTTCTTTTGGAAAAAATAACCATCAGTAAAGGCATAATAATCCATACCGCTACTGACACTGATGCCGGTTGACTAGGTAGAGTAAACCCATACGCTATCATTCCAGAAATAAGAACAATGTTGACGACTTTACGTTCAGATACTGCCCATAACGCAGGAATTAACATTGCCAACACTGGGACGTCGCCTTCCCCTAAAGTGATAGCTCTCGCGCAAACAATAGCGAGAAATGTTGTTATCAAAAACTGAAACATCGATAATACCATGCCCTCTCCTTAGACCTTTCCTTGGTGACTTTTGAATTAGGACATTTTTAGTATGGACCAATTTTTACAGCAGATCATGGTTGTGATCTCTCAAATTCCTCAAGGGAAAGTAACAACTTACGGAGAAGTTGCTCGTATGGCAGGCTATCCGGGCTATGCTCGCCACGTTGGACGGGCACTAAGTAATTTACCTAAAGACACCAAATTGCCTTGGTTTCGAGTAATAAATAGCCAAGGAAAAATCTCTTTGACGGGTGATTGTGCAAGCCGCCAAAAGAGAATGCTTGAAAGCGAAGATATTAAAGTGAGTGAAGGAGGAAAAATTCAATTACGCCTTTATCGTTGGCAGCCTTAAATTCCACCACTACTTCTCAACAACTGAAAATTGGTCACAAATCGAGTATTTTTTTCTCCAATAAGTGTGAGGATGTCGTATCTTTTAGTAAGGCTTTTATATAAAAAGACGATAAAGATGACTCAGTTAGCGAATGAATCCGAACCCGATACTACACAAGAAGCTGAATCGAATGCTGAACAAAATCAAGCAGAAACGTCGTCAGCAAAGGCAGAGCCCAAAGAGACAACCTCGATAAAAGGTGAAGATGCTCTAGCGCTTGTTTCTCCGCTCAGTGACTTAGCATTTTATGTTGCAGCACCAAATCAAAAGCCTCTAAAATGCCGTTCTAAATATATAGGTATGCATTCACACAATTATGTATTGTTTGAAACTCCTGAAATTACACAAGAGCAATTTCAACTGTATTTTCAGAAGGGCTACCCAATTAAAGCTTGCGCGCTTTCTCAAAAAGGCGAAGGTGCAAGAATTTACTTTAGAAGCAAACTCGAGTTCATCATGCCAATTGAAGGCTCTGGCAAAAGCATCGTGTTTGTCGCATTACCTCGCACTGCAGACGCTGTATTTGGCTTACGAGCCGAAGCTCGACTGGAAATTTCCATTCCTGGCATTATCAATCCAGAAGATGATAAGCATGCTTGTGAAATTCGCGATTTCTCAGCGAGTGGTTGCCAAGTAGTAATTGATATCGAAGGCAATAATTACAAGCTTGGTGACACTATTGACGTTAAGCTTGACGGTGAAGATGAGAAAGAAACCATCTTGCATGGCACAATCAAAAATAAAAAACGCAGCAACCACTATTGGAAATATGGTGTGCAGTTTAGTGAAGAGAGTAGTGAAACGTCCACTGAACTATTGAACCGCCTATCATTCGATGAAAGCCTTAGTCGGTATCAGCTATAACATACACAGCGATAGTCAAAGGCCTATACACCAAAGGAGCACCCAGCTCCTTTGGTGCATAGGGAAGTACATTAACTAAAGTGGAAGCTTGAATTAACAGTCACCGAGTGTAAATCAGTTTCTTTCATATCGTACAGATTGTAACCGAGCCCAATAGAAAACCGTTGGCTGAAATGGTATTCGGCCCCAAGCCCGTACATTGGAGCTGCATGATTTTCGGTATATCCATTTGCACCAGTGACTTTATAGTCGTCAATACCAAAGCGTGCATACAAGTTGTATGCTCCAACATCAATATTAGGGCGAATCGCAAGGTATCGAGCTCTAACTTTTAGCTGTTGGTTTGTATTGTCATAACTTGAGTCGTCAAATTTTCCATTAAACTGATAGCCTGCCTCTACACCAATATTCTGTGTCAAACTGGTTCCTAGATGAAATCCATATGTTGCCGAAGAGTCATTGCCCAAGTTTGCCACACCAATTTGGGAGCCCCCATAAAACTTAGAATCAGCACTAGCGGCTGCCGAAACTGAAAGCAATGTTATTGCGATTAGGGCTTTTTTCATTATTAACCTTCTTTGCTCAAAAAGATAAACTGCCCGCATATTGGCGAGTAGAATCAAAAAGAAGGTATTGTATGAACGGTTGCGCTGAAGCTCTAGGGTGATAAGCACCCATTAAATGTCAACTATGTCAATAGCTTGTCATCATAGAGTAAATGAACACCTCACACACCAATTACATATTGATAGTGTGAATACAGGTAATTTAATAAAACTCATAGTGTAGACTAAGCATAAAATTGTCTACGACAGGAACAAATTCGTTTGTATTGTCTGCGTTAACCGACTTATCTCCAAAGTAATGCGTTACCGATGCTTGAAAACTTAACGCTTCACCAAAGTTATATCGCACCCCTACACCTAGCAGAGGTTTAAACGCTCCATCGTCTGTTTTGGTGTTGTTACTCTCGTCGGTGACATCTGACATCATATAAGCCGCCCCTGCTTTACCAAACATACTCCAGATATCGTCAATTCGATAGTAAGCCTTACCTGCTAGATCAACTGAGGAGCCACGGACTTTGTATTCGTCGGTGTTAGTATACTGAAAAGTTGCCTCACCGAAATTGGTATAACCAATTTCTAAGCCTGCATTTAGATTCATGCTCATAGGTTGGGAGTACCCCACAGCAATGCGACTCGAAAGGTGTGATTCAGTGGTATTGTTAAACCCAGTGTGAGGTATAGTTTGAACAGCACTACCCAGCCCACCTTCAAAATACAAAGTTTCAGCAAAAGCAGAGCTTGAGGCTGCACCAAAAATGACGGTAGTTAAACAGGTTAATTTTGTCACCTTGTTAACGAGACTCCAACGATTCATCATGGCATCACTTACAAACAAAAATTAATCAAGCGATTGTATAGCATATGCTCAGCTTTGCAACAGTGTAGAAAAACACTACAGCTGTCTAACCACACACCCGGCGATAAAAATATTTTTCACAAAACTTTTCATCCATTTGTCTAACAAGCATTGCGATGATAGAAACTAGGACAATTGAGAACACTAATCTTCCCCAAAAAACGGCATAAAAGTCAGCACCGATCATGAGAATCAACAATGTATCTTCAATCAAACTATGCAGTAGATTTAACAACATCACAGCGGTAAAAACATCTCTAGGTGGAATATGACCTTTTTGGGCCTCATTAATCAGCAAGCCTCCACCAAAAGATATACCTAGTGTCACTCCGATAATGGTTAAATTTGTCGCTTCCTTGCTAATCCCTAAGATTCTAAACAGAGGGCGTAGTAGTATCGCCATCAACTTCTCGATCCCGATCAATTTGAGAACTTTGAGCACAAACAACAATAAAGAAACGATGACGACAATCATAAACAAGCTTTCTACTTGGCCCACCATCCAATCAAGCCAGTGTGGATCGGTAATAGCGTCAGGTTGCCAAAGCACAACTGACGGCTGATCCAAATAGCCACCAGATTGGTAAATTAAATGAAGTATCCAGCCAAATAGAAGACTTCCACCCACTCTAAGCAAAATCGTACTCCACCAGCTGACACCGGCCTTTTTCGCAATCGCGCCTTCAATCGGTATTGAATGAGCAAGTAACATCATACTCCCAATAATCGAAGCCTGAGCAACGGTAAGAGGTATACCAAGGTTAAGCAGGACTGCAACACCAGCATAATTGTTGGTGAGTAATGTTGTTGCCCAGACAATACCCATTTCACTAGGTAAACCAACTAGTCCCATTACCGGACTTAAAGCATGACTGAGTGCATCAATACCACCGACTTCTTCAATCAGCTTCATCAAGATGATCACAGGAATCATGATTTTAAATAGGGTCACTGTGACTTCTAAGATTTCTTTTCTTAGCTCTATGAAAAATTTTTTTATTCGTATCACTGCAACGCTCCTAAAAACTGACTAAATCCTGACCAAAATTCTATCGCACTCCTAGCTTTCTAAATTTCTTTATTGGGATAAATTAATAGCTAGTATTTCTTTTTATACTTATATTGAGAAATATATATTCAACAAAATATCAATATAAGAAATTATGCAACTTGACCGATTAGATATAGCAATCTTAAAACTACTGCAAAAAAATAATCGTATTGCCAATATCGAGCTCGCCGACTCAGTAGGTTTGTCGGCCCCTGCTTGCTTAAAACGGGTTAAGCGCTTGAGAGAAGAGAATATAATCGTTGGCGACGTGTCTATATTGAACCCTGAACTAGCAGGCAATACTATGACAATGATTGTTTCTGTAGAAATGGAAAGAGACCGAGCAGACATTTATCAGCGCTTTAGACAATCAATGGATGAAGCGCCCGAAGTCACCCAATGTTATCAAGTCTCTGGAAATTACGATTTTTTGCTGATTGTCTGCGTGAAAGACATACAAGCGTATGAACACTTTGTAGAGCGAGTACTGCACACTCAACTTAATATAAGAAAGTTCCATACGTCGGTTTCTTTGAGGACAGTGAAGTTTTCGACTGAAATAGACTTAATGTAGTTACTCGGATAAGCAAAGTCGGCATGAAGCGCTAAACACCCTTAGGCCTATTCAAAATATGGTCTTCCCAATCCACAACATCTATTTCATAAACAACCTTATTACGCACACTTTCTCCTGCTGTATGCATAGCAGATTTTGAACCGGTGATCAGTGGATGCCAATTTGGTAGCGGTTTATTTTCGGCTAGAAGTCGGTAGGCACAGGTATCTGGAAGCCAGTTGAATTCGGGAATAGTTTCGCGGGTGAGTTTTAAACACTCTTCCCCAGAGTCAAAGCGATTTGGATAGTCTTTGCAAGAACAGGTTTTACTGTTGAGCCAACTGCAGGCAACGTTGGTGTAATACAACTCATCCGTATCCTCATCAACAAGCTTATGCAGGCAGCACTTTCCACAGCCATCGCAAAGAGATTCCCACTCTTGCTCATTCATCTGCTCTAATGACTTCGACTGCCAAAATGGTACGCTCATATATCTCGCTTCTTCGAATAGTATAATTTCGCCTGGCTTTATAACTCTCAACGAGTAAAAGTGCAAGTCATGCCTTCCAAGATAAGTTTACGTCTTGTACTAGTTTTTGCTACTATCCGCATCTTTTAGATAAATGAGAAAAGTAATGGATTGTCGCCTTGGTTGCGGAGCATGCTGTATAGCTCCAAGCATCTCTAGCCCCATTCCTGGAATGCCAGATGGCAAGCCAGCAGGTGAGCGCTGCGTACAATTGAATGAAGAGAATTTGTGCAATCTATTTGGAAAACCAGAAAGACCGAAAGTCTGCCTTAGCTTTAAACCATGTGCGGATATTTGTGGGAATACAAATGAAAGTGCGCTCGAAACACTGCTAGAGTTAGAATCGGTGACTCAAGAAAACGAATAAGTTTTCTAATGTCACCGAGTAAAAGCTTTAAAGTTTTTGGCGACCTAGCAAAGAATGCGAAAGCGTTGTGCCATCGACTAACTCTAGCTCTCCTCCAACCGGAACACCGTGAGCAATCCGAGAAGCACTCACTTCATGAGCCTTACACAAATCGGCAATATAATAAGCCGTAGCCTCCCCCTCAACTGTGGGATTGGTCGCCAATATCACTTCAGAGATATCCCCTCGCCCTAAACGATAGTCAAGCACATCGAGACCAATATCACTCGGCCCTATCCCATCGAGAGGAGAAAGGTGCCCCATAAGCACGAAGTATCGACCAGAATATTGACCTGTTGCTTCTACAGCCGCAATATCTGCTGGGCTTTCGACAACGCAAATTTGACCGTTTTCCTGCCTTTTGGGATTATCGCAAATATGACAGATCTCTTGCTCAGTGAATGTTCGACATTCTGAACAGTGACCTATTTCTGTCATTGCTTGATTCAATGCTTCGGCCAGCTGCAAGCCGCCTTTTCTGTCTCGTTGCAATAAATGAAAGGCCATACGCTGCGCCGACTTAGGGCCAACCCCAGGTAAGCAACGTAAGGCCTCCATTAACTGCTCCAGCATATGACTGGTACGCATTAATTAGATACTTTTTGCAAAAGTCTTAGAAAGGCATTTTCATGCCAGGTGGTAGTTGCATTCCACCGGTTACTGATGCCATTTTCTCTTTTTGAGTTTCTTCTACGCGACGAGCCGCATCGTTAAATGCTGCTGCGATAAGATCTTCAAGCATTTCCTTGTCATCTTCCATCAAGCTTTCATCAATCTCAACACGACGAACACTGTGGCTGCCAGTAATGGTGACTTTTACAAGTCCAGCTCCAGACTCACCTGTCACTTCCATATTCGCGATTTCTTCTTGAAGCTTTTGCATTTGCTCTTGCATTTGCTGGGCTTGCTTCATTAGATTGCCCATGCCACCTTTACCAAACATGCTTATCTCTCTGATTTAATGGTTACGTCCTGTTTATGGGGTAGAAAACCGAAATTTTCAACCCCACAAATTATTTAGATAGGTCTAATACTATCTGTATCAATATCTGCCACAAAGCGAGTCTTTAAAAATTGAACATTCTCGTCACTCTCTAAACTTTGCATTGCAGACTTCAATTTCTGCTGATAAATATCTTCTCGCAGCTCGAAAGGTGTTACCCCTTGAGCACCTACTTCGATACTCAATTGCAGATTTTCACCTGTCACTGTGCTAATTGCGTCAAGCAACTCTAGTTTAGCCTTGTCCGTATTTAGGTGAGCTTGGCTACTCCGCAATGAGAGCTCTATCTGGTTCCCCGCTCTTCTATACGACGAGTTCAACGCTAGTTGTTCCACTAACTTAGAAGTATTTAGCTTACTGACTAGCGCCGCCCATTCATCTTTTTCAACCGCTTCACGAACGAGCTTTTCCATCATTTCGGGCGTCTTTACATGCTCTAACGCAGACTTGATCTGAGTTGGCGTCAGCTCTTTCTTGTCAGTTTCTACAGGTTGCTGAGTAGGCTTCCATTGATACGGCTCAATAGGGACTTCTTTCTCTACTGTCTGCTGTTTAGTTGACACTTGCGACGCCATAGAAGTTCCATCGTGTTTTTGTGCGACTCGTTGTAAAACTGAGTCGGCTGTCGCTAGTGCCGCTTTAGGCTTTTTTCCGCTATCACCGTTATTACGCTCACTAGAGCTTAACCCTTTACGCTTCGATCTCAGTTGATGCCTTAAACCACCTATCCCTGAAATTTTGCCTGACTTATCAGCGTCAACCCGGCTTATTTCTGCTGGTTCTGGACTTTGAACCGTTTCTTCTTGCTGATATTGGTCATAACTCGACACAGGTTCATAAGACTCTGGAATATACTCTGCTTGCTGAGGGGCAATATCTTGATAGCTACTCACAGAGGGCTGAATTTCAGACGGCCCCGCAGTGCTAGGTGATGACTGTTGGCCTTCTGAAGTCGTTCGTTTAGGCGGCTCTGCTGCCAATTGAGAGGGTGTCACACTGGAGTGTGGGGCTACCTCTGTGCTGATCACATTGGTAACCGCTACTGTTGCTGGGCGAAATGCCATCATTCTTAAGATGATCATTTCTACCCCTGCTCTTTCAGTCGGCGAAAGAGCTAAGTCATCACGGCCTTTTAACGCAATTTGGTAGAAAAGCTGCACGTCTTGTGGGTTTAACGCTCTACTTAACAACTCTATTTTTTCTGCGTCTGGTTGGGAAGAATCTAGAGTAGATGGCAGAGCCTGATACATAGCTACTCGGTGTAGTTGAGCAGACAATTGCTGCAACAGCCCATCCCAGTCAACACCATTTTCAGCAAACAGCTGAATTTGATCCATTGCAGCTTGGGGCTGCTTACTGCCAACTGCTTCCAGTAAATGGATAGCTTGATCGGTATCCAAAGTCCCAAGCATATCAGCGACTAAACCAGAATTAACTTGCCCATTTCCAAGAGCTATAGCTTGATCAGTTAAGCTAAGCGCGTCCCGCATACTGCCATCTGCAGCATGAGACAGAAGCCCTAGTGCCCTTTGTTCAAAGGGTATCGATTCGCTACCTAAAATCGATTCCAGTTGCGAATGGATATTGTCAACGCTGATAGGCTTTAGGTGGAACTGTAAGCAGCGAGATAGGATAGTAACTGGCAATTTTTGTGGATCAGTCGTCGCTAGCAAAAACTTCACGTATTCCGGCGGCTCTTCTAATGTTTTAAGCAAAGCATTAAAACTGTGCCTAGAGAGCATGTGTACTTCGTCAATAAGGTAAACTTTGAACCTGCCACGAGCGGGTTTGTATTGGACGTTATCAAGCAAGTCCCGAGTATCTTCCACTTTGGTGCGTGAAGCCGCATCGATTTCCAATAAATCAACAAAGCGACCTTGGTCGATCTCTTTACAGGTATCACACTGTCCGCATGGAGTCGCTGTTATACCAGTCTCGCAATTAAGCCCTTTAGCTAGCAGCCGGCCTATCGTGGTTTTCCCGACACCACGTGTACCACTAAATAAATAAGCGTGATGCAAGCGATTGTGCGCCAACGCATTTTCTAGTGCTGTTAAAACATGCGACTGACCTACCACTTGCTCAAATGTAGTCGGCCGCCATTTTCGTGCTAGTGCAAGATAACTCATGAACGCTTCCAATTCACTTTGATCAATGACCTTCAAACTCACAAATACTAAAAACGTCGAGCCCTAAAGCTTCTATACGTTTGTCACCACCAAGTTCTGGCAGGTTTATAACAAATGCTGCATGTTCGACTGTACCACCTAATTGACGAATCAATTTAACCGTTGCCTCAATCGTTCCACCTGTCGCCAACAAGTCATCGACAACGAGAACTTTATCGCCTTCATTGATAGAGTCAGTGTGGATTTGCAATTCATCTGTGCCGTATTCTAGTTCGTAACTTTGCGAAATAGTCTTTCTTGGCAATTTGCCTGGCTTACGTACTGGAACAAATCCGACACCAAGTTCAAGGGCGAGTGGCGCACCAAATAAGAAGCCGCGAGCTTCAGTGCCTACAACTTTGGTAAAGCCTAAATCTTTAAATTTTTCAACAAACAGTTGGATAGTCTCGCGGTACGCTGTTGCGTCTTCCAACAAGCTGGTCACATCTCGAAAAAGAATGCCTGGCTTCGGATAATCTGGAACGCTTTTGATGCTCGATTTGATTAAAGAAATATTGTCAGTTGTCATAATGCTGCGATGTCCACTCTAAAAGGGTAATGCTAGTGATTTTCGCGCTTGTGCGCAACAAACTCAAGTGTTGGTAGCGTCATAAACCAGCAAATCAACAGTAGGTAAATCAATATAAGAATGATTTTCAACCAAACAATGGAAACAAGCCAAATAGACAGCATAAATGAAAATGTAATCAGCATTGCTCCCCGCCTTTTAGTGGAACGGCTCACTGCTCTATTTTTATTCCAATTGTCTACTATCGGGCCGAGCACAGAGTGCTCATGCAACCACTGTTGAAATCTAATGCTTCCTCGCATAAAGCAGGCACTTGCTAGCAGTATAAAAGGCGTCGTCGGTAGTATTGGCAATGCCATACCAATGACACCCACGACCAGAAAGAAAAACCCTAAACAGTTGAAAACAATTTTTCTCACTATATTTGTTTCATCCATGAAAAAGGAGCCAATTAAACATTGTTAAATTGGCTCCTTACCTAAGTAAAGCTTTTTATGCACTTGCAGCTTGATGAAGATCCATACTAAAGCTACTCGAACCCAGTCGATTTAACGATAATTGCCCTGCACTATTAATAGGTAAATCCATCACGATAAAGTTTTTAACGCAATTCTCGCCTAGCAGGGTGCCGGCGGTAATATGCTGGGAAACGTAACCATTCGACCATTGTGCATCAAGACCAGCTGGTAATACAGAGATTGTTCCTTCGGCAAGATCAGCGATACCGAATAACGCTTTAACAGGGCTCGCACAATCTGAACAGTCAATACCTTTTTCAAGCAAATAGGCCATATCTTTCAAATCAGCGTTAAAGCTTTTTAAATTTCGTAAATAGTCATGGAACAACGCCCGAACGAGCAATGTCGTGGCCGCTCCATGTCCATCATGGTTGTCAGAATCAACCAAATAAAACGCCAATTGTCCATTCATCAGCCACGCATAATCAAATACCATCGGCATAGTATCCGTAGACTGAAGCAAACGATAGCTGCACTTCCAAGCCCCTTGAGAGGTATCTTTATCAGGTAACAATGCGTGCAATAGATCTCGCGCTGCACTTGGGTTTTGCTGGAGAAAATCCAAGTGCCAATGCAGCTCTTGTTCTTCTGGCATATCTCCGGCGTCTACTCTAAACCATTGACTGGAAAAGTCTCGCTGATCCGCGATGTGATTAAATGTATCATCGAGAGTATTTTCTATAGCAGCAGTTAAGTGCTGATGGTTACCGATAGGTTTTGGTAGAAAGTCTTTAATGCCAAATCTTAGAGCTTTTGCTACATCCGACATATCTTCTGTTGCAGATACAACAATCATAGGGAGTGATGGGTATTCTAAGCTCACCTCTTCAGCAAACTCGATACCATCTAGCACTGGCATTGCAATATCACATAAAATCAGGTCAGGTTCTGCGGTACGCAGTTTCTGAAGTCCATCTAGGCCATTTTCTGCTTCCATTACTTCGTAACCCTGAGCAGTTAAGTAACCGCTCGTAACTCGACGAAATATAGGGTCATCATCGACCAGCATTATAAGCTTTTGATTTTCCGAAGTCTTAACCGAGTCCACAGTAGCCATATTATGAGTTCCATACATAAGCTTACGCCTCTAGCATCTCATTTAATGTAAATTTATTATGGTTTTAATTTTTTTAGAGCACTCATTTAAAAGTAGCTGTGAAATTCGATTTATACAAATATTCCACTTTTCTCAAGAGTGACATACTATATGTACGGGATGTAGAGAAGTTATATTATTATAGCTACTTAAAGTGACTCACGCGTTGAGTTCTGATATACATATAAATTATGTCAATTTGCAATGAAATGTGTCTGAAAAAATGAAATTAGATGATCTGAACTTATTTAGGCTGGTTGTGGAGAACGGTAGTTATACCGCGACGTCCAGAAAAACAATGATTCCGGTAGCTACTATCACGCGGCGAGTTCAGGCTTTGGAAGATTCTTTAAACCTAAGACTACTAAATCGTCATGCGCGCAAATTATCGTTAACTGAAGCAGGTGAACGCTTTTTTCAAGAGTGCTCCCCACTTCTACAACGCCTATCTGTCACAGCAGAAGAGCTTACCGATGAGTGCCGAGGAGCAGCAGGTAAAATTAAAATATCAGCACCATCAAACCTGACGAAGCGCACCATGATGCCAATGTTTAATGAATTTATGAGGCAATACCCAGACATCAATATCGAACTTACAACTAGTAATCATGCAGATCAGTTAGACCCTACCGAGTGGGACGTTATTTTCCGTGTCGGCCCACAACGTGACTCGAGTTTGATTGCAAGAAAAATCAGTGAAGTCAAAGATATATTAGTTGCAAGCCCAGATTATTTGGCCAACAGCCCTGTACCAAAACATGCTGAAGACTTAGCGTCACATTCTCTGCTTAAAGGCCACCCACTAATTAAATGGCAACTCACAAACAGCTCTGGAGAAACCATCGTCAACAATGACAAGGGCCGCTTTCAAGCCAATACATTAGACGTTGTTCGCATTGCCTGTACTGAAGGTCTTGGCATCACCTTAATGCCAGATGTCATGCTGAAAGAGCACATAGAAGCAGGTACGTTGGTGCGTGTTTTAGATGATTGGAGTGCAAACCCACGTGACATTTATATGCTGTACAACCACAAAGACCACCTACCTGAAAAAGTACGACTTTTCATAGACTTTGTAATTGCATACAAGATTCATTAATTGACAGAAAAATAACAGAAGGCCCGATTATTTCATCGGGCCTTTCTTTTTTATAATCATTAAACTTTTTAATATATGCGCAAAGTATCACATAAATTCTACAAATTTACTCAAATCCCTTTCTGGCACCTTCATCGCAGTGCAACCCGGAGTACCAAGATACAAAAAGCCGACGATTTCATCGTCACCCTGTAGATCAAAAGCTTTATGAACTTCCGGGTGGAACATCCACTCCCCAGAGCGCCAATAGCCCTGAAACCCCTGTGCGCACGCCGCCATCTGCATCGCTTGTACCGCACAGCCAGCAGATAAATACTGTTCCAGTGCCGGAACCTTATCGTGTTGCTTTACTTTTGCGATGACTGTAATGACCATTGGCGCACGAAAAGGAGCATTTTTTAATTTCTCAACAATGGCTGCCTCTTTATTCTCAGACTGAGCCGCACTAACCAATATATCAGACAATTTCTGCAGCCCTTCCCCTTGAGAAATAACAAACTTCCAAGGGGTCAACCCTGCGTGATCCGGAGCACGTAAGCCCGCTTTTATTATATTTTCGAGAGCTTCACCTTCTGGAGCAGGGGCTGTTAATTTAGCGATTGAGCGACGGTTTAAAAGCAGTTCTAACGCTTCCATCTCTTATCCTTATTTATTGTTATTCCCTCAACTCAGTGTTGAAAAAAGCGAGGGCTATTTTGAGCCTGAAGGAATAGTATCGCCGAAAAGCAGAGAATCCAACTTCTAATCCCCTTCAAACATTCGTCGCCTAGCATTTGTCAGGTGAACTCTCATCGCTTGTTCTGCTGCACTTGAGTTAGAAGATTGAATCGCATCCACTATGGCTTCATGTTCTCGCTGAACGGTATCCCGTCTCCCCGTTGCCGAGCATAGAGATAGAGAGCGTGTTAGATTCATTCCCTGCTTTACGTTATCTTGCAGCGACTTTAATACATTGACGTAATAATCATTGTTGGTTGCTTCAGCAACCGCAAAATGGAATTGAAAGTCATCATCTGTGGCAAGGTGGTTACTTTTATTGGCTGATGAAATTGCATGAAGAGCCTGCACAATTTTTTCCAGCTGTGCCTCTGTTCGCCTCTCTGCAGCAAGTTCCGCAGCACCACTTTCAATATGAATGCGGAATTCAAAGCACCGCTGAATGCCCGATATACTTGAGATTGAGGTAAAATCGAGAACCATACTATCCGGCTTTTTTACAACGTAGTTTCCCGAGCCTCTTTTGGAAACCACCAGCCCATCTTCTTTAAGCCGATTTAAGGCTTCTCGTATCACTGTTCGAGAAACCTCAAACTGCATGCAAAGTTGAGCTTCTGTTGGTAACTTGCTGTTTACGTCATAGCTATCAATAATCTGGCTCAAAATGCGCTCATAAACTACCGATGCTAAAGACTGTTTAGGTGTTGAAGCTCTTGCTTCTATTGCATTTTTCCACATTTGAATTAGATGTATTTCCGTATCCAATCTAGGCCATCTTGTGTAGAGGCCTTCGGCTTATACTCACAGCCAACCCACCCTTGATACCCTATTGCGTTAAGGTGAGTAAATAAGAAATCGAAGTTGATTTCTCCGGTTCCGGGCTCATGTCGACCAGGGTTATCCGCTAATTGGATATGGCCAATATTTGATAAGCTTTGTTGCATAGTGCGGGCAAGATCGCCCTCCATGATTTGCATATGATAAATATCGTATTGGAGCTTTAAGTTGTGATGACCAACTTCTTTAATAATCCGCTTTGCTTGCTGACTAGAACAAACAAAGTATCCCGGAATATCAAGGGTATTAATGGCTTCAAATACAAACTCAATGCCTGCACCTTCTAGTTTTTCTGCCGCAAAGCGTAAGTTAGACACCAAAGTTTCATTTGCTTGCTCATCCGTCACATCGTCTGGTTTTATACCTGCTAAACAATTCACTTTTTTGCACGACAAAGCGTTAGCGTACTTAATTGCTAAATCCACACCCTGTTTAAACTCTTCTATTCGATCAGGATGACACGCGATACCCCGTTCACCCCTACCCCAACTACCAGCGGGCAAATTAAATAGTACTTGAGTCAAACCATGCTGCTTTAGTTGCTTTGAAATCTCTGTTTCTGAATAGTCATACGGAAAAAGGTATTCAACGCCTTGAAAGCCGGCTTCTGCGGCTGCAGAGAAGCGTTGCATGAAGTCGTACTCCGTAAAAAGCATCGATAAGTTAGCTGCAAATTTAAACATGTTTCTTCCTAGGTTCTCTAATCAAGAAATTAAGGCGAGTTTTCATTTGCTCGCCTTAAGATATCACTTTACGGCTTATTTTAATTTTTCAATAGTCACATTGGCTAAACGCTCGTAGTAAAGAGCAAGTGCTGAATGGTCATTTTGGCCTTTACCGTCAGTCCGTAATGCATGCATCATTTCCATTACATTGGCCGTAAGTGGAAGGTTCGCTCCTACTGAATGAGAAGTGTCTAAAGCGTTAGCTAAATCTTTAATATGTAAATCTATACGAAATCCAGGTTCGAAATTACGATTCAATATCATTGGTGCCTTCGCTTCAAGAACCGTACTACCAGCCAAACCACCTCGAATCGCTTCAAAGACTAACTCTGGATCAACCCCAGCTTTTGTGGCCAGTGAGAAAGCTTCCGACATTGCTGCGATATTTAACGCTACGATAACTTGGTTCGCCAGCTTGGTAACATTTCCCGCGCCAATTTTACCCGTGTAAACCACGGAACCAGCCATGGCTTTCATCACGTCATAATACTTGTCGAATAACGCTTTTTCACCACCTACCATTACAGACAAAGTGCCGTCAATCGCTTTTGGCTCACCACCACTAACAGGGGCGTCAATTAGGTTAATGCCTTTTTCGGCTAACGCTTTTTCAATCTCTTGACTCGCGATTGGGTTGATTGAGCTCATGTCGATGACGGTTGTTCCTGCCTTAGCTCCTTCTATAATGCTGTTTTCACCTAACGCCGCTGTTTTGACATGAGGCGAATTAGGCAGCATGGTAATGATTACTTCACACTGCTCTGCGACATTCTTTGCGCTCAAGCCAACCTCTGCACCCCCGTTTGCCAGCTCCGCCAATACCTCTTGGTTGAAATCGTAAACCACAAGCTCATAACCTGCTTTCAACAAGTTCTTGCTCATTGGCTTACCCATGATACCTAAACCGATAAAGCCTATTTTCATGTTCACTCCTTACTTAGTATTGCTATCGACGCTCAATGCATCCCTAGCCTAGTTATTTGTTGTTTATAAATGTATTTGCAAGTGCTTGTGTGGCATTTCGAAATAGCCCAACATCTGCACCCACAGCGACAAAAGTTGCTCCCCAAGAGACATAACGCCGTGCATCTTGCTCAGAACCAGTGAGAATTCCACATGGCTTGCCATATTCTGTTGCAGTATCAAATACATATTTGATGGCCTGTTGTACTTCAGCGTGATTAATATCACCTAAATAGCCAAGCGAAGCAGCAAGATCGCTTGGGCCGACAAAAACGCAATCAACACCATCAACAGATAGAATATCGGCTAGGTTATCTAACCCACTTTGATTCTCTATCTGGACAACAACACTGATATTTTCGTTAGCGGATTGGAAATAGTTTTCAACCGAAGCGTAACCGTTGCTCCGATGTGCGAGAGAGACACCACGAACACCTTGTGGGGGGTAGCGAGTCGCCGATACCGCTTTTATCGCATCTTCTTTAGACTCAACAAATGGCACTAGAATATTGTAAAACCCCATATCCAGAACTCGCTTAATCATTACAGGATCGATGGAAGATACCCTAACAAACGGAGTACTACAGCTATCTTTTAATGCCATAAGCTGAGGGATAAGAGTCAACTCGTCATTAGGGGCATGCTCGGCATCAAGCAAGATCCAATCAAACCCAGCCAAACCTAAAATCTCAGTCGTGATAGCATCGCCAATACTGCTCCAACAGCCGAAAAGTTGATTTCCATTACGTAGTTTTTGTCGAAACCTATTTGGGTATTGAGCTTCGTTCATATTCGAATCCTCATTTCCTTAAAGCTCATCAAGAGAAATTCAGTTTATTACCGCCATTTTGTATTACAATAATAAAATACAAATAAAGACTAATTTTGAGAAGACAATCAAACATCCAACAAGAAGTATGGAATTATTGCTAATTATCATTAAATTACTGTAAATCTCGCTTAGTAACGACGAGTATAAAAGGTTCGATACGGTTTAAAAAAGCCCTAAAACACCAATTTTGTATGATAATTAAAGCCGATTTTCACTGTATACATACCTAGCTTTCAAGCTATTTCAGCGACTAGCTTTGTCTCTAAGTGGGTTTAGCTCTCGATAAACGGATAAGTCGAATTATTTGAAATGTCAGGGTTAGGAAACAAAAAGTGATTTAGACAAATATACACAACTTAGTGTCGATTAATTTTGCAGCGTACTGGCAAGCAAAACTCAAACACAGGGACTAATGATGAAAATAACCAATGCAGATATATTTGTTGGTGGACCCGGAAAAAATTATGTCACGTTAAAAATCATGACGGACGAAGGCATATACGGGCTCGGTGATGCAACTCTTAACAATCGAGAGTTGCTGCCTGCAGAGTACCTAAAGGAGTACCTCATTCCTTGCTTGATCGGCAGAGATCCAAGAAATAGTGAAGATATTTGGCAATATTTTTATCGCGGAGCGTATTTTCGCCGAGGTCCTATCTCTATGGCTGCATTTGGAGCGATAGATATGGCGTTGTGGGATATCAAAGGCAAAATTGCTGGATTGCCACTTTATCAGCTGTTTGGAGGCAAAAGTCGAGAAAAGGCCATGTTATATGCCCATGCGACTGGCAAAGATATAGAAGACCTAAAAGACTCTGTCTCTTATTACTTAGAACAAGGATATCAAGCCGTTCGAGTTCAATGTGGCGTGCCAGATATGCCTAAAGGTGGCTATGGAATTAGTAACCAAAAAGGCGATACGAAAAACTTTATTACAGATTTTAGCGGTGCGAAACCTAAAGAAGAGTGTTGGGATACTGGCAAATATATGCGCTACATGCCTGACGCGTTGGGGGAAATACGCAACGTTGTCGGCCCAGATATAAAAATATTGCACGATGCGCATAGCAGATTACTGCCCCGTGAAGCGGCTGAGTTTGCGAAAAATGTAGAGCAGTACCAACTGTATTGGCTAGAAGACCCAACCTCTGCTGAAGATCAAGATTCACTAAACATGTTGCGTCAACACTCAACCACACCCATTGCGATTGGTGAAGTTTTCAACTCCATTTATGATTGCAACAAGCTAATTCAAAGCAACTTGATAGACTTTATACGAGTGTCAGCCACTTACGCTGGGGGTATTACGTCAACTAAGCGGATCGTCGATCTGGCGAGCCTACACAATGTTCGAACAGGATTTCACGGTGCGCCAAGTCACTCGCCAATTTCAATGGCCGCTCAAGCACATATTAATGCATGGGCGCCTAATTTTGGCATTCAGGAATACTTAGTCTTAGGAACTGAAGAATGTGATGCGCTGTTCCCATCAGAGCACAAAGCAGAGAAAGGCTTTTTCTATGTGAGCGATGCACCTGGCTTAGGCGTCGACTTCGATGAAAATGAAGCAAAACGTTATGAGTTTAAAAAAGGCTACCACCCTGTTGTTCGCCTGGAAGATGGGACAGTCTGGAATTACTAACGATGGGGTTATATGTCATTGACTTTGTGCATACATATCGGTAAATTGCCGCCACTGTTATAGAGTTTAAAACGTACTCTATCACTACCCGGGCTTTATGAAAATTAATGTCCGACGGGACAATTTTTGGGACCCATCCAGTTAGGATGGGTCTTGTTCGTATTTCCAGCCTAAAAATTAGTCAGTTAACCTGACTTAGGCGTTTTTTGGGCTTATGCTTGAAAATAATGTACGGACTCAATAGTCCCGATAAAGTTTTGCAAAATAGATAAAAACCAACGACGTTCACGGATGTAGGCCATAAAACCCTATTGTTCCTTGGTTGTTATTGATTTTGCAAAACACGATAATATCGCCATCGGAATTTTAGCGCTGATCAATTATGACCGAATATCTCTTGTTGATGGTAGGCACGGTCCTCGTCAACAACTTTGTACTAGTTAAGTTTTTAGGGCTCTGTCCTTTTATGGGTGTTTCCAAAAAATTGGAAACGGCTATAGGTATGGGGCTTGCAACGACCTTTGTTATTACCCTTGCTTCTGTATGCTCCTATCTCGTTGAGACGTACATCCTTGACCCTTTAGGCATCGATTACTTGCGAACAATGAGCTTCATTTTAGTCATCGCAGTAGTAGTGCAATTCACAGAAATGGTCGTACACAAAACCAGTCCGACTCTTTATCGCTTGCTCGGCATCTTTCTGCCCCTCATTACTACCAACTGTGCGGTGTTAGGGGTTGCGCTACTAAACATTAATGAAAACCATAATTTTATCCAATCTATTGTTTATGGATTTAGTGCAGCTTTAGGTTTCTCACTCGTACTCATTTTGTTTGCTTCTATGCGCGAGCGAATTGCTGCCGCAGATGTACCTGCTCCTTTCAAAGGCGCTTCTATTGCTATGATCACTGCCGGACTAATGTCGCTAGCCTTTATGGGCTTCACTGGATTGGTGAAGGTATAATGAGTTCGATTTTATTTGCCGTGATCGCATTGGCTGTTCTCGCAGCCGTTTTCGGCGCTGTTTTAGGATTTGCTTCCATTCGATTCAAAGTCGACTCCGACCCAATCGTGGAGCAAATTGATGAAATTTTGCCACAAACCCAATGTGGTCAATGTGGCTACCCCGGCTGCCGCCCATACGCTGAAGCGATAGCGAATGGCGACAAAATTAACAAGTGTCCTCCGGGTGGACAAGCGACCATTGAAAAACTGGCTAACTTAATGGGCGTAGAAGCAGAAGAATCTGCTCACGACTTGTCAGACGCATCCAAGAAAGTGGCATTCATCCATGAAGATATGTGCATCGGCTGTACGAAATGCATTCAAGCCTGCCCCGTAGATGCCATTGTGGGAGGAACCAAGGCAGTACACACCGTCATCAAAGACGAGTGCACCGGCTGCGACTTATGTGTTTCCCCATGCCCAACTGACTGTATTGAAATGATCCCTGTTGAATCAACAACCGAAAACTGGAAATGGCAACTTAATACGATCCCTGTCGTCAATTTATCCGACTCTCCAGAAGAAAATCAGCGAGTGAGTGAAGGATGAATATGTCACTAATTGAACAAATCAAATCTGGCGCATTATGGGACTTTCCCGGTGGTATCCATCCTCCAGAGAACAAACAGCAGTCTGTTCAGATACCTTTGGTTGAAGCCTCGATTCCTTCTGAAATCATATTACCCATTAAACAACATATCGGTACTGCAGGTAACCTAACAGTGGGTGTTGGAGACAAGGTCTTGAAAGGACAAGCCCTCACCCACTACAACACCAGCTTTATGTTGCCTGTTCATGCGCCCACATCAGGAACTGTGGTTGCGATTGAACCCCGAACGGTTGCTCACCCTTCAGGTCTAAAAGAAACCTGCATTGTGATTAATCCAGACAATGAAGATACGTGGACAGAGCTTACACCTTGCGTTGATTTCAAAAACGAGTCTCCTGACGAACTCATTGAGCGTATTCGTGAAGCTGGAATTTCAGGCTTAGGTGGTGCAGGCTTTCCAACAGCGAAGAAAATCCAATCTGGGTTGGCGAGAACCGATATATTGATTGTCAACGCTGCAGAATGCGAACCTTACATCACGGCCGATGACGTCTTGATGCGGCACTACGCGAACGAGATCATTCAAGGTATTGAAATTGTGGAACATATTCTCAAGCCTAAATTAACCATTATAGGTATTGAAGATAACAAACCAGAGGCTATCGAAGCCCTTGAAGCCGCCAGCAAGGACAAAAATCTCGTTATTCGGGTTATCCCGACTAAATATCCTTCCGGTGGTGAAAAACAGCTCATCAAAGTACTGACTAATAAAGAAGTACCCAGTGGAAGAATACCTGCTGATATCGGTATGTTGGTGCAAAATGTTGGCTCGCTCTACGCCATCAAGCGAGCAGTATGCGATGGCGAGCCTCTGATCGAACGCGTAGTCACGCTAACTGGTAACACATTTAAAGCACCGAGGAATGTTTGGGCTAGAATTGGAACTCCAGTCCAAGCTCTGTTAGACGAATTTGAATACAAAGCCGATAAAAAGCTGCCAAGACTCATTTTGGGCGGTCCTATGATGGGCTTTACCTTACCTCATTCGAACGTACCCATAACCAAAACAACCAATTGCATATTAGCCCCGACACGAAAAGAGATTTCATCCAATCGACATGAAATGGCCTGTATCCGTTGTAGCCAGTGCTCCGATGCTTGCCCTGCCTCACTACTCCCTCAGCAGCTTCAATGGCATGCGAAAGCAGCGGAATACGACAAGTGTGAGGAGCTAAATCTAAAAGATTGTATCGAGTGTGGAGCTTGCGCTTATGTATGCCCAAGTGAGATCCCACTTGTTCAATACTATAGGCAAGCCAAAGCTGAAATTCGCACACGCAAGCTTGAAGCAGAAGCTTCTGAACGAGCAAGGCAGCGTTTTGAAGAGAAGAAAGCGCGTTTAGAAAGAGAAAAAGCCGCGCGCGAAAATCGATTCAAAAAAGCAGCGGAGAAGCGTCGCAAAGAGATGAAGCAGTCTTCGGGAGAAGATGCCATTGCCGCTGCCATTGCGCGTGTAAATTCCAAAAAAACGACAAGCGATGAGCCTAAGTCTGCTGTCGCTGCAGCAATCGCTAGAGCGAAAGCAAAACAAGCAGCCGCCGCAAACGCAGGGAATGCCGAGCCAGACAACTCTGAAATGTCTAAACTACGAGAAGAACGTAAGCGGCAAGCAAGAGAAAGAAAAGCTGAAAAATCCAACCAGGAGACAAAATCTAGTGATTCTAGGAAAGATGCCGTCGCTGCTGCAATAGCTCGTGCTAAAGCAAAAAAAGCAGCCACTACCTCAGAATCAGAAGCTACACCAAATAGCGAAATAGATGCTAAGAAAGCGGCCATTGCTGCAGCTATCGCTAGAGCCAAAGCGAAAAAGCAAACAGATACTTCCACAAACGATTCCAAGCCTAAGCCTGAAAAAGCGGATAACTCTGATAAAGAGGACAAGAAAGCCGCTGTTGCAGCAGCGATTGCTCGAGCAAAAGCTAAGAAACAAGCCAGCTCTGCGAATAAGGTGGTAGCTCAAGACCCACCCAGTGAGCAAAGCGTAGGAAAAGACGCCAAGAAAGCTGCGGTAGCCGCTGCAATTGCTAGAGCCAAGGCAAAAAAACAAGCAGCTGTGAATCAAAGCTCTTCTCATGAACTTGATAGCAAACAAGACATTGAAGTAGACCCTAAGAAAGCGGCTGTTGCGGCAGCAATCGCCCGAGCGAAAGCCAAGAAAGCAGCGCAAACCAAATCCGCAGACAAAGATAATAACTTCGAGGAGAAAGAGTAATGGCCTTCTTTATCGCCAGCTCCCCACACGCACACAACAAACGTAGCACCCCCGATGTTATGAAATGGGTCGCGATTTGCGCCCTACCCGGTTTAGCTGCTCAAACATATTTCTTTGGTTGGGGTAGCATCATTCAACTCATTTTTGCAATTTTAGTCGCGATAGCGCTTGAAGCCGGAGTGATGATACTCCGTAAACGCCCACCTCTTTCAGCCATACGAGACAACAGTGCTCTTGTCACTGCATGGCTACTCGCAGTCTCGATACCACCATTATCTCCATGGTGGATTATTGTCATTGGTCTTGTCTTCGCTATTGTAATTGCTAAGCATTTATATGGTGGGATTGGGCAGAATTTGTTTAACCCAGCAATGGTCGCTTATGTTGTTCTGTTGATTTCTTTCCCAGTGCAAATGACAAGTTGGGTTGCTCCCCATCAACTGACACAAGATCCGATTTCATTTTCTGATTCGTTGTCACTTATTTTCACTAACTTTAATCTCGATGGCATGTCCTTGCAGCAGGTGCGTGCTGGAATTGATGGCGTAACCATGGCGACCCCGTTAGATGCATTTAAAACAGCATTGCACAACGGCAATACGGTTTATGAAGCATTAAAGCAGCCACAGTTTGATGGCTTAGCTGGCATCGGATGGGAATGGGTAAACATCGCTTATTTACTAGGTGGCCTGATCATGATTCGGCAAAAAATCATTAGCTGGCATATTCCGGTAAGCTTTTTGGCTGGTCTGTTCGTTACGTCTGCCGTGTTTATGCTTCTTGCTCCCGGAGAAACTGCTTCTCCAATGATCCACTTGTTGTCGGGTGCAACCATGTTGGGTGCGTTTTTTATTGCAACCGATCCAGTATCAGCTTCTACCACTGTTAAGGGCAAACTCATATACGGCTGTTTTATTGGCTTCATGGTATTTATAATTCGTAGCTTCGGTGGCTTCCCAGATGGCGTCGCCTTCTCAGTTCTTCTCGCCAATATGTGTGTACCTATGATTGACTACTACACCAAACCTCGCACTTACGGGCATTAAGGGTCACTATGTTAAACGCAATTCGTAAAAATGGGCTAGTGCTAGCGATATTTGCCATTGTTTCAACTGGAGTCGTCGCCTTAACGCACTATCTAACTCAAAATCAGATTCAGCAACAAGAACAAGAGCAGCTGATGTCGATACTCAATCAGGTCTTGCCAGCCGACCTGCATGACAATACTTTGTATAAGTCTTGTACTCTTGTAACGAATCCTGCGCTTGGTACTAAAGCCGCCATGCCAGCTTACATAGGAACATTGAAAGGCAAACCGAGTGCTATCGCGATCGAGTCAATCGCACCTGATGGATATAGTGGCGCCATTAAAATCATCGTAGGTATCAAGCAAGATGGGACTATCATTGGCGTTCGTGTTCTCTCACAACATGAAACACCAGGATTAGGCGATAAAATTGAACTGCGATTCTCAGATTGGATTTTAGAGTTCACTGGCAAGAAGGTCACCAAACAAAACTTACCAACTTGGAAAGTCAAAAAAGATGGTGGCCAGTTTGACCAGTTTACTGGTGCTACTATTACTCCTAGAGCCGTCGTTAAGGCGATTAAGAATACGGTTCTATTTGTCGACCAACATCGACAAGAAATTCTTTCTCAGCCACTCAACTGTGGGATGAAATAATGAACGATCACAAAACATTAATGAAAAATGGGTTGTGGAATAACAACCCTGCCCTAGTTCAAATCCTAGGGCTATGCCCACTCCTTGCTGTTTCAACCTCTGTCATTAATGGCCTCGGCCTTGGCATCGCCACTATGCTCGTATTAGTAGGCTCAAATATCACAGTGTCACTCGTTCGTGACTATGTACCCAACGAAATACGCATTCCGGTATTTGTCATGATCATTGCAGCGCTAGTAACCTGCGTCCAACTGCTAATGAATGCATACGCTTACGGTTTGTATTTGTCCCTTGGTATCTTTATCCCACTGATAGTCACTAACTGTATTATCATCGGACGAGCAGAAGCATTCGCGTCAAAAAACAAGGTTCTTCCGTCAGTTCAAGATGGTTTTTGGATGGGTATGGGGATGACCAGTGTATTGGTCGTTTTAGGCGGAATGCGCGAATTGCTTGGCAGCGGCACTTTATTTGGAGGTGCAAGCCTGTTGCTGGGCCAATGGGCTTCATCGTTAAAAATTGTCGTTTTCCATCCAGACAACAGTTTCCTTTTAGCCTTGTTACCACCAGGCGCTTTTATCGGCCTAGGCTTTTTGATTGCGCTCAAAAGTGTCATCGATAAAAAAATGCAACAACGTCAGCCAAAAGTTGAAAAACCAAAGATTGAACGTGTTAGAGTCACTAACCAATAAAATAACACTGGAAAGCTCCTTGAATGAATAACACCAAAAGAGTGGAAATCCTAGAAAGACTTAGGGAAGCTAACCCACACCCTCAAACAGAGCTCAACTGGTCAAGCCCATTTGAACTCTTGATTGCCGTTTTACTCTCAGCTCAAGCAACCGACGTCAGTGTCAACAAAGCAACAGATAAGCTCTATCCTGTTGCCAATACTCCCAAAGCAATCTTCGACTTAGGAGTTGACGGCGTAAAGGAGTACATTAAGACCATAGGCTTATTTAACTCAAAAGCCGAAAACGTCATCAAAACCTGCAAAATTTTACTGGATAAACACAACGGCGAAGTCCCGGAAGATCGTGAAGCGTTAGAAGCCCTCCCCGGTGTAGGCAGGAAAACCGCCAATGTCGTTCTAAACACAGCCTTTGGTTGGCCAACTATCGCAGTGGACACTCACATCTATCGCGTATCCAATCGAACCAAGTTTGCGATGGGAAAAAATGTTGATCAAGTTGAACAAAAGTTGTTGAAAGTTGTACCTAAAGAATTCAAAGTGGACGTTCATCACTGGTTGATACTTCATGGACGTTATACATGCGTTGCCAGAAAGCCGAGGTGCGGTAGCTGCATTATAGAAGATCTATGTGAGTTCAAAGAGAAAACAGAATAGCTTGTCCAAGCATTAAGGACTGAGGAGTAATTTATGTCAAACGGTCGCATTCTACATACCATGTTACGTGTTGGTGATCTTGATAGATCCATCAAGTTTTACACAGAAGTAATGGGCATGAGCTTATTAAGAAAAAACGAAAATACCGAATATGAATATACTCTGGCCTTTTTAGGCTATGGCGATGAATCAGAAGGTGCTGTGATAGAGTTAACCTATAACTGGGGCACAACAGAGTATGATTTAGGCACCGCTTTCGGTCATATTGCTATAGGTGTTGATAACATTTACTCAACTTGTGATGCGATCAAACAAGTTGGTGGGAACGTCACTCGTGAACCAGGACCAGTAAAAGGTGGCTCAACAGAAATCGCTTTTGTTAAAGACCCTGATGGCTACATGATCGAGCTCATTCAAAATAAAAACGCTAGCCAAGGGCTAAACGGCTAACTTGTTCAAGATAGAAAGCTCAAGGATTTTGAGATTCTTGAGCTTTTCCTACTTTATCTTCTCTCAGCTAAGAAACGTTTAACGCATAATCTCGTACTTATTTAGAGTAGCCTCGTCTAAAGGTGGAGGGGAAATACTCCACGGTGTTAATTTTTCTTCTAGATACCCTTTTCGTGCGAATACCCGTAATGCTGCTTGATTAAACTTTCGCACGGTATCTTCATCAGTATACTTTTTTGCAAACACAACAAAATACAAGACTTCTTTAAACTGCCATGCATAGCGAAACTTCTTGGCACCTACTTCTTTCGCAATACTGAACCCTGCCGCTTTATTGCTAAAATAAGCGTCGAGACGATTTAACTCCAACATTCTAATTAACTTACCTTGTATGTCTTCAGTTTCATATATCTCAATAGGAGTTAGCTTATCAGCAACCATATCGTCTCGTATTTTATGCAAAGTGTAAGACATATTCGATTTTGGTCCAGAGACGCCCACCGTATAACCTTGAAAGTCTTTTGAACTCTCTATTTGTTTATTGTTTGATGCTGGCACAAAAAAACCATATTCCGTGAGCATAAAAGGTACAGAGTAATACAAATAGCTTGCTCTTTTTTCATTCCATCCATACGCAAAGCCAGCATCAACCTTCCCGTTGCTCACCATGTGCTTTAGGCGCTTGTTAGGTAACAAACTAAATTCGCAAGGCTCATTCATCTCTTGACAAACATCTTGAATCATCTTTAAAAATGGTCCACTGACCTTCCCTTTTGAATCTTTTTGAACAAATGGTAAAAACTCAGCTCCAGAGATAGTCAACGCATAGGTAGGGCTTGAGCTAATAAAAAACATTGAAATTATTAGTATTTTTAATCCATTAATAAACATAAGCATTCATTTGCAATAAAGTGTTTATATTAATACTAGATATCATTGGTAAAGTTTCCATACTAAAATTGGATGGCATACTATAAAGCCTTCAATCAACACTGAGTTATCCTTATTTTATATAATGTTAGCTAGGTAATGAAAAATTGAGCCGAAACTTTGCCGGCGTGGTGTCGGTGAAAAGTTTAAACTGGCGATGAAAAAAAGACATATTAAGGTAGCCACAACGAAAAGCGATTTGCTCAACTGTCATATCACTCGAGATAAGTAGGCTACATGCTTGGCTAATACGAAACTCGTTGAGGAAATGAGTAAAGGTTTTATTAAAGTTCCTTTTAAAGTATTTACTAAAAGAGACTGGCATCATATTCGTTAGTTCAGCCATGTCAGACGCACATATCTTATTCGCGTAGTTTTCGTTTACAAAGGAAAGTATCGTTTCAATTTTTTTGTCGACAATACAGCTTGGATCAACCGGAACCTGTTGGCCCAGTTCCTCAATGTCTTGCCACATACTCAACTCATGAAGCAAATCGACAAATCCAAGCATGCGTTTGGTCGGGCTTAAATTCATTAACATCGACAGCTTACCGCCTAGTTCTTCACAACCAATAAATGAAATGCCAGATGTACAACGCTCCAACATATGTTTTATCGAAGTAAATTCTGATCTCTCCAGCCAATTGTCCCCCAATAAATCGCAATCCCATTGCGCATAAACGGATTTTACCTGCCCACCTCTCCAATCATCACTTTTCCAGCAATGAGATACTTGAGGAGAAACCAACACTAACTCATTTGCGATAAAATGACGAACAGAGTTACCTGTATATGCCGTTCCAGCACCTTCCAATATAAAAGTAAGCTCCCACTGCGGATGAAAGTGCCACGGAAAGGCAAAGTTACTATTTTCATATTGGTTAAAGAAAAGAGTCTGCTGCTTAGTGCTTGGCACGTGCTCCAATACTGGCTTCATAGGAACGCTCTCAAAACTTGATCAAGTTCTTATTTACCAAAATTATGCCATCGTATACAAGCATATAGGAAAAATAGTACACACCATATCTAATTGAGCATCTACAGCAACACCTAACACAACTTTACTCTTGGAATCCTAATATTTCTAAACCGTATTTGGAGAACTAGGATGACCTATGATGTTTTGGTCTCTGGCCTAAATGTAGTCGACCTTCTGGTCACCATGCCAGCAAACTACCAACCCGGGCACAAGTATTTAGTTGACAATATCGTCATCCAAGGTGGCGCTCCAGCTGGGAACGGTGCATGTGGAATGGCAGCTTTGGGCCTAAGAACAGCGTTTCTTGGCTTTATAGGCAACAATGCACATAGTGATGTTGCAAAAAGTGAGCTTAAACGCTGCAATGTCGATACTCACTTGATGCTAGAAGACCCTGAGGCAATCCCCGCCACTGCTCTCGTCGAGGTGGACGCTGATTCCGGCGAGCGCACCGTCTTCTACACCACTAATGGATACCGTGCTCTATCACCAGACGATATTCAACCAGAATGGATAAACCAGACCAAGCTTGTTTATGTTGATGGATATGACGTGGATGGAAATACACGTTTATTAGAACTGGCAAAAGAGAAAAGCATTCCGTCGGTCGTAGATATGGAAATGGGGGATCCCAACAAGCTTATGCGAATGCTAGAGCTTGCTAGTCATGTCATTCTACCATTAGAAGCCGCACGGTGCCTTTCCCAGCAATTTGATCCCGAAAAATGCTTGCTCACTCTAGCACAAGAAACTCAGGCACAGCTTGTCGTTACTGACGGCGAAAATGGTAGCTGGGCCTTAGATGGTGAGCAGATAATCCACCAACCATGCTTTGAAGTTTCTGTCGTCGATACCACAGGATGCGGGGACGCTTATCATGCTGGCTATGCCTACGCATTGCTGCAAGGTTCATCGCTCAATGAACGCATGGAATTTGCCTCGGCCTTCGCTGCAATCGTGGCCACTTACTTTGGTGGACGAACCTCATTCCCAACTCCAGAACAAGTTCAAACCTTCATTTCCAACTATCAATAACGGTACCTACTTATGAATCTTAACTTTCAACAACGAGTAGGCTTATTGGAACAGCCAATGAGCGAACTCATTCACCCTAAATCCAAACGCTGTAATGTACCTGTTGGCTTTATCGGCATTGGCTTTGAGCTTCATTTTGACTGGGAAAAAGCCAAGCAATCCTATTCTCAAGCAGTGTCAGATGTAGAAAACGTATTTTCTGAGCACAACTCTATGCTAGCTGAAAAGGAGCCGATTCAAACCAAAGAGCAAATTTTAGCATTGCTAGAACAATATTACGCACAAGGAATGAAAGCGTTAATTGTTTATCAAGCCTCCTATATTCAAGGTGATCTAGCGCTTGCCCTGGCTAAGTGGTTATCTGATCACGATATACCTGTTCTTAGTTGGTCACACACGGAAGTGACTGGTGGAAGCTTAACGGCAAACCGTCTATGTGGACAAAACTTTCTACTGAATAACCTCTCTTCAATGGAAGTGAAATACTCATGGATTTTTGAAGAACCTGGCAACTCAGAGCTCGCAGATTCTTTAGGCCGATTCATTCGCAGCGCTTCCGCTAAAGCACGTTTAAAGCATGCAAAAATCCTTATGGTGGGCGGTATGCGCGTACCCGGTTTTTATGATTGTGAGCTGAATGAAATGTCCATCGCAAAACACTTTGGCTTAGCGGTCGACAGAATCGATATGCACACGATTTGGAGCTATGGAGAAAAACATTTCTCAGATGACGTGCTGGCTCCCCTTGTAGACAAAATGCTTTCTTCACCCATGGTTGCAGAGAACTTTGTAAAGCAAGAAGAGCTAACAAAATCAGTCCGATTAGCTCTTGCCATTTCTGATTACGCGAACAAAGAAGGTTATGCAGGAGTCGCTCTAAAGAACTGGCCAGAGTTATTTGAAAACTATGGAATTTCTGGCGATGGTGCAGGTGCACTCGTTCAAGACCTAGGTATTCCTGTAGCCGATGAATCCGACATGGGCGCATTGCTCACTATGGTGGTATTTAGCGAGCTAACTTTAAGCAAAGGGCTGCCAACACTTATGGACTTTTCGTTTGTGAATCATAGCGAGAATAAAATCGGTATGTGGCACTGTGGTGGCACCTCGACCAAGCTAATGCGCGAAGAGACAAAACTAGAAATTCGTAACCACAGTATCCTCGATAATTACGATCCGGACACCTCCTACGGAATGTTATTTGAGTTCTTGCAAGAACTCGGCCCAGTAACTATCGCTAAATATCAATACCCTCACGCTTCAACTCTCTTCGCCTTTGAAGGCGACCTTGTCGAATCCCCAATGCGTTATCGAGGTTGCTATGGAGAAATAGCTCCAAAAGAGATCAGTTCTAAATCTGTTGCCAGTTCAATTATGAACCATGGCATGGATCACCACTGGATAGTCGCTCGTGGTCACTTGATTGAAGACTTAAGAGAATTCAATTACTGGACCGGCATTGAAGAACTGGAAGTTTGCGACTCTAAAACCACAGGTCGTGGGCTAGCCAAGAAACTTAGTTATTAATCAGTTATATACAGGAATTCATTATGTGTAACAACTTAGCATCTTTGCTAAACACTTATCGAGAAAAAAAACGTTGTCTAGCTGGTTTCAATATCAACGACATCTATGATTTGCATGCAGTCGTTCTCGCTGCAAATGAGATGAACCTGCCGTTTATGGCAATGACTTACCCGCCTGTTGCCGAATTAAATGGCACTTTACTTTGCCGCAAGATGGTCGAGGGTTTTCAGCGGCAAGCGAAACAGAAAATCTTTCTTCACTTAGATCACAGTACATCCGTAGATTTGTGTAAACAAGCCATTGATGATGGTTACGACTCAGTTATGATTGATGGTTCTCATGAAGATCTAAAAACCAATATCCAAATGACTCGCGAAGTCGTTGACTATGCAAGAAGCGCAGGAGTCACCGTCGAAGCTGAAATCGGCAAAATTATGGGTCGAGATGTCGTTGTAAAAAGCGAGAATGACTACCTAGCTTCAGTCGCGGATGTGGTCGCTTTATGTGAAGAAGCAGGGCCCGATATCGTTGCTGTAGGAATCGGAACCGCTCATGGGTTTACACCTACAACTCCACAGATCCACTTTGAACGCTTACAACAAATTGCACAGGCGGTACCAAACCCGCTGGTACTTCATGGTGGTACAGGCATTCCGGATGAAGACATTCAAAAAGCGATTACGATGGGCATAGCCAAAATTAATATTGGCACCATTGTTCATACGACTTATATGAAAGAGCTGTACAGTGAAATTGGTAAAGACATCAACTCAGCTTACCCTCCGTACGCAATGAAAAACGTCATCCCAAAAATCCAACAGGTGGTTTTGGATCGACTTAAAGCAGTGAACTCATAACCGAACCAATTAGAACTCCTCTACCTACTTTATCAACTGGTCTGAAGTCGACACCTTCAGGCTAGTTGAATATAAATATAAAAGAGACCCTACAATGGCAAGCATAATAACTGAAACACCTGTTCACGATACTACTCCTTTCCCTCATGATAATGGAGAGATTAATAAACATACTTTTATAGCCTGCATCATTGCTGCGTTAGCTGGACTACTATTTGGTCTGGACATTGGTGTGATCGCCGGAGCACTCCCATTTGTCGCCCAAGAATTTGGCCTCACGACAAGCGCTCAGGAGTGGGTCGTTAGCTCAATGATGTTCGGCGCTGCTGTCGGAGCTATGGGCTCAGGCTTTTTATCTAGAAAGTTTGGTCGAAAGTATAGCCTTATCGTTGCTTCAGTTTTATTTTCTGTGGGCTCGCTTGGCTGTGCATTTGCTCTCAACACTGAAGTTCTAATTGTATTCCGAGTTTTATTGGGACTAGCCGTAGGTGTTGCCTCCTTTACAGCACCACTATATCTTTCAGAAATTGCTCCACAGAGGTTGCGAGGAAGCTTAATTTCAACCTATCAGCTGATGATAGCTATCGGAATCGTTGTCGCGTTTGTCTCCGACACAGCATTTAGTTATTACGGTCAATGGCGTTGGATGCTTGGGGTGATAACTATTCCAGCACTTCTCCTATTTATCGGCGTAATGATGCTTCCTCGCAGTCCACGTTGGTTAGCGCTAAAAGGTGATCATGTTGAAGCTAAGCGTGTTTTAGAACTATTAAGGGGAAATAGTGAAGCAGCAAAAGCAGAGCTTGACTCAATACGTCACAGCCTAAAGATAAAGCAAAGCGGTTGGAGGCTATTTATTTCCAATTCAAACTGCCGACGCGCTGTCTATCTTGGAATAGCTTTGCAAGTCATGCAGCAGTTTACCGGCATGAATGTGATTATGTATTATGCGCCAAAAATCTTCAAAATCGCTGGTTTTGCAACAACTGAACAGCAGATGTGGGGAACAGTCATTGTTGGCTTAACCAACGTTTTTGCGACCTTCATCGCCATTGGACTCGTCGATAAATGGGGACGAAAGCCCATTCTGAAGCTCGGCTTTTTTGTGATGGCTGCAAGTATGGCTATTTTAGGTTGGCTACTTCACCTTGGCGTTGCAACTCATTTTGAACAATATTTAGCTGCGTTTGTTTTACTCGTCTTTTGTTGTGGATTCTCAATGAGTGCCGGACCTTTGATCTGGGTTGTTTGCTCTGAGATTCAGCCATTAAAAATGAGAGATTTTGGTATCACTGTCAGCACTACCACCAACTGGATTGCGAATATGATAGTCGGCGTGACTTTCCTAACCTTTTTACAAACTCTTGGAAACGCGCAAACGTTCTGGCTATACGCTGCACTCAATTTAATATTTATTTTTATAACAATAGCCATTATTCCAGAAACAAAAGGAATAAGTTTAGAGAAAATTGAGCAGAACTTAATGAATGGAGTTCGGTTGGCGAAAATAGGAAGAAGTTAAACAATTTAGACTCACTTGCCTGAGTTGCTAAAATGACTCGGGCAAACATATCAAATAATTATAGTTAATTAATAATATCCAACATTTATGTTCCCCAATCCTTGGGGATAGAGTTAATAATAGATATAAAAATAATCTAAAACCAATATCTAAAAAACATTCACATTATGATTATTTAAGGCAATTCCACCTGTTGAAACAGTATTACTATTGTTTACTATCTCTCCTGTGTTTTTCCTCATACTAATTTGGCTATTCTGTTTGTTGACAGTAAAATCTGAATTGTCAAACCCTACTTTTCTTGTTCTAACGTAAACATCATCAGCTGAAATATCACTTTTTCTTACATTTGCCTCATTGTTATCAATACTAAATATTGAACTATTTAAATCACTATCGATTACACTGAAGCTTTCATCAATAATATCTATACTTTGCCCTCCTACTACATTAACTTGGTCTTGCCCAATATCTTGCTTTTTTTCAAATAGCTTGACTGTCTCACCTGTGCACTTAAACTCTTTTCTAGTCAGGCCAACTTTACGATTACACAGCGCGATGTAGTAGCTTGGATAATACTTATGAGTAGGCCCCAAGCAGAACTCTGCCCACTGCACGCCAACTGTTTCTATCTTAGTGTTAGTATAAGTAACCCACTCTGCGGACTTCATATTAAAGCCTTCAGTGCCTATTTCAATGTTAGAGCAAACATCATTCTGAGCTTTATCACTCATAGAAATAACAAACCTTCAATAATTAAAACTTAAGATTAATTATATCTTTTATAGCATGACACTTTTATTAAACCTGCTTAATCCAAAATTATCAGGGTTATTATTACAATGAGTCAATCACTAATTAATTCATTCCAAACTCAAATAAATAACATAGCTATTAATAAAAAAGTAATTATTATCTGTAATAAGTAATGCCTACCTTATATTCCAAGAATATTCTGCCTAATATTAAAAATTAAACCTGCGTTCGACCCAAAGAAATCACTACGCGGCGGTTTTGGTCTTTTCCTATAGGAGATGCGTTATCTGCTATAGGGCGACGCTTTCCATAAGCATGAACTTGAATTCGATCCTCAGATAAACCTAACGACTTAAAATAATTGCGTAGGACTTCTGCTCTTCTCTCTGAGAGATCTTGGCTAACTGACTTGCTGTCTGCAGAGTCAGTGTATGTAGAAACCAACACTAAATCGATATCTTTGTTGTAACGAACGTATTCGGCAATTTGTGACAACCTTTTTTGTGAAGCTTTATTAAGCTGCACACTGGTTCGATCATAGTGAAGAATGGTGAATGAGATATCTTCGAAGCTGTATGGCAAAAGCTTGCTAATACATTGGCTAAAAGCGTCAAATTGCCTTTGAAATAAGACAGAAGATAAAGAGACTTCCACCCTCTGATTTCGACTTTCCCACCCCAAGTAACTAAAAGTAGGATAACGCCCTTTCTCCAGTTCACTCAATATTCCCCATGCAGTTTGCCCTCCGACATAGCCATCAAACTGTTTGAAAAATTTTAAGTTAGTTATACGCTCTGCACTATCTCCCGGGCGCCAAGCGGGTGGCATAGAGATTAAGCTGACATCACGCGTTGCCCCCATAGGCAATCGCATTTTGAGCTCAAAATCGAGGTTAATTTTCTTGCTTGCATGAGATGTAAATAGAGCATCCCCATAATGAGGAATAGGATGGACTAAACGACACTCCAAAGGAGTATTGATCGCCATTTCCCATTTAGATTGAGTTGGTGAAGCAACATAACGCTTACTCGAAGCTAGCGTAGAAAAGCTAGGTAAAGTCAGTAAGGCGCTTAAACCAATTGCAGTCCATTTATCCATATACAAGGTTTCTCTTAATCAAAGCATAGAGTAGGAAGCAAATTGCCGCCTAACGTCTCTCTACACGGATATTTGCAAAAAGCACGCCATCTTTGATGACTTAATTTAGCGACTGGAGCAGCCAAGAAATGCTTCACTGCTACCCCAATAATTATAGGTGCTGGTTTTGCTCCTTGTCATAATCTGCAATAATGACGCCATATCGAATAAACTAGGTAAAACATGTCTTCAAATAATGACGCTCTAACACTTAGAGGGCGCTTTCGTGGTTATTTTCCTGTCGTTATTGACGTAGAAACTGCTGGCTTCAATGCGAAAACAGATGCTCTTCTGGAAATTTGTGCCATCACCTTAAAAATGGATGAGAATGGCGATCTTCATCCTGCGACCACATCCCATTTCCACGTGTCACCTTTTGAAGGTGCGAATATTGAGCAAGCAGCACTTGAGTTCAATGGAATCCGCGATCCATTCAGCCCTTTAAGAGGGGCTGTCACTGAATCCGAAGCGTTAAAAGAAATTTATAAAATTGTGCGTAAAGAACAGAAAGAAGCCGATTGCAATCGAGCAATAATCGTTGCTCACAATGCAACGTTTGACCACAGTTTTGTTTCTGAAGCCAATGAGAGGTGCAAACTAAAACGAGTACCTTTTCACCCTTTTGCCACCTTTGATACCGCTGCACTAAGTGGGCTTGCATTCGGTCAAACGGTTCTAGCAAAAGCGTGTCAAACTGCAGGTATCGATTTTGATAACAAAGAAGCACATTCCGCTTTATACGATACCCAAAAAACTGCACAACTTTTTTGCCAAATAGTAAATAAATGGAAAGCTCTAGGCGGTTGGCCGCTAAGCGACAATACCGACTAAACATCCAATCAATTAGTTAAGGACAACTATGAATCCCGTTGTTATTTCCGTGTGCCTGATGCTCCTTTTGGCACTTATGCGCGTTAACGTAGTCATCGCCCTGACTTTTAGTGCAATAGTGGGCGGATTAACCGCTGGAATGAGTTTAAATGATACTATTTCAGCCTTTGAGAGTGGCTTGGGCGGCGGTGCGACAATTGCGCTAAGCTATGCAATGCTTGGCACCTTTGCTGTCGCTATTTCTCGCTCAGGCATCACTGACCTGCTAGCTCAAGCCGTCATCAAGAAAATCTCAGGCCAAGACAATGACCTTGCTTCAAACGGTTTAAAATATGGTTTACTGATTTGCTTGGTGGCAATTACCATGTCATCGCAAAACATCATTCCTGTTCACATCGCCTTTATACCGATTTTGATTCCACCTTTATTGGGGGTTTTCAACAAGCTTAAAATTGACCGAAGAATGCTCGCTTGTATTCTCACCTTCGGACTTATCACCCCTTACATGGTTCTACCTATTGGTTTCGGCGGTATCTTTCTCAACAATATTTTGCTTAAAAACCTACAAGATAATGGCTTGCAAGCCGTCGATGCTTCACAAGTCCCACAGGCAATGCTTTTGCCTGCATTAGGCATGCTAGTCGGGTTATTGGCCGCTGTATTCGTAAGCTATCGAAAGCCTCGGGCTTACTTCCAGAACTCAGAGCTTCATGAAGAGCCTTCTAACAAAACCAATGAGCCAAACCGCAAACATATCAAAGTCGCTGTTGTAGGTATTATCACAGCGTTATCAGTCCAGCTTTATACTGGCTCTATGATTATCGGTGCTCTGGCAGGTTTTACGGTCTTTACCTTAGGTGGAGTAATCGCATGGAGAGAAACCCATGATGTATTTACCAAAGGCGTTCATATGATGGCGATGATTGGCTTCATTATGATTACCGCAGCTGGCTTTGCAGCGGTTATGAAGCAGACAGGAGGCGTTGAATCTTTGGTACAGTCTATCTCTACAACTATCGGCGACAACAAACCTTTAGCGGCACTATTGATGCTTGTTGTGGGTTTGCTAGTTACGATGGGGATTGGCTCTTCTTTCTCAACCATACCTATTATCGCAACAATATATGTGCCTCTTTGTTTAGCATTTGGCTTTTCTCCTCTCGCAACAGTAGCATTAGTTGGTACGGCTGCAGCATTAGGAGATGCTGGTTCGCCTGCTTCGGATTCTACTTTGGGCCCAACTTCAGGCTTAAACATTGATGGGCAACATGAGCATATATGGGAAACAGTGGTCCCTACTTTCTTACACTACAACATCCCTCTTATCGGCTTTGGCTGGTTAGCGGCAATGGTCCTATAAAAGTGTTAATGTCACGCAAACAAGCATAAAAAACCGAGCAGTTAGTTGCTCGGTTTTCTTTTATTGCAGTCAGTAAAATTACCAACCAGTGATCTCACGAAGACCTTTGCCGATGTCCGCTAAGCTTTTAACAGTCTTAACGCCTGCAGCTTCAAGAGCCGCGAACTTGTCGTCAGCCGTACCTTTACCACCAGAGATAATTGCACCAGCGTGCCCCATACGCTTACCTGGAGGTGCTGTCACACCAGCGATGTAAGAAACAACAGGTTTAGTGACATTGTCTTTAATGAATGCCGCCGCTTCTTCTTCTGCTGTACCACCAATCTCGCCAATCATAACGATAGCTTCTGTCTCAGGGTCTTTTTCAAACAGCTTAAGGATATCAATGAAGTTTGAGCCTGGGATAGGGTCACCACCAATACCAACACAAGTCGACTGGCCAAAGCCTTCATCAGTTGTCTGCTTAACTGCTTCATAAGTGAGAGTACCAGAGCGAGAAACGATGCCGACTTTACCTTTCTTATGAATGTGACCTGGCATGATACCAATCTTGCACTCATCAGGAGTAATCACACCTGGACAGTTAGGACCGATCATAACAACGCCAGATGCATCTAGACGCTCTTTTACTTCAACAAGGTCTAGTGTTGGAATTCCTTCAGTAATCGTTACGATTAGCTTAATACCTGCGTCGATTGCTTCTAGAATTGCATCTTTACAGAATGGAGCTGGTACATAGATAACCGATGCTGTTGCACCCGTTTGTTCTACTGCATCACGAACAGTATTGAAAACTGGTAGACCTAGGTGAGTTTGACCTCCTTTACCTGGAGATACACCACCAACCATTTGCGTTCCGTACTCGATAGCTTGCTCTGAGTGAAACGTACCTTGACCACCTGTGAAGCCTTGGCAAATAACTTTAGTATTTTTATCGATTAAGACTGACATTATTTGCCCTCCGCTGCTGCAACTACTTTTTCAGCTGCTTCAGTGAGTGAGGTCGCAGCAATGATGTTTAGGCCACTATCAGCCAGTTTCTTGGCACCTAGTGGCGCGTTATTTCCTTCAAGTCGAACAACAACTGGTACTTCAACACCAACTTCTTCAACTGCACCAATGATGCCATCAGCGATTAGGTCACAACGTACGATACCACCAAAGATGTTCACCAATACCGCTTTAACGTTGGTATCAGATAGAATGATCTTGAATGCTTCAGTTACGCGCTCTTTAGTAGCACCACCACCAACATCAAGGAAGTTGGCAGGTTTACCACCATGTAGGTTTACGATATCCATCGTACCCATAGCTAGACCAGCACCGTTAACCATGCAGCCGATGCTGCCGTCTAATGCTACGTAGTTTAGTTCCCACTTCGCAGCATGTGCTTCACGCTCATCTTCTTGCGACGGATCATGCATTTCACGAAGTTTAGGGTGACGATAAAGAGCGTTCGAATCGATGTTGATCTTACCATCCAAACACACTAGGTTACCGTCGCCAGTCACAACTAATGGGTTGATTTCTAGTAGTGCTAAATCTAGCTCGCTAAACATTTTGCCAAGACCCATAAATATCTTCACAAATTGCTTAATCTGATTGCCTTCAAGACCTAGTTTGAATGCTAGCTCACGACCTTGGTAAGTCATTGGACCAACTAAAGGATCGATAGCTGCTTTGTGAATGAGTTCAGGCGTTTCCTCAGCAACCTTCTCAATTTCAACACCACCTTCAGTTGATGCCATAAATACGATTCGTTTTGTTGAGCGATCAACAACTGCGCCTAGATATAGCTCATTTGCGATATCAGAAGCTGTTTCAACAAGGATTTTAGAAACAGGCTGGCCTTTCGCATCAGTTTGGTAAGTAACAAGATTCTTGCCTATCCATTTCTGAACAAAATCTCTGATACCATCTTTATTATCATGCAGTTCAACACCACCAGCTTTGCCACGCCCGCCTGCGTGTACTTGGCATTTTACGACCCATTTGGTTCCACCAATTTTGCCCGCAGCTTCTGCTGCTTCATGTGGAGTATCACATGCGTAGCCTTCTGGTACTGGCAAACCGAATTCTGCAAACAGCTGTTTGGCTTGATATTCATGCAAGTTCATTACTATATTCCGTTTTGTGATCCTTTGAAGGATTTATTTTCTCCATATTGAATCATGGGTATGAACAATATGTATGTAGGGTTACTTTACTTAAGTAGCCAAATTAAGACACTAATTAATTTGACTTTCTAAAGGGTTAGCCGTGAGCATGGCTAACCCTAAACCTGTTGTTGATTGGCTTTTAACCGAAAATTGAAACGTTATACATCCAACAATAGACGTGCCGGATCTTCTAACAACTCTTTTATCGTTACCAAGAAACCAACTGACTCACGACCATCAATTAATCGGTGGTCATAAGACAATGCAAGGTACATCATCGGCAAGATCTCGACTTTTCCATCAACGGCCATTGGACGCTCTTGGATTTTATGCATACCCAAAATCGCCGATTGAGGCGGGTTAATGATTGGTGTAGACATCAATGAGCCAAATACGCCACCATTAGTGATGGTAAAGTTGCCGCCCATCAATTCATCAACCGTCAGTTTTCCATCACGGCCTTTTACGGCAAGCTCTTTAATGCCTTTTTCGATATCGGCAAAGCCAAGCGTATCGCAATCTTTCAATACCGGCGTCACCAACCCACGAGGAGTGGAAACCGCCATACTGATATCAAAGTAATTGTGATAAACAATGTCATCACCATCGATAGATGCATTAACTTCTGGATAACGTTTTAGTGCTTCCGTTACCGCCTTAACATAGAAAGACATAAAACCTAAGCGGATATCGTGCCTCTTCTCAAACGAGTCTTTATACTGCTTGCGCAAATCCATGATTGGCTTCATGTTCACTTCGTTGAACGTAGTTAACATTGCCGTGCTGTTTTTCGCTTCAAGCAATCTGTTTGCAACCGTTTTACGAAGACGTGTCATTGGAACACGTTTTTGGCTGCGAGCTGCTGCTGGAACCACTGGCTCGTCTTGTTTCACTTCCGCTGAAGCAGCCCCACCTTTATTCGACGCAAGGTATGACTCAATATCTTCTCTAGTGATACGACCACCGACACCAGAGCCCTTAATTTGATTTGCTTGCAAGTTATGCTCGGCAAGCAAACGTCTAACAGCTGGGCTAAGTGCGTCATTAGATTCTTCTGCTAATGTCGCCTTATGTCTTTTATCTGGTGATGCTTCAGGTTCTTCTGTTTTATCTTTGGTTGGTTCACCAGCAACTGCGCCAGGTTTTAGCTTTGCTATTAGCTGTTTTGAAAGAACCGTAGCCCCTTCTTCTTCGATAATAGCTTCAAGCACACCCTCATCAGGTGCCGGTACTTCTAAGACGACCTTATCCGTTTCTATATCAACGATCACTTCATCACGAGCAACCGCTTCTCCTGGTTGTTTATGCCACGTTGCAACTGTTGCATCTGCGACCGATTCAGGTAAATCTGGAACCAGAATTTCAATTGTCATATTCTTTTTTCCTTTCACTCTAGTTCTTGTCTAGGGTCAGAGCGTCTTCGACCAACGCTTTTTGTTGTTTCAAATGTACTGACATGTATCCGACAGCTGGTGATGCAGAAGCTGGGCGACCTGCATATTTCAATTCTTTTCCAGCGGGGATAGATGTTCGGAAGTTATGTTGACTAGAGTACCAAGCACCTTGGTTTTGAGGTTCTTCTTGGCACCATACATAATCCACAGCATTAGTGTATTTTTCTATTGCTGTTGTGACTTCCGCAAACGGGTATGGGTAAAGTTGCTCGATACGAATAATGGCAACATCATCTTGCTCGTTATTGCGTCTCTGCTCTAGGAGATCGTAATAAACCTTACCGGAGCACATAACAACGCGTTTAACTTTGCTTGCCTCTAGCTCGTCAATTTCACCGATAGCAGCTTGGAACGTACCTTCTGCCAGATCCTCGATTTGAGAAGTACACAGTGGATGACGAAGCAAAGATTTAGGAGACATTACGATAAGTGGGCGACGCATCGGGCGAACCACTTGTCTTCTGATCATGTGGTAAACCTGAGCTGGTGTCGATGGCACAACCACCTGCATATTTTGTTCAGCGCACAATTGCAAGTAGCGCTCCAAGCGAGCTGACGAGTGCTCTGGGCCTTGACCTTCATATCCATGAGGAAGCAACATAGTCAATCCACACAGACGAGCCCACTTCTGTTCACCAGAAGAAATAAACTGGTCGATTACCACTTGTGCACCGTTAGCAAAGTCACCAAATTGTGCTTCCCATAGCGTTAAGCCACTTGGCTCAGCCGTAGCATATCCATATTCGAATGCTAGCACTGCTTCTTCTGACAATACTGAATCAAAGACCTGAAACGGACCTTGCTTGTCATGTAGCTTCGCCAAAGGTACATATGTACTTGCATCCGCTTGATTGTGAAGCACTGAGTGTCTATGGAAGAAAGTACCACGACCAGAGTCTTGACCAGAGATTCTTACTCGCTTGCCATCATCAACTAACGTTGCATAAGCTAGAGTTTCCGCCATACCCCAATCAATTGCTTTCTCACCACTCATCATGGCCAAGCGATCGTTATAGAGTTTATTCACACGGCTTTGTAGCTTGTGGCTTTCTGGATATTGACAGGTTTTGTTACCTAGCTCGATCAAGCGTTTGCTATCAACCTTGTTGTCCCACTCAATATCCCAATCGTGTCCTAAGAACGGGTCCCAATCCACGGAGTGCATGGTCATTGGACGCCATTCTTTGACAACAACTTCACCTTGATCCAAAGCGTCACGATATTCATTCACGAGCTGAGTTGCAGTATCGATACCAAACTCACCCCTATCGATTAACACGTCAGCGTATAGCTTACGTGGTGTTGGGTGCTTTTTGATCTTTTGATACATCAGAGGCTGAGTTGCATTTGGCTCATCTGCTTCGTTGTGTCCATGACGACGATAACAAACCAAATCAATAACAACATCACGTTTGAAAGTATTTCGATAATCCAATGCAACACGAGCGACAAAAGCGACTGCTTCAGGGTCATCCGCATTTACATGGAAAATTGGGGCCTGTACCATCTTAGCAATATCGGTACAGTACATGGTAGAACGAGTATCTCTTGGGTTAGATGTAGTAAAGCCAACTTGGTTGTTTACCACAATGCGAACCGTTCCTCCGACTTTAAAGCCTCGCGCTTGAGACATGTTAAACGTCTCTTGGACAACACCTTGACCAGCAATTGCAGAGTCACCATGAACAGTAATAGGTAGAACACTCTTGCCTTCGTGGTCATCTAATCTGTCTTGACGAGCTCGCACTGAACCTATGACTACTGGGTTAACAATTTCTAAGTGAGAAGGGTTAAACGCGAGAGCTAAGTGAACATTACCACCGTTCGTTGCAAAGTCTGCAGAGAAACCTTGGTGATACTTGACGTCACCCGTACCCCAGGTATCGTCATGCTTGCCTGCAAATTCATCGAACAAATCTTGCGGCTTCTTACCTAGCACGTTCACTAGCATATTTAAACGACCGCGGTGGGCCATACCAATGACAACTTCACGCATGCCTTCATTACCAGCATGGCGGATAATTTCTTTTGTCATTGGAATTAACGCATCACCACCTTCTAATGAAAATCGCTTTGCGCCAGGGAATTTAGCACCTAAGTATCGCTCAAGACCTTCAGCAGCTGTTAATTCTTCCAAGAATGTTCTTTTCTCATCTTGAGAAAAAGAAGGTAAACCCGATACCGACTCTAACCGTTGCTGTATCCAGCGCTTTTGTTCGGTATTGGTCATGTGCATATACTCAGCCCCAATCGAACCACAGTAGGTTTGATTTAAAGCTTTGTACAGGTCTCTAAGTACCATTGTTTCTTGGCCGATGGCAAACGAACCCACATTGAATGTTTCGTCGAAATCGTCTTCGGTAAGAGTATGGAAGGAAGGGTCCAATTCTGCGACTTTATCTCTTTTCCAAAGACCCAAGGGGTCGAGATTCGCCGCCTCATGCCCACGGAATCGATAAGCATTAATTAATTGGAGAACTTTTACTTGTTTCGCATCGACTTCTGGGTCACTAACTTGGGCACTAAAATGCTTTGTTTCTTTTGCGAGTCGTCGGAAGTATTCGCGGATCCGTGAATGCGGTTGTTCAACCGCTTCTGAAGTTTGCGTTGGCAAATCTTCAAATACACATTTCCACTCCTCACTTACCTGTTCGGGATCACTTAGATACAGTTCGTAGAGTTCTTCTACATAAGTTGCATTGGCGCCAGCCAAGTGTGAAGACTCGAGCCATGCCTTCATCACACCATTGTGCATATTTTCCCTTAACCAGTAGTTTTCACATTATCTTCGGTCTACGCCGAGTTATTTTTAAATGGCCAACCTAATCAAAGGTTGGCTTGGCTTTCTTTACTATATAGAACGATTTACTAGCATCGACTTTATATGACCAATTGCTTTGGTCGGATTCAACCCTTTCGGACAAACGCTGACACAATTCATAATTCCGTGACACCGGAACACGCTGAACGCATCATCAAGCTCTGATAAGCGCTCATCGGTTGCAGTATCGCGGCTATCAATTAACCAACGATAAGCAGCAAGCAATCCTGCTGGACCAATAAACTTGTCCGGATTCCACCAGAAAGATGGGCAAGACGTTGTACAACATGCACACATGATGCACTCGTATAAACCATCTAAATGTGCTCTATCTTCTGGAGCTTGCAAATTTTCTCTAGAAGGCGGTAAGTTACCGTCAGAAATCAAGAATGGCTTCACTTTTGCGTAGTTGTCGTAAAACTGAGTCATATCAACGATCAGGTCACGAACCACAGGCAAACCTGGAAGCGGACGTATCGTAATTTTTCCACCTTCTAGCGCTGAAAGCGGTGTGATACATGCTAGCCCGTTTTTACCATTCATATTTAAGCCATCGGAGCCACAAACTCCCTCACGACATGAGCGGCGAAAAGCGATGGTTGGATCTTGCTCTTTCAATAGAATTAGCGCATCCAGCAGCATCATATCCGAGCCTTCATCCACCTCCAGAGAGTAATCCTTCATATAAGGTTTTTTATCAACGTCTGGATTGTATCTATACAGAGAGAAGTTAAGTTTCATATACGTTGGCCTCCCTTAGTATGTACGTATTTTTGGTGGAAATGCTTCACGATGAACAGGTTCCATATTAACGTCACGCTTTGCCATTTGTTCCGTTTCTGGGTTGTAAACTGAGTGACACAACCAATTTTCATCATCACGATCTGGGAAATCAAAGCGAGCGTGTGCGCCTCGGCTTTCTGTTCGATAGTTAGCAGCAACAGCCGTTGAAAAAGCTGTTTCCATTAAATTATCTAGCTCTAAACACTCGATACGTTGTGTATTAAATTCGGAAGACTTGTCTGCTAAATGAGCATCTTTCAGTCGCTCGCGAATCGTTTTCAGCTCTTCTAGGCCAGTTGCCATTGCGTCACCTTCTCTGAATACTGAGAAACTGTGCTGCATACAGCTTTGTAGATCTTTTCGAATTTGTACAGGATCTTCGCCACCAGTACTGTTTTCCCAGCGCATTGTACGAGCTAGAGACGCCTCGATATCGGATTCTGAAGCTGGTCGTGCTTCAGCTTGAGCATCTAAAGTATCACCAAGGTGTAATCCTGTTGCACGGCCAAATACCACCAAGTCAAGCAATGAGTTGCCACCTAGGCGGTTTGCACCATGTACAGATACTGATGCAATCTCACCACAAGCAAATAGACCTTGAACTTCAACATCACTGCCAGAAGCATCTTGCTTAATCGCTTGGCCAGAGACTTGCGTCGGAACACCACCCATCATGTAATGGCACGTTGGAATAACGGGAATTGGCTCTTTCACCGGATCAACGTGAGCAAATGTTCGTGATAGCTCACAGATACCTGGTAGACGTGATTCCAATACATCTTTACCTAAGTGATCTAACTTAAGTTTAATGTGTGGTCCCCATGGACCATCACAGCCACGGCCTTCGCGAATTTCAATCATCATTGAACGCGCAACGACATCACGGCCAGCTAAGTCTTTCGCATTTGGAGCATAACGCTCCATGAAACGCTCGCCATCTTTATTGAGAAGATAACCACCTTCGCCACGACAACCTTCTGTCACCAGTACACCGGCTCCAGCAATTCCTGTTGGGTGGAACTGCCACATTTCCATATCTTGCATTGGCACACCAGCACGAAGCGCCATGCCCACACCATCACCGGTATTGATATGCGCATTCGTGGTAGAAGCGTAGATACGACCAGCTCCACCTGTCGCAAGAACTGTTGCTTTCGATTTGAAGTAACACATTTCTCCGGTTTCCATACAGATAGCTGTACAACCTAGGATTGCACCATCTTGGTTTTTTACCAGATCTAAGGCATACCACTCAGAGAAGATAGTTGTTTTGTGTTTGATATTTTGCTGATAAAGAGTGTGCAGTAATGCGTGACCAGTACGGTCGGCTGCAGCAGCTGTTCGAGCAGCTTGCTCACCACCAAATTCTTTCGACTGACCACCGAAAGGTCTTTGATAAATTGAACCATTATCGAAACGAGAAAACGGTAGACCCATTTTTTCAAGTTCGATGACTGACTCTGGCCCATTTTTACACATATATTCGATAGCGTTTTGGTCGCCAATGTAATCCGACCCTTTAACGGTGTCGTACATGTGCCATTGCCAGTTGTCTTTATGAGAATTCCCTAACGCAACCGTAATACCACCTTGAGCAGAAACGGTATGGGAGCGGGTAGGAAATACTTTAGATAATAATGCGCAGGATAAACCCTGCTCAGAGATTTGCAGAGCCGCACGCATTCCTGCGCCACCTGCACCAATAACTACGGCATCAAACTCGCGAACTGGAATAGACACTTACACACCCCACAAAATAAATAAGCCAGAGAAGACATAACCCAGCAGCACGGCAATAATGACAAGCTGCAACCCACCACGCAATTTAGTGCATTTAACGTAATCGGTAAGGACCTGCCATAAACCAATCCAGGCATGGATCAAGACAGAAACCAGGGCAAGCATGGTAAACACTTTAGTAAATGTACCAGCAAAAAACATGACCCAAGATTGGTAAGTAATTTCTCCTGAGAACGCGAAGAAACAGACTAAGTACAAAGTGTACAAAGTCATAATGATGGCCGTACCACGGACTAGGAGGAAATCGTGAACTCCGTTGCGGCCTACGGTAGAAACGTTGTTTACCATACTAAAACCCCCGCCAATACAGATAGAATAACCGTCACAACAAATGCTACTTTTGCACTTTTTGTTCCGCTCTCCAGCTCTTCAAAATGCCCTAAGTCCATGAGCAAGTGACGAATTCCGCCGACAATATGATATGACAGCGCGGTTAGTATGCCCCACAAAATCAGCTTGACGAAGAAGCCACTAACGATGTTATATGCTTCTAGGAAACCAAAGGGGGATGACAGGGATATAGATAATAACCAGAGAAGGATTCCGACTGCGACAAACGTAATAACACCGGAGATACGGTGTAATATAGATGCAATCGCGGTAATCGGAAAGTGGATGGTCTGTAAATCGAGATTAACAGGTCTTGACTTTCTTTCTTTCATGGGCTTGCTCACTCAGCTCCATTATGCATTTATAGTTATAGAACGATTTTCTATGGAAAACCTATAAAAGTTAACTTTAATGTCACAAAAAGGCATCATAATGGTGCAATTCAACGTGGTATTTTAAGTTAACGGCCAAAGCTAGTACAAATTGCTTCGTAATACAGTCTAGCCTTGAATTCAAAAGGTTTCCCCAAAAAATTTCAGCGCCACTATACGGCTCGCAACATTCTAATACAATAAGTGCAACAGTTTTTGCTACACAGGGCAGGTTTTTAACTATACATCAACAAAAAACCCCTACAAGTGCACACAAAACACGACAGTAATTGACTTTCCCAACGAACAATCGTAAAAAATTGGCACATAAACATCCTGACTGGATTAAAAATAAACAAAGGAGATTGGTTATGGCAGATAAGAAAGCGACCCTTCAAATTGAAGGCAAAGCGCCAATCGAGCTAGCAATTATGGGCGGGACTTTAGGCCCAGAAGTAATTGATGTTCGAAAACTGGGAGCAAATGGTTACTTTACATTTGACCCAGGATTTCTTGCCACCGCATCTTGTGAATCTCAAATCACTTATATCGATGGTGGTGCAGGTGTACTATTACACCGTGGCTACCCTATCGATCAGCTGGCAAATAATGCCGACTATTTGGAAGTATGTTATATCTTGCTTTATGGCGAAGCGCCAGATCGAGAAGAATACGAAGAATTTAAAAAGACAATTTCTCGCCACACAATGGTTCACGAGCAAATCGCGAGCTTTTTCCATGGTTTCCGTCGGGATGCTCACCCAATGGCGGTAATGTGTGGTGTGGTTGGAGCCTTAGCAGCCTTCTATCACGACTCGTTAGATGTACACAACGATGAACACCGTGAGATAGCGGCTTACCGCCTTATCTCAAAAATGCCGACTTTGGCTGCAATGTGTTACAAATACTCTATTGGCCAACCGTTCATCTACCCTCGTAACGATCTAAGTTACGCTGAAAACTTCTTGCACATGATGTTCGCGAACCCATGTGAAGAGTACGAAGTCAACCCTGTCGTTGCTCGCGCGATGGACAAAATTTTCACTCTACACGCAGACCATGAGCAAAACGCTTCAACATCGACTGTGCGATTGGCGGGCTCTTCTGGTGCAAACCCCTTCGCATGTATTGCAGCTGGTATTGCCTCTCTTTGGGGACCTGCTCATGGTGGTGCGAATGAAGCGTGCTTGAAGATGCTGGAAGAAATTGGCGACGTAGCCAATATCCCAGAATATATTGACAAAGCAAAAGATAAAGACGACCCATTCCGTCTAATGGGCTTTGGCCACCGTGTATATAAAAACTACGATCCTCGTGCAACAGTAATGCGCGAAGCATGCCATGAAGTTCTGAAAGAGCTTAATATCCAAGATCCTCTACTTGATGTGGCGATGGAACTTGAGCGTATTGCTCTTTCAGATGAGTACTTTGTTGATAAGAAGCTTTATCCAAATGTAGATTTCTACTCAGGCATCATTTTGAAGGCAATTGGTATTCCAGTTTCAATGTTTACCGTTATCTTCGCAATGTCTCGTACCATTGGTTGGATTGCTCACTGGAACGAAATGCACAGTGACCCAGAAAATCGTATTGGACGCCCACGTCAGCTATATACTGGCCTAAAGAAACGCGACTTTAAACCTATTCACGAACGTGAATAACACGACTTAAAGTGAAAAGGCTGCAGAAATGCAGCCTTCACTTTTAGCAATCACGTTCTTTTACGAAGCTAGACAGGGTTATCAATATCTACAAACTCAACATCAAAGCTATGCTCTTTTGTCAGCCACTCTCCTAGCGCTTTAATTCCATACCTTTCTGTCGCATGATGCCCAGCAGAGAAATAGTGCATTCCTTGCTCGCGGGCAGAATGTGTTGTGCGCTCTGAAATCTCTCCAGAAATAAAGGCGTCCAAACCAAACTTAGCTGCTAAATCAATGTAATCCTGCCCCCCACCAGTGCACCAACCAACCGAGGAGATTTTTTTATCTGAGCCAAATGGCTCGATATGTAGAGGCTCACGATTCAAACTTTTTGCAATTATCCTTGCGAATTCTTCTCCTGTTACTGGCGTTTCCAACTCTCCATACATAGCCACAGATTGTGGATGCCCTTCTAAGCCATCGATAACTTTGATGCCAAGGCGGCTTGCCAACTGAGCGTTGTTACCGAGTTCAGGGTGAATATCTAGAGGTAGATGATAACCAAAAAGGTTGATATCATTCTTTATTAAGCTACGAATTCTTTTTCCTTTCATGCCTCGAATCGGCTCAGGCTCGCCCTTCCAAAAATATCCGTGGTGGACCAACAACGCGTCAGCATTTTTTTCGATTGCAACATCGATCAATGCTTGGCATGCTGTGACCCCAGTAATAATCTTGTGTATTTCTTGTTTTCCCTCAACCTGTAAGCCATTTGGCGCGTAATCTTTAATTAATTGAGGAGAAAGCTTTTCATTTAGAAGTTTTTCTAGTTGTATATTGTTCATTACCGTAACCATTCTCACCAGTGCGCTTAATGGCGCTCTAGTCGTTTATAACAATTTGCACCTAGAATGTCGAAATGCAACTGAGAAATACAGATCTATGAATCAATTAGCTCAAATCGCACAGTGGATACAAGAAACATCAAGTCTGTTTGAAGAGAACGAATCAATTCGTCATTCATACCCAGCTGACGCTGCCAGCGTTGATTGGCCGGAACAATATACAGGAAACCCAAGACTAGGGTTTCTCTATCAATATGTCGTAAGCCAACTTTTTTCAAATTCCAATCAACATAAGCTTTTAGCTGAAGAAATCCAATTGAATCAAAATGGCAAAACTCTAGGAGCCATTGACTTTATTATTGAAAATTTGGCAAGCAAACAGATTGAACATTGGGAGGTAGCCATAAAGTTCTATTTGTTGCATGGCGATCTTTGGTACGGCCCAAACGCAAAAGATAGATTAGATTTAAAACTCGCTAGAATGCTAGATCACCAGCTCAATATGTCTGCTTCTGAGGCCTTTCAGAGCAAGTACCCACAGTGGTCAAACCTGGAGAAAAACCTTTTGATGCAAGGACGTTTGTATGTGAACCCTTTCGAGCCGAATTCAATACCAGAAAAGTGTTTATCAAAAGTATTGAACCGATCTCGTATTAAGGGGTACTGGTGCTTTCAACATCAGCAGCACTTAATTGAAGAGCCGCTATATTCAATGCATAAACATCAATGGATTACCGGCCTAGAACGCTTTGACACCCCAGCAAAACCGAGTAGCGTGAGTCAATCAAGACACTACCAATCTGCAACAGGGCAGTTTTGGTTTATTGTTCCAGATAGTTGGCCAAACTAGCTCTCGTTAAGCATAAGCATAAAAAAAAGCAGCAAGTATATTGCTGCTTTTATCGACAAGTCTTTAAAAGAAATGAGCCTTATAACCCAGCTTCTTTAAACACCTGATTAACTATCTCTTGCGCTTCAGCTTCGATCTGCTTCAGGTGCTCTTTTCCTTTGAAACTCTCACAATAGATCTTGTAGATTTCTTCTGTGCCAGATGGCCGGGCAGCAAACCAACCAAACTCTGTCGTCACTTTTAAACCTCCGATTCCAGCGCCATTGCCTGGAGCGTGCGTCAAACGAGCAGTGATTGTGTCACCCGCTAAAGTTGAAGCAGAGACCATATCAGGGCTCAAGTTTGCAAGTACTTCTTTTTGCGCACCGTTTGCAACAGCCTGAATACGATTGTATTGCGACTCACCGTGCTTCGCTGCTAACTCTTCATAATATTGCTGAGGGTTCTTGCCTGTTACCGCTGTAATCTCAGCAGCTAATAAACAAAGAATGATTCCGTCTTTATCTGTTGACCAAGGCGTGCCATCTTTACGCAAGAAAGAAGCTCCAGCACTCTCTTCACCACCAAAGCCAAAACGACCATTGTATAGCCCATCAACAAACCACTTGAAACCAACAGGCACTTCGCAAAGCTCTCTGCCAAGCGCTGCTACGACACGATCAATTAAAGCACTTGATACCAGCGTTTTGCCCACAGCAACATCTTTTGACCAGCCTTCACGATGACGATATAGGTAATCAATACATACCGCTAAGAAATGGTTAGGATTCATCAAACCTTTTGGTGTCACGATACCATGGCGATCGTAGTCAGGGTCATTACCAAAAGCTAAATCATATTCGTCTTTCAATGCCAATAAACCAGCCATAGCATACGGAGATGAGCAGTCCATACGAATGGCACCGTCTTTATCCAAAGACATAAACTGGAAGGAAGGATCAACCGCGTCGTTAACTAAAGTCAGGTTGAGCTTATAAACTTCCGCAATTTTCTTCCAATACTCAATACCACTGCCACCTAGAGGATCAACACCGATATTAAGGCTGGCTTTTTGAATTGCTTCGATATCGACAACATTGACGAGATCATCAACGTATATGGAAATCAGATCTTTGTCTTCAAATAGCTCTGATGACTTCGCTTGCTCAACATCTATACGCTTAACACCTTGAAGATTTTCGGCAATCAATGCATTGGCTCTGTCTTCAATGCGTTTCGTTAATTCACCTTCTGCAGGGCCACCGTGTATAGGATTGTACTTAATACCGCCATCTTGAGGTGGATTATGAGATGGAGTAATAACTAAACCATCCGCTTTATTATCATGCTTTTGGTTGTAAGTTAAAATTGCATGAGAAATCCCTGGAGTTGGCGTATAGCCATTGTTTTCTTGAGTAATAACTTTCACACCATTAGCAATCAACACCTGAACCACGCTATTAAATGCAGGTTCTGATAGTGCATGAGTATCTTTACCAACAAACATTGGCCCAGTTGTACCCGACTCTGCACGAATTTCTGCCACCGCTTGAGCAATAGACAAGATATGATTTTCATTAAACGTCACTTTGTCAGCACTTCCCCTATGACCTGAAGTACCAAATTGAACACGTTGCTCGGTAGCGTTTGCTGAAGGTTGAAGTAGATAATAGTTAGATACTAAAGATGGGATATTGTGAAGATCTTGCTGCTGAGCTTTTTGGCCCGCTCTAGGGTGAATAGCCATTCTGAAGTCCTTAAAATTATAGAGAAAAATAAAGGCCTCATAACTCGATTAAGAAGTGGTATGAGGCCTTAAATTACTTTGCTTTAAATTGAGTTTGTGACTTTTTCTATTAAATCATTCGAAAAGTTCATTCTCGCCATCAATTGCTCAACCATTTGCCGCTTTCGGCTGGTGTTGTTGTTGGTGATAACCCAGAAAGGCGTATTCGGAATAGCTTTTGGCTTGGTTGTATTACCATTGGCCAACAAAGTTTTTTCGTTATCTGCGAAGTAAACTCTTTTCCTACCCTTGACCTGACTGGCTTCCGAAAAACTACTTGAGTCAATACGATATAGGGTTGAGAGGACAAGCATGAATCTATCTATTGCTTTTTTCAATCCAGCAAACTCATCAGATATGAGTAAAGTTCGCATCTCTTTCACACCATCAATGCTGGTTTCTTTAACAATATCTTTGCTAACTACAATTCCTTTTTCACCCATACCTGCTTTGATAAAAGAGCCAGCACCATTATTGCTATTCGTATCTACTTTTAGCAATCTTCGCAATATATCTGATGCACTTTCACCAATATGCTGTGTCTGGCTAGCGATGTAGCGGTATAGATCCTCATCAACCTCAATTGTTTTCATTCGCTTTTCACAATCTCAATGTTTAAACTCTGTAAGATTATAACGAGATCTTGTCAGATACTCCACGTTAAACCAGTCACGAATAAAATAAAATGTCACAACTGCTCAACTACAAATTAGAAGGTGAGGGTCACACCCTTGTATTGATCCACGGACTATTTGGAAGTTTAGATAATTTAGGTGTGCTAGCGCGCGAATTAAAAAATGATTACCAAGTACTTAGCATAGACTTACGTAACCATGGGCGTTCATTCCATTGTGAGCAGCATGACTACCCTTCAATGGCAGAAGATGTAAAGGCATTAATCGATCATCTCAACATTGACTCGTTCACATTAGTTGGTCACTCCATGGGAGGGAAAGTCGCCATTAAACTTGCAGATATTGATAGAGACCGCACCCAACACCTCATCGTACTAGATATGTCTCCTGTCGCCTACACAAAGCGAAAGCACGATAACGTGTTAGCTGGGTTGCACGCAGTAATTAAAGAGAAACCTACCTCCCGCTCTGAAGCACTGCAGATAATGACAAAACATATCGAAGAAGATGGAGTTAGACAATTTTTAAGCAAATCTCTATTTAACAATAACGGTATATTCTGTTGGCGATTCAATGTGCCTTCGGTAGAAGAGAATTACTGGAATATTCTTGGTTGGGCAGATATTGAGCCTCTTTCAACTCCTACCTTGTTTGTAAAAGGTGGAGCATCAGATTACTTACTTGCTGAACATCAACCTTATATCCAAAAGCAGTTTACTCACGCAAAAGCTCATGTAATTGCAAATGCAGGCCATTGGCTTCATGCTGAGAAACCCAAGGAAGTGCTCAGAGCAATCGATAAATTTATTCAGCCGTCGTAACAACATTTAAGCAAAGCGCGAATTAACTTTATTCAGCAACAATGTTATAGTGCGGCCAATTGAATTGGCATAAAGGGATACCATGCTATACGACTACATGAACATCATTGAGTCGATTGGACTCGACCTGTTGTTTGCGTCTATTTTCTTTCTTATCGGAATGGCAATTAAAGACGTATTGAAACAAGGTAATGTTCCACCTTTCGGACGTCGTATAGTTTGGCTAGTACTTTTCTTGGGTTGTACGGGTTTCATCATGAAAGGAATCATACAACTTACTTGGGAAGGCTCTGGTCTGTAACCCTAACAATATTTATTCGCCAGAATTAGACAAATCAAAGGTAAAAACTCTATGGCAAGTGTAGGTATCTTCTTTGGTAGTGATACAGGCAACACCGAAGCTATCGCAAAGATGATTCAAAAACAGTTAGGCAAAAAGCTCGTTCATGTTCAAGACATTGCAAAAAGTAGCAAAGAAGATATCGATAACTTCGATTTGCTTCTTCTTGGTATTCCTACATGGTACTACGGCGAATCGCAATGTGACTGGGATGATTTTTTTCCAGAACTAGAAAGCATTGATTTTTCTGGTAAATTAGTAGCAATTTTTGGCTGCGGAGATCAGGAAGATTACGCTGAATATTTCTGTGATGCTATGGGCACTGTTCGCGATATCGTTGAAGCTAAAGGCGCTACAATTCTTGGCCAAACTTCGACAGAAGGCTATGAGTTTGAAGCTTCGAAAGCGGTATTAGAAGATGACGATAGCCAATTTGTTGGCCTATGCATTGACGAAGATCGTCAGCCAGAACTCACCGATGAGCGAGTGACCAACTGGGTTAAACAAATCCACGAAGAAATGTGTTTATCTGAGCTGGAAGACTGATCTTAAAGCTTCGCAAGAGTTAGGTCGACAATGACCTACTCTTGTTCGGCCGCGTCTCTATACGCTGGCTTCTTTCTAACGTATAGCTTCCTCTGAACTTCAGACACTATCTCGTCATTTTTATCCTTGACTCTTATTATAAACTCGGGAAAGCATTTCTCACCGTTGTGTGTACTCGAAACAATCGCCTCAATTTGCTCTTCAGAGATAATAAAGTCAGCATAAAGATCGCTATAGCCTGGCTTGATAAAATTGATACTCGCCTCTTTATCCCAAACATAATACTCGTCTCCCAAGATCCCCATTAACATCAAAGCATATACCGGATCAGTCAACGAAAAAATGCTCCCTCCATACTGAGCACGATTTGCATTTTTATTCCACCAGCGAAGCTTTAACCTGACTGTAACTTGGCGAAAATCTCTGCTAATCGTTTCAATTTTTATCCCAGCTCCCCAAAAAGGTGGCCATAGATTTAAAGCGCGCTTAACCACGTTCGGCTTGTACAAAACGGCGAGGAATTTGCTCATATTTCCTGTCTCTATCGCTTGAATTTTGTTCCTACAATGCACAAATAATAACTGGTCATACCAGCATTTGCAGCAAAAAAGATTCGCTTTCTGTATATTTCTTAGTAACCCTTTGAACTTCGTGGTTTATTGTTTTTAACTACTACAATATAATAATCGAGATACTTGAATTCTGTTTAAGCAACAGATCGTCAACAGGAATATATATGTCAGACAACAACCAAGCGTTAAAAGATGCTGGTCTTAAAGTCACCTTACCTAGGTTAAAGATTTTAGAAGTTCTTCAACAGCCAGAATGCCAACACATCAGTGCTGAAGATCTTTATAAGAAACTTATTGATATTGGTGAAGAAATTGGTCTTGCCACTGTATATCGTGTACTCAACCAATTTGATGATGCAGGTATCGTAACGAGACACCACTTTGAAGGTGGGAAGTCCGTATTTGAGCTCTCGACTCAACACCACCACGACCATTTGGTCTGCTTGGACTGCGGAGAGGTTATCGAGTTTTCAGATGACATCATCGAAGAGCGCCAAAAAGAGATTGCTGCTCTCTATAATGTCACACTGACAAACCATAGCCTATATCTCTATGGCAAATGTGGCGATGGGACTTGTAAAGAAAACCCTGATGCACATAAATTAAAGAAATAGCTTTTTAAACGCTATTAATAACACAAAAAAACCAGCTTATTTTACTAAGCTGGTTTTTTGATCTTCCAAACTAGAACTGAATGGTTAGTTACTTCCTATCTTTGCCCAAGAGTCTCTTAAGCCAACAGTACGGTTAAATACTAGTGCGTCTGGCTTCGAATCTTTGTTGTCTAGACAGAAATAACCCGTTCTTTCAAACTGAATGCCTTTTTCTGCTTCGACATTAGCTAAGCTAGGCTCTACATAACCATTGATTTTTACCAGCGAAGATGGATTCAAAGTACTAGCAAAATCGTCTGCTGCAGCTGGATTCGGAACGGTGAACAGCCTATCGTACAAACGAATCTCAGCGCTCAAACCTTTCTCGGCAGAAACCCAATGGATAACCCCTTTTACTTTACGGCCATCAGCTGGGTTCTTACCTAGAGTTTCTGGATCGTAGCTGCAGTAGATAGCAGTGATTTCGTCATTTTCATCTTTCTCAATTCGCTCCGCTTTAATGACATAAGCGCCACGTAAACGCACCTCTTTGCCTAAGACAAGACGCTTATATTTCTTATTTGCTTCTTCGCGGAAGTCGTCACGCTCAATCCAAAGCTCACGTGTAAATGGTACTTCTCTTGTTCCCATTTCAGGCTTGTTTGGGTGGTTAGCAATAGTGAGTACTTCAGCTTCTTCACCGAAGTTTTCGATAACCACTTTTACAGGGTCTAAGACTGCCATCGCGCGAGGCGCATTTTCATTTAAGTCATCACGAATACATGATTCAAGAGAACCAAACTCAATCATATTTTCTTGCTTAGTCACACCAATTCGCTTACAGAACTCACGAATTGAAGCTGGTGTAAACCCACGGCGACGTAAGCCAGAAATCGTCGGCATACGGGGATCGTCCCAACCTTCAACAAGATTTTCAGTGACGAGTTGATTCAGCTTACGCTTTGACATAACAGTATATTCAAGATTTAGACGACTAAATTCATACTGATGAGGTTGGCTTTCAATGGAAATATTTTCCAAAACCCAGTCGTATAAACGACGGTTATCTTGGAACTCTAAAGTACACAGCGAATGAGTAATGTTTTCGATAGCATCAGAAATACAATGAGTGAAGTCATACATCGGATAAATGCACCACTTATCACCTGTTTGATGATGATGAGCAAATCGAACACGATATAACACAGGATCACGCATCACCATAAAAGAGGAACTCATATCAATCTTCGCTCGAAGACACGCTTTACCTTCTTCAAATTCGCCAGCACGCATTTTCTCAAACAGAGCTAGGTTTTCTTCAACACTACGGTCACGGTAAGGGCTTGGTTTGCCAGGCTCCTTCAGCGTACCACGATATTCACGAATTTCTTCTGATGTAAGTTCATCAACATACGCTAGACCTTTGTTAATAAGTTCAACTGCGTAGCCGTACAACTTGTCAAAGTAGTTTGACGAATAGCAAACGTCACCAGCCCACTCAAACCCGAGCCAATGAACATCATTCTTAATCGACTCTACATATTCAACTTCTTCTTTTTCTGGGTTGGTATCATCAAAACGCAAGTTACATTGGCCCTGATAATCCTGAGCAATACCGAAATTTAAACATATGGATTTCGCATGCCCAATATGCAGGTAACCATTAGGTTCTGGCGGAAAGCGGGTATGCACGCTAGTATGTTTACCATTCGCTAAATCTTTATCGATTATTTGGCGAATGAAATTCGACGGACGAGCCTCAATTTCACTCATCTATTGCACCTCAATGTATTCAGTATTCTCAAAACCCTAATATCTCTAACTGAGATATCTATCTTCGCCAATGATCCACGATTCTAGGGCGTTACACAATACGATTCGGTGAATTAATAAAATAATTTGTACAAACTGACGGAAAGATGCTCAACAATCAATCAACAAACAAAAAAAGCCTCCAAATGGAGGCCTTGAGCAATCATATAAAAGGTATTATTTCGGAAGTTTCACATCCGACAGGTCGTCGCCTGCTCCAATTGCTTTCATCTCGCCAGCGATAATTTCAGCAAGTGGACCAAGAATGACTTGTAAGTTATTCTCACCTAGCTTAACGACACCTTTCGCTCCGAGCTTTTTCAGTACCACTTCGTCAGCGACTGAGCGATCTTTTAAGGTTAATCGTAGGCGTGTAATACAAGCATCGATTGAGGTTAAGTTTTCTCTTCCGCCAAGTGCTTTTAGATATTGGCGAGCAAGCTCACCTTCAGCGCCTTCTTCTCCATCCACTGGCATATCTTCTTCATCTTCCCGACCTGGCGTTTTGAGATCCCAGAAGCGAATTGCAAAGTAGAAGATAACAAAGTAAATAACACCAAATGCTAAGCCAACAAATATCAACTCTAGTGGTTTCGTTGCTAAGCCCCAGTTTAGAACAAAGTCAATTAAGCCCGCCGAGAAACCAAATCCGTCAAGAATACCGAGATAGTTGGTCACGACCAAAGACAAACCAGTCAAAATTGCATGTATAACATAAAGTCCTGGAGCTAGGAACATGAACATGAACTCTGTAGGCTCTGTAATACCAGTCACGAAAGCAGTTAGAGCAACTGATATAAATAGGCCAGCAACATGTGGACGTCTATGTTTTGGAGCCGCTAGATACATTGCTAATACCGCACCAGGCAAACCGAACATCATGATTGGGAAGAAGCCTGTCATGAACACACCAGCGCTCTTATCACCAGCGAAGAAGCGGTTTAAATCACCAGTTTTAACGATGTCTGTAACTTTCTCGACTACAGTTGTAATTTCTGGAGTCACTGCATTTGCAAAGTGGAAAGTATGCGCTTGTCCTACAACAAGTTGCTTAGCCACTGCTGGGTCGACACATAGCTGAGTCACATTGTGCAGTACGCCAATAGGAGCAGTGATGATTTCTTGGCATGTACCTTGGCCGAACCACATATAGGCGTTTAACACGTAGTGCAAACCAACTGGAATTAACGCACGGTTTAGTGCACCGTAAATAAACTCACCTATATAGCCAGCATGAACAATACCGTGTGCTGCGGAGTTCAAGCCATGCTGTATTGTTGGCCAAACAATGCCTGCAATCGCGCCAGCAATTAACGCAAATAAACCTGCCATAATTGGAACGAGTCGTTTGCCCGCAAAGAAAGCAAGCCATTCTGGTAGACGAGTCTTGTGAAAGGCATTATATGAGTGGCCCGCGATAACCCCGGCAATAATACCGCCGAAGAACGACATATCGATATCTTTATTTATTGATTTAGTTGTAGCGACAAGTACGAAATAAGCAACTGCTCCCGCTAATCCTGCTGCACCAGCACCATCCTTGGATAAACCAATCGCTATTCCGAGTCCAAATAATAATGGAAGGTTTGTAAATATCGCACTACCTGCATCTGCCATAAAAGCAATATTAAGCAAGTCAGGTTGTCCAAGACGCAATAGAAGCGCCGCAACTGGTAACGTTGCAATAGGTAACATTAACGCTTTACCTAATTTTTGCGCATACCCAAGAATATTCACCTCAAGTTCCCCCTATAGGATTTTCGAATATTTGGTCGAGACACTTTTTTCGATGCCTCAATTTAGTCCAAATAAGTGTATGGCAATAAATTCGTATCGCAAATTAAAACCCTCACATGTGTGACAAATATCACTAAGATTTGATCAATTTAGTTATTTCCACTGGATGAAAAATGAAACTTATTTTACAATACAAAATATCAATCCACATGTTGTTGTTAATTCAGGGATGGCCAAAAAACTAACGAAATGTTAATTAGACAACAACTAAACTGGTATCGATAATGCCTTAGAATTAATGGGTTGATCAGATAATTTATCAAATAAATTAACTTTTGCAAACGAACAAGTAATAAGGATTGGCTAGCAATGTACGCGCTGACAAACTGCAATATTTATACTGGCAGAGACGTTCTTAGAGAGCATGCTGTCATTATCGACAATGACCTAATTGCTGGCATCTGCGCTTTAACTGAAGTGCCAAGCAATATCCAAACCATCGATTTAGATGGCGCAAACTTAAGCCCTGGTTTTATTGACTTACAGCTAAATGGCTGTGGCGGAGTGATGTTCAACAATGATATTTCATTAGACACTCTACAAACCATGCATGAAGCCAACCTACGCTCAGGTTGTACAAGCTACCTACCTACTCTGATTACATCAAGCGATGAAGATATGCGAAAGGCCATCGATGTCACCAGAGAGTACCAAAGCAAATTTAAAAACCAATCGCTTGGGCTTCATCTAGAAGGACCTTATTTAAACCCAGAAAAAAAAGGTATTCACTGCATCGACTACATTCGTCAACCCGCGACTTCTATGGTGGATTACTTGTGTGAGAATGCTGACGTGATTAAGAAAGTTACGTTGGCACCCGAAAAAAATGATCACCGCCATATTGAACAACTAAAGAAAGCAGGCGTCGTGGTTTCAATTGGCCACACCAACGCGACGTATGTTCAAGCAAGAGAAGGGTTTGAGTCTGGAATTACTTTCGCAACTCACCTATTTAATGCGATGACTTCCATCGCAGGTCGCGAGCCGGGAGTGGTTGGAGCTATTTATGACACGCCTGAAGTGTATGCTGGTGTTATTGCTGATGGATTTCATGTAGATTACGCCAATATTAGAATTGCGCATAGCCTGAAAGCGGATAAGCTAGTATTAGTGACCGATGCCACAGCACCAGCAGGCGCTGAAATTGATCACTTTATTTTTGCCGGTAAGAAAGTATATTACCGAGATGGCATGTGCATCGATGAAAGTGGCACACTAGGTGGCTCAGCACTAACAATGATAGAAGCTGTACAAAATACTGTTGAGCATGTTGGGATCGCTTTGGACGAAGCGCTTAGAATGGCCACGTTATACCCTGCTACCGCAATTGGGGTTCAAGATAAACTTGGACGAATCAAAGCGGGCATGGTAGCTAACTTAACGGCATTTGATAGCAACTTTAAAATCCAAGCGGCAATAGTTAATGGGATATACGAGCAAATTTAATAATGAATGGCGGACAAATTGGTAATGTAGACTTAGTAAAGCAACTGAATAGCGCGGCTGTTTATCGACTCATCGATCAACAAGGCCCGATCTCTAGAATTCAAGTTGCCGATATCAGTCAGCTCGCCCCCGCGAGCGTTACCAAAATTACCCGTCAATTACTTGAACGTGGCTTAATCAAAGAAGTCGCACAGCAGGCATCTACTGGCGGGCGCCGCGCTATCTCGCTAAAAACTGAAGTCGAACCTTTCCACTCATTAGCGGTTCGACTCGGTCGCGACTATATCCATTTCAGCCTCTACGATTTGGCAGGCAATGAACTAGCGTCAACAAATAATGAATTTTTCTACACTACCCAAGAAGAGCTGACAGAGGGTGTTGTTCACCAAATATCCTACTTCTTGAAAAACCACCAATATACAATCAAGCAGCTCATTGCGATAGGTATTGTCTTACCAGGATTGGTGAACCCAGAAACAGGTACGGTCGATTATGTTCCCGGCATTAAGGTCGACCGACTTAATCTTGGTCATATTCTTCAAACCCAATTTAAAGTTCAGTGTTTTGTCGGCAATGACGTGCGCGGAATGGCTTTAGCAGAGCACTACTTTGGCGCGAGCCAAGACTGCCAAGATTCAATTCTAGTCAGTGTTCATCGAGGCACAGGTTCCGGTATTATCGTCAATGGCCAAGTGTTTTTGGGCTTTAACCGCAATGTTGGCGAAATAGGCCATATCCAAATCGATCCACTTGGAGAGCAGTGTCAATGTGGCAATTTTGGCTGTTTAGAAACCATTGCCGCAAACCCTGCAATCGTCAAACGTGTGAGACATCTTGCTGCACAAGGCTACGAAACCAGCCTTTCTGATCTTCCTCAAATTACAATTAAAGATGTTTGTATACACGCAAACAACGGCGATGAGCTTGCACAGCAAAGCCTTATCCGTGTAGGAAACCAACTGGGCAAAGCTATTGCTATTACAATCAACTTATTTAATCCCCAAAAAATCATCATTGCTGGTGATATTACTCAAAGCAAAGATATCGTTTTTCCTGCCATCAGAAGAAACGTAGAGAATCAATCTCTTAAGACATTCCATGATAACTTGCCAATCGTCGAATCGCAGTTAAACGATCAACCTTCGATGGGAGCATTTGCAATGATCAAACGTGCGATGTTAAACGGTGTACTATTGCAAAAACTTCTGGAAGAATAAGTCACTAACGGCTTTGTAATCTAATACCCGTTAATCCTTTTCATTGATTTATCAAAGCTCGTAGGCTTTTATCCTTCGGACATTAATTCCGTGGATAAATTAGCCTGCTTTGTGCATTTCTCAAAGAAACAATAAATAATATACATGTTGGCTTAAGGGATTTTATTACGTATGGAATTAGTTCTTATCTCCTCTGTATTCGTAGCAGGTTTTATTGCATCAAGGTGCCAGCTACCACCCTTGGTGGGTTTTTTGTTCGCTGGATTTATATTGCATTACTATGGGTTTCAAACTAATGAAACCATCATCACTCTATCGGAGCTCGGTGTCACCTTATTGCTATTCACAATTGGTCTAAAACTCGATATCAAAGTACTGCTCTCCAAAGAAATCTGGGCTGGCGCAACGATACACAACTTACTGACCACTTTGATATTCAGCCTCTTTCTCGTCCTTCTCAAATTCATTGGTGTGTCATTTCTCGCTTCCCTGCCACTACCGCAATTGATCCTTTTAGGGTTCGCTTTATCTTTTTCTAGCACAGTGTTTGCTGTTAAATCCATCCAAGATAAAGGTGATATGAACGCCACCTATGGAATGATTGCGATTGGTATTCTGGTTATGCAGGATATTTTCGCGGTTATATTCCTCACCGCATCAACAGGCAAAATACCGCATTGGTACGCAATCGCGCTGTTTGCCCTTCCTCTTCTAAGACCGATATTTTTTAGAATCCTCGATAGAGTCGGTCATGGTGAAATGCTGGTGTTGTTTGGCATTTTCTTCGCGTTAGTTATGGGAGCCGGCCTTTTCCAATTAGTTGGTGTGAAGCCTGACTTAGGTGCTCTGATACTAGGGATGCTATTGGCTGGCCATAAAAAAGCATCTGAATTATCCAAATCTCTATTTAACTTAAAAGAACTGTTTTTAGTCTGCTTCTTTCTAAATATTGGTCTCCAAGCTCAGCCCTCATTAGTCGCTGTTTCGCTTGGAATACTGTTCGTTTTACTTCTACCTATCAAAGGCTTGGTATATTTCTCTGTATTACACAAATTTAAGTTCAGAATGCGAACCTCTTTACTCACGACTCTGACCCTATTTAACTTTAGTGAATTTGGCTTAATTGTTGGTGCACTCGCATACAAATTAGGGTGGATTGGTGGCGATGTAATGGCCTCTATTGCCATCGCGGTTTCTATTTCATTTGTACTGGCTGCTCCCCTCAACAGCAAAGCGCACAAGTTGTATCGAGGCATCTCTCGACGGTTTAAAGAACACGCCGCCGATTCGTTAAATAAAAAAGATCAACTGATACACCCTGGTGAAGCGCAAATACTCATCTTTGGTATGGGGCGTATCGGCACTGGTGCCTACGATGATTTGAAATCTCGTTTTGGTAGCATTTCTCTAGGTGTGGATGTAAAAGAAAGCACAGCAGCTCAACATAAAGAGCTAGGCAGAAATGTGATTGCTGGCGATGCTACCGATCCCGACTTCTGGGAACGAATACTCGACACCTCTAAAGTCAAACTCGTTCTGCTTGCAATGCCCCACCACAAGGGGAATCAAACGGCGTTGGAGCAACTTCAAAAAATTGGCTTCAACGGTCAAATCGCCGCTATCGCAGAATATCCCGACCAATTAAACTCTCTGGTTGAAAGTGGCGTCGACGCCGCATTTAACATTTATCACGAGGCAGGTAGCGGCTTCGCACGGCACGTATGTGAACAGCTAAAACCTGATTTTAACCCAGTCTCACAAGAGCCCATTTATTCAACAAAAAATGCAAACAACGAACAATAAATCGTCATTACATAAATAAAATTTTATATATGCTCAAATAATTAAATGTTTTTTAATGATTACGCTATTGGTTTTTATTTTATTGCATTACTGCTTGCTTTTTTTAAACCCAATGGCAAATTGTATTGTATTGAGTTCAGATTAAAGAGAAATAAACATGTGTTCAGTATTTGGGATCCTAGATATAAAAAGTGATGCAGCTGCGCTTCGTCCAATCGCCCTAGAAATGTCTAAAAAGCTACGCCACAGAGGCCCAGATTGGTCTGGGATCTATGCTTCAGACAAAGCAATCCTAGCCCATGAAAGGCTTGCAATTGTTGGCTTAAACAGTGGAGCGCAACCTCTTTATAATTCTGATAAAAGCTTGATTCTTGCGGTGAACGGTGAAATTTATAACCACAAAGAAATTCGCGCCAAGTATCAAGACAAATACGATTTTCAAACCGATTCTGATTGCGAAGTCATTCTTGCGCTTTATCAAGACTTAGGAGCTGATCTTCTTGAAGAGCTCAATGGTATTTTTGCTTTCGTTCTTTACGATGAAGAGAAAGATCAGTATCTAGTCGGGCGAGACCACATTGGTATTATTCCTCTTTACCAAGGCTACGATGAACACGGTAACTACTATGTGGCTTCTGAAATGAAAGCCTTAGTGCCAGTGTGCAAAACCATAAGCGAGTTTCCACCAGGATGCTACTTCTCCTCTGCCGATCAAGAGCCACAGCGCTATTATATTCGTGACTGGAACAGCTATGCGGAAGTAGAAAACAACACAACAAGCAAGGAAGAGCTAACCGAAGCCTTAGAGGCTGCAGTTAAACGTCAATTAATGACAGATGTGCCTTATGGCGTGCTACTTTCTGGCGGTTTAGATTCCTCAATCACATCTGCTGTGGCGAAAAAATTCGCAGCGATGCGTATCGAAGATAACGAGCAGTCTGAAGCTTGGTGGCCGCAGCTGCACTCTTTTGCTATCGGCCTTGAAGGTGCTCCTGATCTAAAAGCAGCACGTGAAGTTGCGGATCAAATCGGCACTGTCCACCACGAAATGACCTACACCATTCAAGAAGGTTTAGATGCCATCCGCGATGTGATTTACCATATTGAAACTTACGATGTCACCACTATCCGCGCTTCTACACCCATGTTCTTGATGGGGAGAAAAATCAAAGCGATGGGTATCAAGATGGTGCTTTCTGGCGAAGGAGCCGATGAAATATTTGGCGGTTACCTCTACTTCCACAAAGCGCCAAACGCGCAAGAGTTTCATGAGGAAACCGTACGTAAGTTGTTAGCACTCAACATGTTTGACTGTGCTCGCGCAAACAAATCTTTAGCGGCTTGGGGCGTTGAAGGTCGAGTTCCTTTCTTAGATAAAGAGTTTATCGATGTCGCTATGCGCTTAAACCCGAGGGACAAAATGTGTGGTAACGGCAAAATGGAGAAACACATTCTTCGTGAGTGTTTTGAACACTATCTCCCAGAAGCAATTGCTTGGCGCCAAAAAGAGCAGTTCTCAGATGGTGTAGGTTATAGCTGGATTGACACGCTAAAAGAAGTCGCAGAAGAAAAAGTCACTGATCAACAAATGAGCTCAGCGAAATTCCGCTTCCCATATAACACGCCAACCACAAAAGAAGGTTACGTGTATCGCGAGATATTTGAAGAGTTATTTCCATTAGAGTCAGCTGCTCAATGTGTTCCTGGAGGCCCTTCAGTGGCTTGCTCTTCAGCAAAAGCAGTTGAGTGGGATGAAACATTTAAAAACTGTGTCGACCCTTCTGGTCGCGCTGTTCAAACCGTACACAACGACGCCTATTAAACATTAAATTCAAAACAACTTCAGACTAAGGTGATGCTAGAATAGTTTTCTGGCATTGCCTTTTTCTGCAACTGAACGTCGTTATCACAAGGAAATGATATGAAAACCATAGTCTGTTTAGATGGTTACACTTTAAACCCAGGTGATAACCCTTGGCTACCAATAGAAAAGCTTGGGCAATTCATTTGCTACGATCGCTCAACCGCAGGTGTGAATCAGGTTATCGAGCGAGCAAAACCAGCGCATATATTACTTACCAATAAAACACCTATCAGCAAAGAAGTGATCGATGCATGCCCAAGTGTAGAATGCATCGCAGTCTTAGCGACTGGCTACAATGTCGTTGATATCAAATATGCCAAAGAGAAAAATATACCGGTATTGAACGTGCCTGCTTATGGAACAGATACAGTCGCTGAAATGGTGTTTGCTCACATTTTTCAATTCGTACGTAATGTCGCTCTGAACAGTGAAGATGTGCGCGGTAATCTCGGTTGGACCAACAACGAAGATTGGACGTACTGGCTCAATCCACAACTTGAGTTAGCGGGCAAAACGATTGGCATTATCGGTTTTGGCAAAATTGGGCAGCGAGTAGGCGAGATTGCGCATGCTTTTAAAATGAATATCCTAGCTCATGAACACTTTTCTCAGCAAAATCAGCTCAGCTACCCGTATGAAGCCGTCGACCTAGATACCTTGCTATCACAATCCGATTTTGTGTCCCTGCACTGCCCTGCTCTTTCCACCACGGAAAACATAATAAACAGACAAACATTAGCAAAAATGAAAAGTAACGCTTTGCTCATCAATACGTCTCGTGGACAACTGGTCAACGAACAAGATTTAGCAAATGCTTTAAACAATGAAGTCATTTCAGGAGCAGCGTTAGATACATTGTGGCACGAGCCACCGGCAACTGGTAACCCCCTGCTGTCAGCAAAAAACTGTACCATTACTCCTCACCTTGCATGGGCGACATTAGATGCCCGCCAACGTATCACCCAAACGGTTGCCGATAATATTGAGTCGTTTCTTTGTGGTGACCCACAAAATGTGGTGAACTGAATATCAAAAAATAACTAAGAGCTCACTTGCTCTTAGCTATCTCAACGAATTCATTTCACAATACTTCCCCTTGCCATTCCAGCAAATTTCATTAGAATACTTGCCCGTTTTTCAGTCAGATAGGTGAGCAATGTTTATTGGATTCGACTATGGCACGGCTAGTTGTTCAGTTGCGGTCATGCAAGATGATACGCCTAAGATGGTACCGCTGGAGGGCGATAGCCATTTCATTCCGTCGACACTGTGCGCCCCTACAAGAGAATCGGTGAGCGAATACCTTTATCGTTTTTTTTCAAGTTGAGCCCTCTGATGAATTAGGAGACCAGCTACTTCGCAGTGCAATTGCAGCCAACCGACACGAAGGAATGGAGCTAGAGTGTGATGATTTGATATTTGGGCAAGCTGCATTGGAGCGCTATCTGGACGATCCTGAATACGTTTACTACATCAAATCTCCCAAGTCCTTTCTCGGTGCAAATGGTTTAAGAGATATGCAGATCCGTTTTTTCGAGGATTTGGTCTGCGCCATGATGGTCAATATAAAACAAAAAGCTGAATCCCAACTTGAACAGCAGATCACCCAAACTGTTATTGGCCGTCCTGTGAACTTCCAAGGCCTAGACGGAGAAAAAGCTAATCAGCAAGCAGAATCAATTCTTGAAAGCGCAGCGAAACGAGCGGGATTCGTAGACATTGAGTTTCAATTTGAACCCGTCGCCGCAGGTCTTGATTACGAAAGCCAACTCACCGACGACAAAACGGTTTTGGTTGTCGATATTGGTGGCGGAACCACAGACTGCTCACTGATGAGAATGGGACCAAGTTATCAAGCTCAAACTAATCGCAAAGGAAGCCTGCTTGCTCATAGTGGCTATCGAGTAGGTGGAAACGATCTAGATATTTACCTAGCATTTGAAACAGTGATGCCAGCACTAGGCAGAGGCTCAAAGATGCAAAACGGTATTTACATGCCTCAAGTTCAATTTTGGAACCCAATCGCAATCAACAACGTCGCCGCACAAACTGACTTTTATATGGCAAGCAACCGCAAGGTACTTGAGCAACTCAAAAGCAAGGCGGAGTATCCTGAGCTTATTAATAGACTACTTACCGTTCATGATCAGACTCTGGGGTATCAAATTGTCAGGCATGCAGAAGAAACCAAAATTGCCATGTCCAATCACGATAAATTGAACTCAGTATTGAAATTAGACAGCCAATCTATCGAAACGGCTATCAATCAGAAACAACTTGAGTTAGCCATCACCAATCCAGTAGAAAAAATTGTGGGCTTAATTAGAAATACATTGGAGCAAACGAGTGAGAAACCCGATGTCATATATATGACTGGAGGAAGTTCACGTTCACCTATATTGCGCTCTCTTATCGAAAAGGAATTACCGGGTGTAGCCATCGTTTCTGGAGACTTTTTTGGCTCAGTGACAGCTGGCCTAGCACGCTATGCAAAACAACTGTTTGCGTGAAAAATCTTTATCTTTAAGTTATTTGGGAATAAACAAAGAAACCCTCGACTTCACGTTGTAGTCTAGTGATACTAAGAAAACATCGAAAATGAGGAGCAAAACATGCCTAGTGAACAGGGAAACTTGACCATCAATGCGCTGCGGAAATTAGATGAATCTGATGACTTATTAGCAATGGAAGAGATTAATCAATACACCAGTCAGTTTTATCGGTTAATTTTTGCTAGTTCTATTTTGCCTTTAACATTTTTCATTCATTGGTGGACACGATAGCGCACTTGCCTATCGATACTTAGCGGCCTAAATCACTCGTATTTAAGCCGCTAGTTTTATTGGCAGATTAACGCCCCTTCAACGTATGAGACTCAGTCAAAGTACGTTTGTAATACTTGCCTAAAGCCTTACTTTTTGCCCGCTTTTCAGCGAGGCTAGCTGAATTCATTGTTTCTTCTCGTAAAAGTTTTAAGTAGCTGTCTAACCGACGCTGCTCCAACTCACCAGAATCAACCGCTTGTCTTACTGCACAATTTGGCTCAGATTGATGTTGACAGTTCGCAAATCGACAATTTGTCGCAAGCTCTTCGATATCGTGAAAAGTCACTGACAAGCCTTCTTTGCAATCTGCTAACTGAAGCTCTCTCATTCCAGGGGTATCTAATATCATGCCACCAGAAGGAATAGAGATTAAAGAACGACTGGTTGTTGTATGACGACCTTTATCATCATCTCCACGGATCGCTCCAGTTTCTTGTACTTCCGCACCAAGCAAAGTATTTACTAGTGTTGATTTACCTACACCAGATGAGCCCATTACCGCAATGGTGTTTCCGGGCTTAACCCAGTAACATAGTCCTGCCAAGCTTTCCGGATCTAATCTGTTAATTACTTCAACACAAAGCAGACTATCGATACTTTGTACTTCCGCTCGATAGCTTTCAGGGCTCTCAGTTAAATCAGCTTTGGTGAGAACAACGACTGGCTCGGCTCCTGCTTCATTAACTAACGCCAGATAGCGCTCAATTCTATTGAGGTTAAAGTCCTCGTTCATTGAACAGACAATGAAAGCAGTATCCACATTCGCAGAAATCAACTGCCAACCTACTTTGGATCCTGCCGCCTTACGCTTAAAGCAAGATTTTCGTTCCAACAGACGAGAAAACATGAGGTATTGATCAATCAAAATCCAGTCGCCGACTACCATTTCAGGCATGGAATGCTGAAGTTGTAAATGATGAACGGCATTATCGCTTGCGATGGTTATCATCGACTTATGTTGTTCAACGATTCGTGCAGGAGTAACAGCGTCCCACTCTTCTAGAGATAGTTGCTGTTGAAAAAAAGGATGCCAACCTAAATTAGCAAGAGAATAAGCATTGCTCATAGCAAACCCTTAACAAATAATGTTAATTGAATTAAGGGGGCTTTTGCCCCGGCTTTAGTCCGGGCGAAAGAGTCTAGTGCTTAGATTAGATGCCCGGTTAGGTTTCTTACAATCATGAATATCCTCCTAACCAGTAATTTATGATCGTGCTAAGTCTATTACAGAGAAGAAAAATCTCAAAGGGCCAGTTTGTAAAAGATGTAACTGGCCCCCAATCAAAAAGTCTAAACCGTAAACTGATTCAATATTGCTTCTTGTTCTTTGACGTTCTCTCGTTGAGCCTGCATTGCCATATTGGCACCATCGGCAGACTCCGCCACTTGAGTAGACAGATCTTTAATTTTTACTGTATTACTATTAATCTCCTCTGCAACTAAGCTTTGCTCTTCGGCGGCAGAGGCTATTTGTAGGTTCATATCGGTGATCTGTTGAATTGCTTCACGTATTTGACTGAGCGACGTGTTCGCTAGCTGAGCTTTGTCTACCGCTTCAACCGCAGTATTCTTGCTCTCGTCCATCGCAGCAGAAACTGCACTTGCTCCCGCTTGTAGCTGCTCAATCATACTGCGAATTTCTGTTGTCGATTCCTGGGTTCTTTGCGCCAACGTCCGTACTTCATCAGCAACAACCGCGAATCCTCGACCTGATTCTCCTGCCCTCGCAGCCTCGATAGCAGCATTTAAAGCAAGCAAGTTGGTTTGATCAGCAATATCGTTGATGACTTTTAAAATAGTTTCAATATTCGCAGTCGCCGTTTCTAGCCCTTGAACTTCTTCTACCGCTTGATCGATTCGAGCAGAAAGGTTATCAATGGAAGTTGTTGTTTCGCTGACGACTCTAGAGCCGTCTTCTGTCGCATTGTCCGCATTTTGCGCAGCGGTTGCGGCACCTTGCGCGTTATTGGCTACTTCTGTGGCCGTTGCCGCCATTTCGTTCATTGCGGTCGCCAATTGCTCCAGCTCATAAAGCTGACTTCTCATGGCTTCAGCTGACTCCTCCGCGCCTCGTACCGTTGTATCAGCACTGTGCATTATCTCGGAGCCGATTGCTTTAGATTGGGTGATTTGCTGCTGCAAAGTCTCTGTAAAGGTATTGAAGCCCTTTGCCAGCTCTGCAAATTCTGGGTCTGTATTGGTATCTAGCCGTTGGGTTAGATCCCCATGGCCAGACGCGACATCTTTTATTGCATCATTCAACACACCGAGTGGTTTCATGAGATATTTAATTAGATAAGTCAGCACAGCAATACTAAGTATGACTCCGATGACTAAATAAAATATTGAGCTATTTCTTAAATCCCTAATCGCGGCAAACGCAATCGTTTCATCAACGGAGGCCCCAACATACCAATTCTCAGAAGGCACTTTGACAAAATCGACTAAAAGCTCTTGGCCATCCAAGTGAATATGCTGTAAACCTTCTTTTATCGTTACGCCGGGCAAATATTTAGACATGTTTTCACCATTAAACTTGGCATCTGGGTGCGCAATGGTGGTTCCGTCAGCGGTAATGATAAAAAGGTATCCTGCGTCGAAAAGGTTAATGCTGTTCACTAACTCAGCCAATCCAGATAGGTCAACGTCAAAGAACATGCCGCCGATAAAACTGCCAGATTTTTTCACTGGCGTCGCGATAGAAATAATGACCTTTTTAGTCGCTGCATCTACGTATGGGGCGGTCACGATGAGTTTATCTTGAGCTTTGGTGTCTTTGTACCAAGGACGCTGCCGCGGATCATAATCTGCGCCAGGATCCCAAGAGTCATCATTTTCGAGCAGTTTTCCATCACTTTGATAGCCAAGCCCTGCGGTAATATAGCTGCCTTTTAGTTTGGGGGTTTCTAATATGTCTTTCACGTATTGCTGATTGTCCGGGTTCAGATCAATAATTTCCGTAACCGATTGTGCCAATCCTTTTTTGTCCTTCATATCAGCGGTGATCGTGTTTCTTACACCTTTAATCATCTCTAACAAACTACTTCCAACAATTGATTCAACTTCAGAACGAACTGTACTTTGCTGTTGTAAAGACAATAAAGATATCGTTACGAACAAAAGCAAGGCTGATGCTGCAACTATTTTTTGGCTAAATTTCATACGTCTTTCCTTCGACTCAGTAATCGACTCTAATTTTACGCTAAGCTCTGTATCGCCATAAATCGGAAAAAATTGAGGCTTTTCTATCTGTTAAATTTAAAGCGATTGGCAAAAGGGCATCAGCTCAAAGCATTTCTATGACTTATGAATCAGTATAGTGCGGAAATAAAAAAGACTCTTTTATACAAAAGAGCCTTTTACACAAACTATGACGACGATTTATTCTTTGATTTCTTCTTCGTGACTTGGCAGTGCATTCCAAACAGCTTTCACTAGCGTCGCTAAAGGAATCGCAAAAAAGACACCCCAAAAACCCCATAGCCCACCGAACACTAGCACCGCAACAATTATCGCCACAGGATGAAGATTAACAGCTTCTGAAAATAAGATGGGCACAAGTACGTTACCGTCTAAGGCCTGCACTATTCCATATGCCACCAACAGCCAATAAAATGGTGGTGTTAACCCCCATTGAGACAGCCCCACAATTGCAACGGGCAACGTGACCGCAGCAGCTCCGATATAAGGAATTAATACCGAGATGCCTACCGCTACGGCAAGTAGCGCTGAGTAACGCAGATCTAAAAATATGAATGTCACATAGCTAACACCGCCTACGATAAGGATCTCCAGCGCTTTACCGCGAATGTAATTAGTAATTTGCTCATTCATTTCAATCCAAACTTTAGTCGCAAGCTCCCTATTACGAGGCAACAAACCACTAGCCATGGACATCATTTCCCCTTTGTCTTTGAGTAAGAAAAAAACCAACAGAGGCACTAAGATAAGATAAATAGCGAGCGTGGCGATGCTCACCAACGAAGCTAAAGAGCCTTTGACAACGCTCTCGCCCGCTCCAATGACTTGAGTTTTTATATTAGTCATCACAGATTCGACTATCTTCAAATCAGCTAAGTCAGGATATTTTTCTGGAATTGTCGCAACAAAGTGTTGTGTTGCACTATACATATTCGGTATGTCATTGACTAAATTGCCAACCTGCTGCCAGATAGTCGGCACTAAAATTAATATCGCTAGCAACATCAAGCCTGTAAAAGCCAGAATGACCAAAATAACCGCTACGGTCCGAGGCATCCCACAATTAGATAGCTTCGCCACAGGCCATTCCAGTAAGTAAGCAAGTACAATGGCAACCAGCAATGGTGCGATTAAATCGCCAAAGAAATAAATAGTGATAAAGCCAAACAGAAGAATAGCCACAAGACTAACAGCATGAGGATCTGAAAATCGCCTTTTGTACCAACGAACAACCATTTCAAACATTTGATAGCATTCCCTTTAACTTAGCTTCACCCGTTGCTTTATATTTTGAATACACCAACAATCTTCTACCTCCAGTTTCTGATAAGCGAAGTTGTTGTTTTGCAAATATCGCTCGATATCATTTAAAGAGCTTGTATCAGTCACATATATTGTAGCAATTTCGTTGCCTTGTAATGATACTACATGCCTTTTAGCAAGTAACAGTGCTCTTGGACAACGCTCCTCTCTCAAATCGAGTGATTGGGTTTTCATTCTTAAATACGATGTTTATTATAGAGGGAGTATTGTATAGGCTTTTCGGTTGTAGGCCAGTGTTCGAATCTTCAATTATTGTGTAAAACTGTGTCCTTTCACCGATTCGACTTGAATCGATTTTCTAAATTTATAACAGAACGTCCATCTGTTATCACTATCAATACCAATATGATTACATGGAGTAGAATCAAGCAATATGTTGAAACGCTGGCGGTATCTGGTCTATTTAAGTGTTGCGACGGCTATTGGGGTCCCTCGCATCTCAATCGCGCAAGATCAGCAGTTACCCGATATTGGGACAGCAGCTGCAGGGACGCTCACGATAGACCAAGAAAAAATATATGGTGACGCCTATATGAGGTTACTCAGAGCGAGTAAGCCTATCATCAATGATCCTGTATTGAATGAATTCATTAGCAACTTAGGCTATCGACTGGTTGCGAACGCAAATGATGTTAAAACACCTTTCACGTTTTTTCTGATCCAAAATCCAAGTATCAACGCTTTCGCATTTTTTGGTGGACATGTAGCACTGCATACTGGTTTGTTTTTGCAAGCCAATACAGAAAGCGAACTCGCCTCAGTCATGGCCCACGAAATTGCGCATGTTACCCAACGACACCTTGCACGTAGCATGGAAGAGCAAGCTAAGAGAACTCCTGCAACGGTTGCAGCATTAGCAGGCTCTATTCTGTTAGCCATAGCCGCACCACAAGCGGGCATTGCAGCTATCACTGCAACAACAGCTGGCAACATACAAAGCCAAATAAACTACACTCGCAGCAATGAGATTGAAGCGGATAGATTCGGCCTTGCCACACTTGAAAGAGCCGGTTTTGATGTGGAAGCCATGCCGCGCTTTTTTGGCCGTTTAGCCGACGAATATCGATACGCAAGCACACCGCCTCCGATGCTATTGACTCACCCACTTCCTGACGAGCGACTCACAGATACCCGCGAAAGAGCACAACGATATCCTAGGCATAAGGTCAAACCTTCTCTTAACTATTATCTGGCCAGAATGCGAGTGATTGTCCGGTATGTGAATATGGACAAAGACGTAGCAAAAGGCTGGATTAATAGAAACGAGTCTAAAGCTCCGAAGGTATTAGTGCCTGCATTTCAGTACGGACGCGCGCTTATTTTCCTTGATAATAAACAACCACAAGAGGCAGAAAATATACTTCTCAAGTTGTATGAGCAATCTCCAACTAATGACTTCTATCTTGATGCTTTATCGGATACCTATATCGACTTAAAACAGCCTGATAAAGCGCAAACGATGCTATTAGAGGCACTGAAGGTTAAACCAAATAATAAAGTGCTGACGATTAACCTTGCTAACGTCTATATCAAAGAAAATAAATTCGCACCTGCCATTCAATTGCTTCAGCGATATACCTACGATAACCCAGAAGATACGGTAGGGTGGCAACTTCTTGTCGAAGCCAATGCCAGAATAAGTAATCGCGCGGAAGAACTTGCTGCTCAAGGTGAGCTGTTAGCACTTAGAGCGAATTGGGATAAAGCTATCCAACGCTTTACGGATGCGAGCAAAATTGCAAAATTAGGCAGCCTAGCTCAGGCTCGGTACGATGCTCGTATTGACCAGCTCATCGTACAAAGAAATAAATTCAACGCATTAAAATAACGATTAGGAGAAATCAATGTCTGTTATCATTTATCATAACCCTCGCTGCTCCAAAAGCCGTCAAACTCTCGCTTTATTAGAGGAAAAAGGTATTGAGCCAGAAGTGGTCAAATACTTAGATACTCCTCCTTCCGTAGAAAAACTAAAAGAGCTTTATAGTCAACTTGGCGCTTCTTCCGTTAGGGACATGATTCGCGTTAAAGAAGATATCTACAAAGAGTTAAACCTTGCTGATGCCAACGATGATCAGCTGTTTAACGCAATGGCGGAAAACCCTAAACTAATAGAGCGCCCAATTGTTGTCGCTAACGGCAAAGCAAAACATGGTCGCCCTCCTGAACAAGTCCTCGACATCCTATGAGTTGTCAACTCTTGGTGCTGTACTTCAGCCGTCATGGAAGTACCAAGACATTAGCTCGGCATATTGCACGTGGAATCGAGTCCGTTGATGGCTGTGAAGCAATTCTTAGAACTGTGGCAGAAATTGAACAAAAGCCGACAGAATCAAGCGATCCTATATTGTCTGTAACAGAGCTTGCTAACTGTGATGGTCTCGCTATGGGAAGCCCTGTTTGGTTTGGCAACATGGCTGGCCCACTCAAACATTTTTGGGATCAAACCACCTCCCTTTGGGTAGGTGGTGACCTCATCGGAAAGCCTGCTTGTTTGTTCTCCTCTTCCTCAAGTTTACATGGGGGGCAAGAAACAATTTTACAATCGATGATGTTACCCTTACTGCACCACGGTATGCTTGTGATGGGTATCCCCTATTCACAGTCGACTCTGCATACAACTGAGAGCGGAGGCTCTCCTTATGGCGCAACCACTGTATCTCAAGGAAAGAGCAGCCTTACCAAAGAAGAAAGTGAATTAGCTATCCAATTAGGTAAAAGGCTGGCTAAGACTGCACTTAAACTCAAGGAAAAGTAGTAACCATGGATATGGCTCCAAAAACAAAGCAGTATCGAGTATTAGCTCTTTGTGGCAATTTTCTTTTACTTATATGGGTGGCATCATGGCAGGTTTACCTGTCTCCACACGTTCACGTAAACAGCATTAGTGTTGCTGTAGCATGGTGTTTGCCACTTTTGTTACCCCTCCACGGCATTATAAAGGGCAAGCCATATACACATGCCTGGGCCAATTTTATTTTGATGCTGTATTTTTTACACTCCCTGACTATTTTATACATAGATCAAGGTGAACGCTGGCTAGCGGCTATTGAGCTGATATTTACAATCATGGCATTTATTGGTAATACCTTATATGCCCGCGCTAGAGGTAAAGAACTCGGTCTGAAGTTAAAGAAACTTTCAGAAGTGGAAAAAATGGAAAAGAAGCAGTTTGGAAGCTAACGATTGTTAGGTCAGTCTTTACATTTTACTTATCGTACAAAAGAAAACAGTCAGCTAAATTATTGCTGACTGTTTTTCTATGAATCTAGGGCGTGTTGATCTTTTGCGATGATTTTTGCAGCAGTTTGTCGCTTATTTCTACAAGGAAGTGGTGGTGCCGTGTAGTCACCTACACAAATCAGCACTGACGCCGTAGAAAGGAGCGACAAACGCTGCCCAGAGGGTTCGATTCCAAGGCTTTTACTCTTTGTTGCAGGCTCATCACTTAGAATGACTAAGCTTCTTCACCTGCGCCGTGATTAAAAGCCTTGGAATTCGAACAAAATTTAAACTCAAAAGATCAACACGCCCTAGTTTAAAGTTTTATTAGTTCTGCCACTTATATGCCAATACTGGTGTGGCGGGTTGCATTGGTGGCGCTGCACTATCAGATGCTAACGCATTTTCTGTTGAGTCGGCAGTGGTATCTACGACATATTGATTGTCCGATAGCGGATTAGGTGACTGGTTTATCACCCCACCTGTTGAACCATTAACATCAGCAGGACTGATAGCACCTGCCGCTGGAGAATTGTTGGGGTTCGCAGAATCCATCGCTGGCTGCTGAATTTCATCAGCTTCTATTTTTGTGACTCCCCCCATACGAGACACTTCCTGCTCGAAGCTATCGACTGGTGCTAACAAGTGAACTCTAAACATCACCGTTGAGCCTTCAATGCTTAATACGTCTAGAGATGCTACGGAGCTCAGTGCCTTCAACTTATTTTCAAGTTTAAAGAAATCTTGTGCGGTATTGATGTTGGTAAATTGTGTCTTGACTGACTCAGAAGACTCACTCGCAATGACTACGCCACTTTTCTTCGCGTAGTAATTACTAATCTCATTCACCATTTGAGTGCCCGCATCATCCCCCGAATCATTTCCTGTTACTGGAACCGCCGTCGTATCGACCATCGAAGAAGGCTTTTGATCATATAGCGTCCAAGATAAACGACTACCTTGCTCTACCTTAACCACAAGTACTGCGTCAGCCGGGTAACGCTGACTAGCCTTACTCATTGGAACAACAAACCCACCCCAGAAGTCAGAAGCTGATGTTCCGGTAATGTCATCAAAATCGCCGACAGGAACCGTAAGAGGTAAACCGCGTTCTTTCGCCGCTTCACGAATTTCTTTCAATACTGGTGAGTTAGAGTGTTCCCAATCAATTTGACGTTCATAGCCATTATCTTCGATTACCCAGACAAGAATATTCGGCCTCATCGACGGCCAAAATGGTAATTTAGCTTGTGTTAGCAATGAACGAATTTGAGGGGCGCTGAAGCGCATATTGAGATACGTATTTTGATCTTCAGTGGCATAACTGATTTGGGTTATGTAACGAGAGCTATCGTTTAGTGCTTTGGCAATCACTTCATTGTCAATTGCATTTGGATCCCCAGAGGCTCTGATTACAACATTTTTCATTCCCTGCTTACGGGCATCAGAATCAGCGACTTTGGCGTCCTTCGCATCTTTACCCAACAATATATGAGAGTTGTACAAGTCCACCTTGGTTAGCGCATAAGCTGGCAGCGCTAGTAACATCATCACCAATAAAACTAGATTACGCATGTTTATCCTATATAGTTCATTGCGAGTTGTGATAATAAGCAACTATCTAGGCCCGAGCAACAAAAGCACTTCAAGATACGGTTAGAATTAACAGTAAGTTATAAAAACTCACCGTACTCTACACAACTTGCTAACTAGGCTAAATACCCACTACTAGATAATTTACTCATATGATGACCGTTGTTTATACCAGCATAGGATAAAGTTTGCTTATCCGCGATGTTGTGATTGAAAGAACCTTTGAATGCAATACCAATAGACGCTTGAAGCATATTCTATCGTTGCAAGTTATACTTACGCATTTTCTCCACCAAGGTGGTTCTGCGCATACCCAACATATCTGCAGCTCTTGCGACAACACCACTTTGTAGATCCAGAGCTTGGTTAATCAGGTTGATTTCTAGATCGGCTAGCATCTCTTTTAAGTTGATACCCTCCGGAGGAATCGATTGAGGGGGCTGGGAGCCGTTCACCGCCAGTGCCTGCGGCTCTTGTTCAAGCTGAAAATTTTCAGAAAAGACTTCTGCAAGTGTCTCTCGCTCCAACTCCTCAACAGTAAGTTGAGTGTTATATTCAGGTTGAAACTCTGGGATATCACTATATCGATATTTCGCGGGTAGATGATTCACGTCGACCAACTTGTCTGGATATAAGATAATCATTCTTTCAATCAAGTTGGCAAGCTCACGCACATTACCAGGCCAACTATGCTCCATTAATGAATTCACCGCCCGTGGTGTAAAGCAAATAGGCCTTCCCATCTCAGACTCTAGTCGAACCATTAGCTCTCTAAGAAGCAAAGGGATATCCTCTTTGCGATCCTTCAGAGCCGGCATTTCAATCGGGAAGACATTCAAGCGATAGTACAAATCTTCTCGAAACTCGCCATCTTTGATCATTTTTTCCAAATCACGATGTGTAGCTGCAACCACTCTCACGTCAACTTGTATTGTGGTGTTACCACCGACTCTTTCAAAACTGCGCTCTTGTAACACCCTTAGCAGTTTTACTTGCATTGGCATTGGCATATCGCCAATCTCATCGAGGAAAATGGTCCCTCCTTCTGCGAGTTCAAAGCGCCCTTTTCGAGCCGTTATTGCACCAGTAAATGCGCCTTTTTCATGGCCAAATAATTCACTTTCTAATAGCTCAGGAGGGATGGCACCACAGTTTATCGGTACGAATGGGCCTTTACTACGAGAGGAATGATAATGAATGTTTCGAGCGACAACTTCTTTCCCCGTACCCGATTCACCCAGAATCAGTACATTTGCATCAGTTGAAGCCACCTGTTCTATTAGGTGGCGTACTTCTCGAATGCCAGGGCTTTGACCAACAAGGCTTCTAAATAAGGTGCTATCACTAAGAGAAGAGTCGACAGCCACACCTTTTCGACCAAGAAAATCCTTACAATAGCGTAGCGCTTCACTTAGCTGCGGATAGTTTAGAGGAAACTCAAGCTCTCCAACAAAGTGGGGGTAATCGTCTAGTGAATAAGAATGCTTGCCTGCAATCAGCAAAGGGATATGGTGTGCAGAGGATAGTTTGTCGCTCAGCTCTACAGATAGTTTGTTTCCATCTAAGGAACCAATAATACAGCCAGACCAGATCTTGGACCAATCCAGATCATTCAATTGGTTGGAAGAGATAATCTCACACTGCTCTCCAACAAACTCTAATATATTACTCAGGTTGATACGCTCTTGAGCATTATCTTCAACCACAAGTAGTTTAGCTAAACCTTGCATAGGGAAGAATGATTGCCTTCATATTGAAATTTATGGCTGTGCAAACGGTTAAGTTATCACATTGATAACAATAGAACCTTGCCTACAAATAGACAACTTTGCTACGTCAGCCAAAAATAACCACTAGTCCATTTAGTTGACATACCCACACTACCTACAAATTGCTAGGTAGTTTTAAAATACATTTTATTTGATAAAAAAAATAAGACAACCAAGCATTTATGCTATGTGACATTTGTTAAAACTATAATTGATATTTACGCGTTTACGTCTGATGCAGTCAGGTTGTGAAACTCTGAAGGAATTTTATCCCATGCTGACTTTATTTCACGAATAATATCGATAACATCATCTAAAGGCTGTGGATCATTTTTATGGTTCGCTTCTGCAATCTGAGTGATCATAAATTCATAAAGTTGATCGAGATTTTTTGCCACATCTCCACCATCATCCATCGACAAGCAACTTCTTAAGCTAATAATAATGTCTAACGCTTTCCCTAAGCGCTCACCTTTAGAAGGGATGTTGCCTTGCAGCATAGCAGCCTTGCCTTGAATCAAACGCTCTATAGCTCCAGCCATCAGCATCTGAACGATTTTATGCGGGGAGGCCGCACTGAGCTGGCTATCAACGGATACCTTCTTGTATGCCTGTAAAGAACCACGCATAATTTCCCTCTTCCTATAAAAACTTCTTATATTGCTGTACCGATTTACTACCATGTCGATACTTTTTTAAAACTTGCCCGAGTTCAGCAGTTTTTGATTGCATCAGCTCTACTACTAATTGTGTCTCAAGAATGACAGATTTCCACTCTTCTTTATTAACACAATTCGGATCAGCTTTAATCCCTGTAATAACTGTATGCAGTATCTGTTCCCTTATATCGACAAATTCGGCAAGTTCTTCAGTATTAATTTCATTTTTTGTAATGCACAATCTAATTTTTTTATTTAAGTCACATATTTGCGTAAGCTCAGGCTTCATTGATTATCCACCTAACGCATTCATCATTCCTGCAAGCTGAGACTGCATTTTTCCTGTAGCGTCCTGCATTGCGACAAATTTTGCGTGCGTCCGTTTCTCTAAACTATCCATTCTTCGATCAAGTGCAGATTGATCATCCCCTAAACGGCGATTGCTTTCTGTTAGGCTTTTCTCCCGAGTACGAATAGCACCCGTAACACCTGTCATCTGTTGAATTGTATCTTCAACTTGCTTAGCAAATCCTTTATTTCCGCCAAAAAATTCAGATAACTTATTAAAATTATTATTAATTTGTTTATCTAACAATTTATAGTTGATCTCTAATGTACCCTGTCTTGTGGTGGTAATCCCAAATTCAGTCAGGGTCTTTAAGTTTTCTGGTGCTGGTTCTATATCGGTGGAAAACAGTCTTTTAAGTTTAGCATCTGAGCTGCGAACGACACTGTCTCCAGACAGTGGTCCAGCCTGTCCTGTTCTTGGATCAACACCGCCAAGTTGCTGAGACAACTGATAAAACTGGTTATAAGCGGCTACAAATTGCTCGATATCATCGCGTACACCTTGTCTGTCATACTCAATATCAATTTCAGAAGGTGCTTTATTGGGTTCCGACTTCCCTTTCAGTGTCAGATCAACGCCTTCAATGGCATCCTCAATAATATTATTTTCACTTGAAAGGTGTGCAACTCCATCGAGCACCACTTTAGAGTCCTGTGCTGCCTGAACTTCGGCCATGCCTTGGTAGGTATCAAAAGACTCTTGTGCAGCTTTAAGATCTGCATCTGCTTTGTCCACTTTCTCTAGATAAGCCCGCTCTTCAGGAGTAAGTCTAGCTCTTTCTTTCTGCTTAGCCTCTTCCGGTGTTATTTCACCAGCTACAACTGCACGCTGAATTTCTGCTTTTTCTTGTGCGAGTTTGTTATCAAGAATAACCTGCGCTTCTTTAGGAGTGACGTAAGAATCCGTCAATGTACCGGAAGCCGTGTTTGACCACCCCGGTACATCTGGAGCCTTTTCAATCGCTTTTTCATCAAGCTCTACTTCTGGCTCCCAGTAAGAATCGAGTAAAGTGCCTGAAGCAGTTTCAGACCAGCCTGGAATTCTATCTTCTGGCTTCAGGCTTTTTGCCGCTTCCGCTGCCGCAGCAGCTGCGGTAACTGCAGCACTGGAAAGCTCTCCAGCCGCTTCGCCAGCACCAGATTCAGCTTGAACTGTCTGAGCCACTTGCTGCACTTCTTGCGCAATCTCCGCGTCGACCTGTTTTGCCGCATCGCTGATTTTATCGGCAATTTGTTTTGCTAACTCTTTCTCTTTTTCACTCAATGGACTAATCAGTTCTTGAGCGTTAGCACGTGCTTTTTCTAAGTCTTTAACACGTTCTTCAAGGGTTTTGTACTCGAGCTTTTTCAGTGGATCGCCACTTTGAGCTTCAGCACTAATTTTGATTCTGTTTTCTTGGCCGGATGTCGTGGAGGCAACAATTAGCCGAGGGCCATCCACATCATTGATAATGGAGGCTCTGACACCGGGGTTGGATTTGGAATTGTTAATGCCGCGAACCACATCAACAAGTTTGGATTTGTCTTTTACATCAACGGTAAACTGCTGATCACCTAAGGAAATCTGCAGCTTACCCGGGCCAAACTTCGCGTTTTCTGGTAATACATCAGACGCGACTTTATGACTCTGAGCAAGCTGCAACACATCGATAGCATATCTACCAGCGATTGCTTCAGTGGTTGCCGTAGCAGAAACCACATTTTCATTTGTGGTTTCTACTTTTCTTGCGGCAAACGCTTTCTCTTGACGAAACTTCATCATGAGATTTTTCATCGTATCCAGCGACTCTCTGAGCCGACCATAAGCACTAATACTGGCATCATTCTTAGCCTGCTGATCATCAATACGTTGCTGCTTAGGAACACGCTCCGCATTAACAATCTTGCTGACCATGGAATTAATATCCATGCCAGAATTCATACCCATTGGGCCTAAGCTCATCAAATCACCTCAAAAAACTACGATTAAACCTTATCATTCAGTAAGCCCGAAGAAAATCGGCCTGACTGAGCTTTAAGGCGTCGTAACACCTCTAGCATTTCCTCTTCTGGTATCTGGCGTATTACATCACCAGTACTCGCTTCATAGATCGTCACTACATCCCTACCGGCCTCTTCGTCCACTCGGAATGACAAACCAGTGTTAATCGAGGAGATGAACTCATTCATCTGCTCCATCATCTTGGCACGCTCTGCTTTATTGAGCCTCTCCCGCTGTTGAGCGAGATCTATTGCAGCTTCAACCGACTTCGTGTGCCTTTGATTTACCTCTGAAGCGCCTTCAACACCCTCACTTTTCGAGGAAATACGTTGAGCGTTATCGTTTTCTGAAGCAAATTTAATGCCACTTTGTGAGCCGTAAGGCTGGATGTTCGATGTGTTGGATGGTATTTCCATAACAATCTCCCTTCCACCTTATAGGTTGGCAATCATCATATCGCCCTTCCCAATAAGCTCGGTTAGAACCTACCGATTAACCTAATAAGCTAAGAGCTGCAGATGGTGTTTGCTTCGCCTGTGCCAAAACGGAGGTACTGGCTTGCTGCAATATTTGCTGCTTCGTCATTTCGGTCGTTTCCTTCGCATAATCAGTATCTTGAATCCGACTTCGAGACGCATTAACGTTCTCATCAATGTTCTCAAGGTTACTAATTGCGTGGCTAAAACGGTTTTGGAATGCACCCAACGAAGCTCGCTGTTCATCTACCGTGGTCAAAGCACCATCAATTATCGAAACCGCTAATTGAGAGCCTGCGACGGTGGTCACATCAATATCAGCAACGGTCACATCTTGTCCTGCTCCAAACCCAATTTCTGAGCCTAGACCACCACTTATCGTCAAGTCACTACTCACTTTTTGCGATGACGCAAACAACTGTAACTTGCCGTCTTCACCGACAGACGCCTGAACGTCTGCAGTCTGACCATTAATATACGTCGCAAGTTCTTCTATATCCTCTCCCTGCTTAGCATTAATCGTGATTTCTTTTGCCTCACCATTGTTATCAGTATAGTTCAGTGTTAAATCAGTTGCAGATGTCACTGTCCAGTCAGCACTTTTACCTTCTGTTGCGACATATTTAGTACCACCCATATCCCGAGTATCAGAGCGCATATTACCCATAGATAACAAGACCGCCTCACCCGCGGCGGCACCAATTTGGAATGATTGGTTACCATAAGTACCGTTAAGCAGCCTATTACCACCAAAAGATGTGGTTTCAGCAATACGATTCAGTTCCTTATTCAAAGCTGCGACTTCTTGTTGAATCGCAACCCGTTCCGAGCGAGAGTTGGAACCGTTAGAGGATTGAAGCGCGAGGTCACGCATACGTTGCAAAACGTTGGTTGACTCACCCATCGCACCTTCTGCGGTTTGTGCAATGGATATACCGTCGTTCGCATTTTTTACTGCCATATCCAAACCTCGACTTTGCGAAGTCAAACGGTTAGCAATTTGCAGGCCTGCCGCATCATCCCGAGCACTGTTTATCCGGTACCCGGATGAGAGACGTTCCATGGCTCGATCGACGCCTTCGGTTGCTTTATTCAAAAAGCGCTCCGCCGTCATAGCCGGTACGTTCGTGTTTACGTTAATCGACATATTGTTGATCTCCTTTGGCTAAAGAATGACATACCGCAGTGTCTCTCACCTCACTTTGGCATATCTCATTTCTCTCAGTCCTTTAACGGCGAACAAAAAATAACCTTTAGAAAAAAATTAAATTATTTTTTGTAATATTTAAAAATACTTTAATATCAAAGACTTTTAATTTATTGCATGAAAGCATAAGTTTGGTGAATCACTTGATTTGATAAGAAAGAACAAAATACTTCACTTTAATATTTGGAAGGGCTGAGTTGGAGAACTGATATGCTAAAACAACAAAAGGGCCAATTGGCCCTTTTGTTGTTTGTCGAGATTATTCTTACTGTTTACTGTAGCAATCCTAATGCTGCATTTGGCGCTTGCTTCGCTTGTGCCAAAACAGTACTTGAAGCTTGAGTAAGAATTTGCGACTTGGTTAGTGCGGTTGTTTCTTTCGCAAAATCGGTATCACGGATTCGACTTCTTGATGCATTTACATTCTCATGAATATTATCCAAGTTACTAATTGCATGAGACATTCTATTTTGGAACGCACCTAGCTGTGCACGGTTGCTGTCTACATGAACAAGTGCCGAGTCAATAATACCTACTGCCTCTTGTGCACCACCTATCGTTGTTACGTCGATCGTATCGACAGTCACTGCTTTTCCTTCTTGGAAACCAAATTCGCCAGCTAATGGGCCCGATACACTGATTGGACTACTGACTTTGTTGTTGCCGGCGAATAATTGAAGTTGTCCGTCTTCATTAACTGACGCATCAATATACTCATTTTGGCCATTGATGAACGTTGCTAATTCTTCAATATCATCGTCTGGGTGCGCTTCTATTAATATATCTTGCTGTTGTCCTTCATCATCGGTAAAGCTAATTGTCATTGTACTCGCACCTTGAGGTACCCCCCAATTTGCATCTTTACCGTTAGTGGCGATGTAAGACATTCCACCCATCGTAGAGTCATCACTACGCATACTCATTAGAGATAGCATAACAGCTTCACCACTGTTCGAGCCGATTTGGAAAGATTCAGTGCCATATCGACCATTGAGTAGACGCAGACCACCAAATGCCGTTGTTTCAGCAATTCGGTTTAGTTCTTTATTGAGTGCAGTTACTTCTTGTTGAATCGCCACTCGCTCAGATTTGGAGTTAGAACCGTTTGCTGATTGTAGAGACAGGTCTCTCATACGTTGCAGAATAGTGGTGCTTTCTGCCATTGCACCTTCCGCTGTTTGAGCGATTGAAATACCATCGTTTGCATTTCGTACCGCAGTACCTAGCCCTTGACTTTGAGATGTTAGTCGGTTGGAAATTTGTAAACCTGCAGCATCATCTTTTGCACTATTGATCCTAAAGCCAGAAGACAATCGTTCCATCGCTGTTTCTTGTTTGTGGTTCGCGATGTTTAGGTAACGTTGAGCTGTCATTGCTGGGACATTAGTGTTTACATTAACTGCCATGATTGTTTCTCCAATTGATTTTCCGAAGTAACGGTTTCCGACGTCTCGGAAAACCAAGTTGTTCTGTTTGAGTTACTTTTATTAACGACTTTGGAGCAGATTTCTTTAGGATTTTGTTGAGGTTTTTTATCTAAAAATCGTGAGGATAGGTATAAACGTGATGAGGTGAGAGAAAGTGGAAATTTACTGTAAATTATTTCTAAAGCTTTATATTTTTCTGCCGAAAACCTCAGCCTACTTTAATAGTTGAAGAGCAAGGTTAGGCTGCTTTTTGGCTTGAGCCAATACACTCGTACTCACTTGTTGTAAAATCTGTTGCTTCAACATTTGTACTGTTTCTTTTGCGTAGTCGGCGTCTTTAATTCGGCTATTCGATGCAGCTAGGTTTTCATTAATATTGTCTAAATTAGAAATCGCATGACTGAATCTATTTTGCATTGCACCAAGCTCTGCGCGATGACTATCGACATATTGTAATGCGGTATCAATAATAGAAACGGCTCGCTGAGCTCCACCCACATCGGTGACATTAATGTTATTGACCGTTTCATATCCTGTAACAGACATACTGAGTGAATCGGCTAAGCTACCCGAAAAAGATACCGTACCTGCTGTTTCACTACCTGCCATAAAGATCTGCAACTGACCACTATCGTTGACAGATGCCGATACTTTATCTGTTTGACCATTTATATAAGTAGCAAGTTCTTCAATATCGTCGCCTTGCTTGGCTTTAATTTCGATACTTTGCTGCTCTCCAAACGCATCAACGTATTTCATGATGAGCATTTGGTTACCTTGGCTAACTTTCCAGTCAGGAGGCGCCATTGCTTGTGCTTGATAGCTAAAGCCTCCCATTTCGATACCGTCTGGGCGCATATTTCTTAATGAGAATTGCACCGCTTCACCAGAACTTGCGCCTATCTGGAAAGCAGAATTAGCAAATGACCCATTGAGAAGCTTTCTGCCCCCAAAAGACGTGGTTTCAGCGATTCGAGTCAATTCATCGTTAAGTGCCGAGATTTCTTGTTGAAGTGCAGTCCTCTCTGAGCGACTATTTGAGCCGTTTGCTGACTGGAGTGAAAGGTCTCTCATTCTTTGTAACAAGGCCGTCGACTCACTCATCGCTCCTTCTGCCGTTTGCAAAATAGAAATACCATCATTGGCATTTCTTACTGCGACGTCCAAGCCACGCATCTGTGCTTCCAATCGATTGGAGATCTGTAAGCCAGCAGCATCATCTTTCGCACTATTAATACGATACCCTGAAGAGAGTCTCTCCAAGGATTGATTCAGCAAGTCGGTTGCATTTCCTAAGTTCTTCTGTGCAACCATTGCCGCAACATTCGTATTAACGGTAATGGGCATGATACGTGCGCCTAAATTAAACTTTCCTAGTTTTCGTATCGGCCATTGAAGTTAATACTTTAATAAAAAACCGAGCAATGGCGCTCGGTTTCATGACATGGCTCGAAAAATCACTTCTGCAAGATAATTTATTTAGTCGTGAGTTTCTCAAAAAGTTCAGCTGAAGGAGCGAAGAAATACGCGCCAGTTACCGCTTTTGTATATTTTAATAAGTGGTCGGTTGTGCCATCTATTTCACCATACATACTTTCGAGCATGGCTTTAAAGTTATGTAATGTATTGCAATAGGCGATAAACAGCAGGCCATGTTCACTCGTTACGCTGCCATAAGGCAAACTGTGACGAACAATCTTTAAACCTTTACCATTTTCTTTTAAATCAACACGTCCCACATGTGATGTATCTGGTACATCGTCAAGTTCAATTGAGTCTGGTTTAGTTCGGCCAACAACTTGTTCTTGTTGAACCATAGACAATTCATTCCATGACGGAAGATTGTGAACAAAACGCTGCACCATGACGTAACTTCCACCAATATGCTCACCTTCTGACACAATCGCCACTTCTGTGCGCTGAGCTTGTTTTGGATTTTCCGTACCATCGACAAACCCAGTCATATCTCTGGAGTCTAGGTAGCGATAACCATTGGTTTCATCCACTACTTCAACGTATTGTGAGATTTCAGCCATAAGTGTATTGAGCAGATAGAAATGCAGATCATGGCGAGGTGAGTGACAATGAATCAGCACGTCTACATCACTGCTTGGCGCAACAATATCACCTTGTCCAAGCTGAGGAAAGTCGATCAATTCACCTGGCATTCGTGCATCAAGCTTGAGCCAGAATTGTTTTGTAAATGCAACGGAAAGCTTCACATCAGCGCCATTTTGAGCCTTGTTGGTTTCCTCTACGATAGTGGGCAGTTTCTTCAACTGCTCAAGGACTAAGTCATGGTTACTTTTAATTTTCAACAATGTGTATTGAGCGAATGGCCCAGCTTCAGGAAGAATAGCACTCTGAGGTTGCGACATAACTTGTTCCCTTTAATTAGCAAATGGAAATTGATAATGGACGATATTAATTCCGTATAAAAAGCAATGTATCCAACTAAGTCAAATTTCTACAGCAAATAAATCGAAAGTTGCAAAAATAGAAGACAGCAATTTCCCACGCTGGATTCTACAAAAATATCATTTCACCCACTTTAATTTACAAAAAGATCACTAACTTAGCTTCTTAGTGCTATAAATAACATAACACCGGACTATTAATTATATTAATGGAAAAAATAGCAAGGAGTGCTTATGTGGAAGCTAACCTACCTCTGTCTACTGCCACTCATGTTCACTTTTCAAGCGCAAGCTGAAGACTTAAAGTTTTTAACCTTTAAGTTCCCGCCTTTTTCCCAAAATGTGGATGGGAAGCCGAAAGGCCCCTTTATGGAGCTAATTAGTGATGTGTGCAAAGAAATGAACGATAATTGCACCTTCAATACGCTGCCCACTCGCCGGGCAAAAGACTTGATAGCCAAAGGGCAAGCCAACGGTATATTTCCTTTTGGCTGGTTCCCCAAACGCGCTGAAAAATTCTATTTTTCCGTTCCGTTCATGCTGACCGAATACGGCATATTTGTACCAATCAACCATAAAGGACAAATTAATAGCTTGAAAGATTTACAGTCACTTCAAGTTGGAGTGTTTGGCCCATCGAATACCTCAAACTCGCTAGGGAACTTAAGGAAAAAAATGATAGATGAAGGACTACAGCCAATAAAGATCCTAGAGAAACGAGATGAAGATGGAAATTTAATCAGAATGCTTGCATCCAACCGAATTGATGCCTACTACAGCAATAGGGCTCTAGGCGAATTTAGAATCAAACAATTCAATGTAAAAGGTGTCAAGTATGCGTGGGAGGACAAACAGTTACTTTACTTTGTCGCATTTCCAAAAGCTTCAACGGATAAAGCGCTCGTGAAGAAGTTTAACCAAGCAGCTCTAAAAGTTTTTTCTAAAAAGGGATATTTAGAAAGCAAGTTATCGAGTTGGGATATTTCAGCCCCTCCCCTAACCGAGACAGTGCTAAAACAATATAGCATCATTCATTAAGCTCCTCAGTTTCCCCACTGACAACTTACTTCGTCAGCTGCTTTACGGACAATTAGCAGCTGACCGAATATTCACTAAATAGCTCAAAACCTGCCTCTTCTTCAAACTTGAGATTGAACTGTTCAACCTTTGTATCAACATCTGCTTGCTCAAACCACAAGTCGCTTGTTTTTGCGAAAATAATTGACTGGTAAGACTGTTTCGTTGCCTCAACACGTAACCACTCTTCCGGCTGTCTAGTTTCAAAGTGGCGAACCTGTTGAGCACTACCCAATGTACTAACAATATGAGAAACAAGAGTTTCACAGCTCTGATTACAGGCAACTCGGTAGAGGTAGCCATTTGACACCTTTTGGCGACACCAATAGCCCACTTCCAAACCTACCAACTTCTCGCGACAAAGAACGATAGCGATAGCAGAATACTCAAATCGCTTAACCTCTACAGGGGCCGCTTTAAATTCCGGCTGACCAGACAAAGGGTCTACATTGGCTTGAATAAGTTTGCATGGTTTACCAGCATTAGCGTTTGAGTCACTCCAATGGATAGGCATAAAGATTTGCTTGCGTGCCACAGTGTCGGTAGTTTTGACCCGAGCAATAACGCTGCCGCTATTATTTGAGACTTTCGCTAACGTATTCAATGGCAAATTGTAATGTTCAGCGGTGGATGGATGGATCAATATAAATGGTTCAGGAGAGTGACCAGCTAAACTGTTCGAAAGCCCGGTACGGGTCATCGTGTGCCACTGATCTCTGACTCTTCCTGTATTAAGTTCGAGGGTTAAGCGATGAGCCTTTTCTGTGCTGGAGAGAGGCTTGCATTGGACTGCAATGAATCGCGCCCTACCATTTGAAGTTAAAAATTGGCAATTCTCAAACAATCGCTTTTGCACGATTTCTGTTTGATGATTCAAAACTGGCCATTGCTGCGGGTTCATTTGTGAGTATTGCCCTTCATCAAGAGAAGCCAGTCCACTTAGATCTAAAGCACGACGGGAGTATTCCTGCCCAAATGATGTGAGCCCAGCATATTCTTGGAAGATCTCACCTTCATGCAAATAATCAAACGCATGAGAGAATCCCATTTTCTGAGCCACTTTCGAGATAATCCACCAATCAGGTTTCGCCATGCCAGGGGAAGGTAGCAGCCGCCTTTGTCTAGATATACGCCTTTCCGAATTAGTGACTGTACCAGACTTTTCACTCCACCCTTGAGCTGGAAGCAGTACATCAGCAAGCTTCGTTGTATCAGTCTCTTTTACACAATCAGAAACAACGACAAATGGACACTTTCTTAAAGCCTGAACTACCCTATGCGTATCGGGTAAACTCACGGCTGGATTCGTCGCCATAATCCAAATCGCTTTTATCTTCCCACTGTTGATCGCTTGAAACATATCAACGGCTTTTAAGCCAGGCTTTTCTGCCAGCTGACTTGTATTCCAGTATTCACTGATAAGCTCTCTATGCTGGTCGTTGTCAAACTCCATGTGAGCAGCAAGCATATTCGCTAGAGCGCCAACTTCTCTCCCTCCCATGGCGTTCGGCTGCCCCGTTACTGAGAAAGGACCACACCCAACTTTACCAATTTTTCCTGTCGCTAAATGACAGTTAATGATGCTGTTAACCTTATCTGTTCCCTGCGAGGATTGATTTACCCCTTGAGAATAGATAGTGACAATTTTTTTTGTCTGAGCAAAATCAGTATAAAAAGCTTGGATCTCATGGTTAGTAAGCCCTGTTATATCCTGTAAGGAACTTTCTTGTTGAGCGGATATTAAAGCTTGCTCAACACCTTCAGTACATTGCTCTATAAAATCACTATCAATTGCGTTTGATTCAAATAAATGACAGAGCAAACCATTAAAGAGAGCAACATCGGAGCCTGAGTTTATTGAAAGGTGGGTATCGGCTATTTCGCTGGTATCGGTCTTTCTAGGATCAATAACGACAACTTTTAAAGCTGGGTTCGCCTGCTTCACTGAGCGTAATCGTTGAAATAATACTGGATGGCACCATGCTAAATTTGAGCCGACTATCACAACCATATCGCTGTACTCTATATCTTCGTAGCAAACAGGAACGATATCCGCGCCGAACGCTCTTTTGTGGCCCGCAACAGCGGAAGCCATACAAAGGCGAGAGTTACTGTCTATATTGCTACTACCAATAAAACCTTTCATCAATTTATTGGCAACGTAGTAGTCTTCAATGAGTAGCTGACCAGAGACATAAAAAGCGACAGAGTCTGACCCGTATTGCTTGACTGTATCCGAGAATTTCTTAGCCACTAGATCCGTAGCTGTTTGCCAGTCTACCTCCTCTTCCAGATCTTTACTTCGTACTATAGGGGCCAGCAAGCGACCATCAGTCACGACTGTTTCTCCTAGCGCAATACCTTTAGTACAAAGCTTCCCATAATTCGCAGGGTGAGACTTATCTCCTCGAACCTCTAATTTGCCTGACGACAACGGTCTTGCTTCAATTCCACAACCAACCCCACAATACGCACAGGTTGTCTTAATCCATCCATGTTTTGAATCTGTCATCTATCACCTACTCTCGCGGCATAACTAGAGTCATTCTTCCTAACGGGCTAACGAACTCCAGACAAAACTTTAGAATATTTCTGCAATTTACAAGCCAGACAACCCAACATAGAAAAAACAAAAAAATTATTTTTTTGTTATTATTTTTCAATCATTTAAACACAAATACCACCAAAGTGGTATGTATTTTAATCACCCCAAAAAGGCAGTAAACATGAAATTTGCACCAACTTAATTCGTTTTGCACCAACAGCGCTCATTTTATACAAATACAGCTTAAATTGCGTGCATTAGAAAACTAAAAAAACCGCTCAACAACAGTGTTTATATTATTGTTTTTAATAAACTTAACCCCATTGAAACATGCTTAATTATTAATCTGGCACTGTCCTTGCTGACCTGAAATAGTAATGTCATACGATTTACATAAAGAGCTTAATGCAGGAGCTAGGTGATGAGTGAAGCAAACAAACGAATCAATAAAGCCTTTGGCAAAGCCTACTTAATTGGCGCTGGACCAGGCGATCCAGAGTTACTAACCATTAAAGCCGCTAAAGCTATCAACAGCGCAGATGTTATTGTTTATGACAACCTAGTCAGTAAGGAAATCCGCAGCACTTTCCCAACTCATGTGGAAACCATCTATGTAGGAAAAATGAAAGGTCAACATAGTCGATCTCAAGACGAAATTAATCAGATCATGGCTGATCTTGCTATGAGTGGGAAGCATGTTTGTCGTGTAAAAGGAGGAGATACGTTTGTCTTTGGTCGCGGGGGAGAAGAAATGCTTTTTTTGAGTAAGAAAGGTATTCAAGTTCAAGTGATTCCAGGAATCACTGCAGCATCTGGATGTACCGCTTACGCAGGCATACCCTTAACTCATCGTGGACTCGCTCAAGGTTGCACATTTATCACTGCACACGCCAATACTGATTTAGCCATTGATTGGCGTTCACTTGCAAAGTTGAATCAAACGCTGGTCGTTTATATGGGGTTAAGCAAAACCCGACTTATCTCAGAAGAGCTAATCAGCGCAGGCTTAAGTCGTGAAACCCCAGTAGCAATTATCGAAAATGGCTGCACTCCAAAACAAAGAAATATAGTCGGTAAGTTGTACCAATTAACAGACTTAAAAGAGGAGTTCGATTTGAAATCACCCTCGCTCATCGTGATTGGTGACGTCGTCAAAATATACGACGAGTTGAACTGGCTGACTTGGCTATCAGGTAGTCATCGAGTTCAAAGGAACGAGCAGTCAGCAACTATGGCCCACCTCACCCCAATCACCTTACTACCAAAATCGGCGTAGTAACCCACACAATCAAAAGGAAATAGATAATGGCAAAGCAAAAAATTGTCGTTGTAGGCAATGGCATGGTCGGCCACAAATTTATTGAATTGATGCTCAAGGAAAAGAGTCAAGACATTCAGATTATTACCTTCGCCGAAGAGGCTCGACTCGCCTATGACCGGGTACAACTTACTTCTTATCTTGGTGGAAGTACGGCTGAAGATTTAGCCCTAACTAGCGTCGAGTATTACCAAGACAATGATGTTGATTTTGTAGTGAATGATAAAGTTGTTGAGATTGATAAAGAAAATAAGCTGGTTAAAACTCAACACGGATTAACAGAAAGCTACGATAAACTCATATTGGCAACTGGCTCATACCCTTTCGTGCCAAATATTCCAGGTAAAGATAGCAGCCACTGTCACGTCTATCGAACCATAGAAGACTTAGACGCAATTGAAAAGGCGAGCTTAGAAAGTAAGTCAGGAGTTGTCATTGGCGGCGGTCTGTTGGGCTTGGAAGCAGCAAACGCTCTAAAAAGCTTAGGGCTTGAAACACATGTCGTCGAATTTGCACCAAGGCTAATGGCTGTTCAATTAGATGAAGGTGGTGGTTGTCTACTGCAAAGGAAAATCGAAGCACTTGGCGTGACGGTTCACACAGAAAAAGCGACGACCGAAATTGTTGAGGGTCTGGAGTGTCGCTATAGAATGAATTTCGCCGATGGAAGCCACCTGGAAACAGATATGATCATATTCTCAGCGGGGATTCGCCCGCAGGATGAACTGGCGAAGCAGGCTGATATTGGAATGGGTGAAAGAGGCGGTATCGTTATCAACAATTATTGCCAAACCAGTGAAGAAGATATCTACGCCATCGGTGAGTGCGCGCTTTGGGAGAATCGAATTTTTGGTTTAGTCGCTCCTGGCTATCAAATGGCTAAAGTCGCTGTTAGTCACATCTTGTCAACGGAAAAAGATGCGATTGAGTTTACCGGTGCAGACATGAGTACCAAGCTAAAGCTACTGGGAGTAGGTGTCGCAAGCATTGGTGAAGTTCATGGCAAGACTGAGGGAGCTCAATCCTACACTTATAGCGATGAAATAGACCAAGTTTATAAGCGCTTAATTATTTCTTCTGACGGAACAAAAATAGTTGGTGCAGTCTTGGTCGGTGATACCGATGCTTACGGCACTCTTTTGCAAATGAAGCTCAATGACATGCCACTACCGGAAAATCCTTCCGTACTCATTTTGCCGAACACAGTCGATGATGACTCTTCCGCTATTGGCGTTGATGCCCTCCCCGGCTCCGCAGTTATCTGTTCATGTTTTGACGTCACCAAATCAGCAATCAAGCAAGCAGTAGCAAGTGGCTGCACCTCGATGGCAGAACTTAAGTCCTCCACAAATGCCTCAACAGGTTGTGGTGGATGCAGCGCTTTAGCCAAACAAGTATTAGATAGTGAACTCAGCCAGCTCGGTGTCGAAGTAAACAACCATTTATGTGAACACTTTAGCTACTCGCGCCAGGAGATAGGCGACATTATTCGCATCAATAAAATCAGAACGTTTGAACAACTGCTATCGAAACACGGTCAAGGACTTGGCTGTGATATTTGTAAGCCCACAGTTGGCTCAATACTCGCGTCTTACTGGAATGACTACATCCTTAAGAAAGAACATATGGAGCTGCAAGACACCAATGACATCTACCTTGGTAATATGCAAAAAGATGGTACTTATTCTGTCGTCCCACGAGTCGCAGCGGGGGAAATTACCCCAGATAAACTGATTGCTATTGGTGAGATAGCTAAAGAGTACGATCTGTACACGAAAATTACTGGCGGCCAGCGTATCGATATGTTTGGTGCTCAGTTAGATGAGCTGCCTCTAATATGGAGAAAGCTCATCGACGCAGGTTTTGAAACAGGCCATGCATATGGAAAATCTGTCAGAACGGTTAAATCTTGCGTTGGTACTTCTTGGTGTCGATATGGTGTAGGTGACAGCGTGCAATTAGCTCTTGATATTGAAAATCGTTACAAGGGGCTACGCTCTCCCCATAAACTAAAATTCGCTGTGTCAGGTTGCACCCGTGAATGTGCAGAAGCCCAGTCTAAAGATATTGGTGTCATTGCTACAGACCAAGGTTGGAATTTATACGTGTGTGGGAATGGCGGAATGCGTCCGCGTCACGCAACCTTATTCGCTACCGACCTTGATGAACCCACGCTGATTAAATACATCGATCGCGTACTCATGTTTTATATTCGCACCGCCGACAGACTGCAGCGAACCTCAGTTTGGCTAGAGAATATGGAAGGTGGTGTAGATTACCTAAAATCCGTGATCATCGAAGACAAGTTAGGCCTAGGTGAAGAGCTAGAAAAAGAACTTGCCGACAGTATTAGCCACTATCAATGCGAATGGAAAACCACCATTAACGATCCTGAGAAACTCAAACGTTTCAGCCACTTTGTGAACAGCGACAGTGGAGATAACTCCTTACAGTATCAAACAGTTCGAGGCCAGCGTATGCCCGTCGATCCTCCAGCTACTGAAGAAAAGCATCCATCAACCGACACAATCAACGTAATTGAAGTGCGATAGGAGAACTTTATGAAAAATTGGTTAACTGTCTGCAACAAGGCTGATTTGGTTCCTCAAACAGGCGTATGTGCGAAAGTAAACGACGATCAAATAGCAATATTCTATTGTGAAAGAACCCAACAGCTCTATGCCCTATCAAATTATGACCCGGCCGGAAAAGCGAACGTCCTTTCCAGAGGAATCATGGGATCAATTGATGGTTCACCATATGTTGCCTCTCCCCTGTACAAACATCACTTCCATTTAGAAGACGGATCGTGCCTAGAAGATAGCTCTTTGCAAGTTAAAACCTACGGGGTTCGAACATTTGAAGGCAAAGTTCAAATTGCAATAGCAGCTTAATCAAAAAGGATTTACAAAATGAATAACAGCTCATTTTCAATATTGTCTTTTAAAGGCAAAATGAAAGTTCTCCACCTAAGTTGGATGGCATTTTTTATCACATTTTTAGTCTGGTTCAACTTTGCTCCACTACTTGAAATGGTGAAAACATCTCTTGGTTTAAATAAGGAGCAAATCACCACTTTACTAATCCTAAACGTAGCGCTCACAATACCTGCACGAGTATTAATTGGTATGTTTACCGACAAGTATGGTCCTCGAATCGTATACACTTCGCTACTAGTTATTTGCTCTATCCCCTGTTTTATGTTTGCGATGGCGGATAGTTTCTTACAAGCCGCAATCGCCCGTTTTCTACTCGGCTTTATCGGAGCAGGCTTTGTAATTGGTATTCGCTTGGTCTCCGAGTGGTTCCCGCATAATGAATTAGGTACAGCGGAAGGAATTTATGGCGGGTGGGGAAACTTTGGCTCAGCTGCGGCAGCATTTACCTTGCCCACAATCGCTCTTTGGTTCGGAGGAGACGATGGATGGCGCTATGCGATAGGTCTAACTGGTATAATTTGCGTACTCTTTTCTGTGGTGTTCTACAAAAACGTTTCTGATACACCAAAAGGCTCTACCTATTTTAAGCCCAAGCATATGTCCGGTATGGAAGTAACCAGTGTTGGTGATTTTTTCCTATTACTTATCATGAAAATTCCGATGTATGCTGCACTAGCTCTTTTGGCTTGGAAGCTATCGCCAAGTGGTGCCAGCGTATTGTCGGGTACAGTGGTTTACGCTATCTATATTGGTTTAGCATTATTGTACTTATACGAAGTGAGTCAGCTTTGGAAAATTAATAAAACCGTCTTTGAATACGATGTCGCGCCAATTCATCAGTACAAATTTAAGCAAGTCGCGATTCTAAACGTGCTCTATTTCGCTACTTTCGGCTCAGAGCTAGCCGTCGTATCGATGCTGCCGCTGTTTTTCTTGGACACATTTTCATTGTCTCCAGTCGTCGCAGGAATGGTCGCTTCAGCGTATGCATTTATGAATTTGATGTCACGACCTGGTGGAGGATGGATCTCTGATAAGTTCGGGCGCAAACCAACTCTTCTCATCTTAACAGCTGGCTTAGCGGCAGGTTATTTCTTGATGGGACAAATCGGATCAGAGTGGCCAGTTTGGTTAGCGGTTGTCGCTGCAATGGCTTGTTCTTTCTTTGTACAAGCGGGAGAAGGGGCCGTTTTTGCAACCGTACCTCTAATCAAACGCCGTATGACTGGGCAGATCGCAGGCATGACCGGCGCGTACGGCAACGTTGGTGCCGTCGTATATTTAACCGTTCTCTCCTTTGTTAGCTATCAAACCTTCTTCTTTGTCATTGCGGGTACCGCTGTTTTAGGCTTCCTTGTGTTGCTGATAATGGAAGAACCAAAAGGTCAGATAGCCGAAGTGAATGAAGATGGTAGTGTGACTCTGATCGATGTTTCCAGTTAACCAAGGAGGTAACCGGAGCCAAACTTGTTTTATTAGTTTGGCTCCGGTTACACAATCAGAGTTTTTTATATTGCCTTGATATTTTTTTATGCACCATAGAGCTTATAAAGTGTAATGTTTTTATAAATATTATCAGTACTATAGGGCCCGAAGATGATTGTAACATCCGTAGATAAACCAACTAGGCTAGCCGTTAGATTTGGTGGACGATCGTTATCTGGGCCTCGAAAACAGAACCAAGATGCTCTAATCGTAAAATCTCCAGCTGATCACAGCGAGCTTGAACTTAAAGGTATAGTGGCATGTGTTGCTGATGGAGCGAGTTGCAGCGACTTTGGCCACCAAGCAAGTCAAACAGGTGTCAGCCAATTTGTTCTTGATTACTACACAACTCCTGATAGCTGGGGTGTAAAGCGCTCAGTGAGCAAGGTGTTGGATGCTCTTAACTCTTGGCTATTTCATCAAGGGGAGAAACAGAGCTTAAATCACAATAGTCTAGTTACCACTCTGAGCACAATTATCTTCAAATCCAATACTGCACATGTTTTTCATGTCGGCGACAGCCGCATTTATCTATTACGCAAAAATAAACTGCAACTCCTAACTAGAGATCATAAACGCAAAGCTCTAGGAACAAAGTCGTACCTGACTAGAGCCATTGGCGTCGATAGAAAAGTCGATATCGATTACTCTACATTAGACTTAAAAAACGGTGACCGCTTTATTCTCACAACAGATGGCATCCACGACACTCTCTCCGATGCAGATTTGGCTGAGCTTTCTCAAGAACAATTCCGTAATTTGGAAGATTTGAGCGAAGACATTTGCCACAAAGCGCTCAAAAGAGGCAGTAAAGACAACGTAACCTGTTTAATTGTCGAAGTGACTAACCTTCCAAAACCTACATTGCTGGAACATCAGGCACTGATGAAGAAACGTTCTATTCCACCAGCACTTAAAGTTGGCAATAAGATCGATGATTTTATCGTGCAAAAAGTCTTGCACACGAGTAATCGAAGTCATGTTTATGAGGTGTCAGATAGTATAAGCGGCAAAATATACGTACTGAAGGCTCCTTCCTTATGCATCAGTGAGGACAACGAGTACCTAGATGGATTTTCAAACGAGTTCTGGGTCGGTAATAAACTCAACAATCCACACGTAATGAAGGTTTTTTCTCCACCAAATGACTCAAAGTTCGCGTATCAATTGTGTGAATCAATAAAAGGGATCACCTTGCGTCAGTGGATAGTGGATAACCCGACTCCAGACTTAGCTAAAGTCAGAAACATATTGGACGAAATCGTGAGAGCAGCGCGAGTATTCCAGAGGGCGGGAATGGTTCACCGCGATTTGAAACCTGAAAACATTATGTTGACCGAAGATGGGCAGATAAAAGTGATCGATTTTGGCTCTACTCAAGTCGAAGGCTTTGACGAAGCACAGCTTGAAATTGTGTCTGATATTCCATTGGGAGACGTAAACTACACTGCCCCTGAATATATTAATACTGGGAAAGCGAGTACTATTTCAGATCTGTTTTCGATAGCCGTCATCGGCTACGAAATGTTAACAGGAGAGCTGCCGTTTAAAACTCGCTCTACTCAATCTGTTAGCACCGCTAGGCATATTAAATGGAACTACCTCTCTTTAAAATCGTTACGACCGGATATTCCTGAGTGGGTAAATTTAACGCTTGAGAAAGCCTGTCACCCTTCGCCCAACCAGCGCTATCAGGTGATGAGCGAATTCATTACCGATTTATACACTCCGAATACGCAATTGCAAAAAGAGCTACAAAGTAAGCCATTAATAAAAAAAAATCCCATCTTATTTTGGAAAGGAACAACAATCTTATTTTCCTTAATAGCACTCATAGAGCTATTGGCATTATTAAATCGTTAAGCTAAAGACAGGCTAACTGGCATTCAGTTTAACCTCCATTTCTAACGAGTTAATTTGTTTAAACTTTGAAGCATTACTGAACTTTTCTTTACGTCAAAACACAATCACAAAACCAATGAGTTTTTATAAATTCATTGACATCGTGGCGTTCTTTATATAGAACGTTCTATATAAAGAACGCCACGATGGAATTTGTAATGGAAAAGCCTTCTCTGGATATTTTAGGAAGACACATACAGAGCTTGAGATTATCTCGTGGGCTCTCACTATCTCAATTGGCCGCTGACGCAGGTATGGCAAAGTCTAACCTTTCTCGTCTGGAACAAGGCAACGGCAACCCAACTTTAGATACAATATGGCGACTTGCTGCAAGGCTTAATGTGCCTTTTGGTAATTTAGTTGCTCCTATCAGTGAGCCTGTTTACGACGAAGGCGTGCAAGTTCGGCTTATTGATCAAGGCAAAGATGAAGTTGAGGTTGACGCTTACTGGATGTCTTGTGCACCAAATACTTGTCGGCAAGCCGAAGGGCACTCAGCCGGCACAACTGAATCCATTACCATTATCAGCGGCACACTAGAAGTCGGTACGCTCGATGATATTCGTGAACTGACAGCAGGCCAAAGTCATAGCTTTACCGCCGATCAACCTCATATTTACCGAACGGGCCCGTCGTGGGCGACATTGTTGGTCACGATTAAGTACCACAAACCAGGAGGCGAAAAATGAGAGCGCAAATTTCACTTTTAAAGGATACACCTTGGATGGTAGGTGCAAAAGAAGCGATGCCGCTTCTTGGTGGATATGTTCCAGTCGCGATTTCGTTTGGTTTAGTTTCCGTTCAAGCTGGTTTTAGTCCCTTAGATACCATACTTATCTCAACACTTATCTACGCAGGCGCATCGCAATTTTTGTTTGTCGCCATGTATGCCGCTGGCTCTCCACTTTGGTTAGTCGTCGTTATGACGTTACTCATCAACGCTCGTCATCTAGTCTATGGACCGAATATAGCCCAATGGATAACAAAAAGCCGTTGGTGGCCTTTTCTCCTACATGGTTTAACTGATCAGGTATTCGCGCTATCACACACTCGTTTTCCTCAACTACAACCAGAAGAGCGGCTAGGCTGGTTTACAGGAGCGAGTATCGTGGCTTGGTTTAGCTGGATTGGTGGAACAGCTCTCGGCGCTCTTGCGGGTGAAGAGTTAATCGAACGCTGGCCTTTAGTTGTCAGTGTCATGCCTTTTGCCCTACCAGCATTATTTTTAGTTCTTCTAGCCCCAAGGTTCAACTCTCGCATATGGTCATTCACATTGCTCAGCGTTATTTTGGTCTCGATAATTTTTAAACTAATGGGATACATCAACCTTTCTATCCCTTTGGCTGCATTATGTGGTGCGCTAGTTTTTTACATGATGGAATCACACTCACGTAATAAGGGTAAATCGTATGAATAGTGAACTATGGGTTGCCGTTTTAATATCAGCTATTGGCACCTACTTTTTAAGGCTAATTCCTACTCTGTGGATGCAACATCGCATTGCTGGCAAGCACAGTAAAAAATCTGTGGATAGTGTGCCTACATGGCTCAGTATCTTAGGGCCACTCATGATTGCAGCCATGTTAGGTGCATCTCTAGTACCAGGGAACTCATCCTTAGATGGCTGGGTTGCTACTGGCTTCGGGATTCTAATCACGTTGATCGTTTGGCGAAAAACCAAATCTTTAGGTTGGCCTGTATTTGCTGGCGTTTTGGCGTACGGAGCCATTGAACTGCTCTTTAGTTTATACAATTAGCCTAAACTCAGATAATTTCCGTAAAACCGAAAAGGCTTCGTGATATTCTAGCAAGCAAAACTCACATACTATTCTAAAAATGAAAAACAAAATCGTCGCATCTGAAGAAGCAAAACAAGAAGCAATGAAAATTGCCAAAGCGACCCAAAAGCCGGGACAAACAAAAGAACAAACCCGTCTTATCGCGCAAGGCATTGAAAAAGGAATCGCGCTTTATAAAAAACAACAGAAAGAAAGGAACCGCAAAGCAGATAAAGCCAAGAAAAAAGCACAAAAGGAGAAAACCGTAGCGATCAATACTCCTGCGGAACCTGCAGAAAAAGCGCAGATAACGAAACTAAAAAGCACAACAAAACTGCCATGGGCATTACTTTTGGTCAGCTGGGTACTTTTTGCTGCCTACATCGTTTTAGCTAAATAACATAGCACTGATGAGAAGCCAGATTTTGCTCTGGCTTATGCTCTCACACTATCGACAATATCTGCGCGACGCTCTAACACCCACTGGCTGTCAAAAGGACCCCAGTCAGATAATTGGTAATAGCCATCGTTGTGACGTCTGCCATCTTGCACAAACATCAACTCAATACCTAAACCAGGCAATGCTTTTAGTACATCTTGAATGGTCCGCCTTGGCCAACCAGTCTTTGCTATTAATTTGGGCACATTGGGCCTCTCTAGGCTCTCTACCAATAATGCGATATAAAGGCGCCTAGCGAATACAGGGCTCAAGTCCATTGATACCTCCTCGTTAAAACTTTAATCGTCATTATTTCTAATTTCGCTGTCGAGGTATTGAGGTTGATCAAATTGACACCAATCCCTTATAAAATTTGTGGTGTTAGAAGAGAAAGAAAAACTGTGACTTTTTGAGTCTCAGCGCACTTCCTGATAGGATTTAAGGCCTAGTTCGCCCTCTAATTTTAAGGAAGTCAATGAACATAACCATGTTCGGTATCCCCAACTGCGATACGATAAAAAAAGCCAAGAAATGGCTCGACGCACAACAAATAAACTACCAATTTCACGACTATCGTAAACAAGGCATTGACCATGCGCTTGTTAGCAAATTTTGTCAGTCTCTCGGCTGGGAAACCGTTCTCAACAAGAGAGGCACCACTTTTAGGCAGCTATCCGACGAACAAAAGAAGACACTGGATGAAGCAAGCGCAATCGAGCTGATGGTAGAAATGCCCGCTATGATTAAGCGACCAATTTTGCTGGTAGATGAAAACCTTCACATCGGCTTTAAGTCAGAGCAATATGCCAAGATTTTTTCATAAGGAACCACCAATGTCTGATACTCCAACCTTAGCCCTCGCCAAAGATCTCATTAGCCGCGAATCCGTGACACCTGAAGACGCAGGCTGCCAAGAAGTCATGATTAATCGACTCAAAGAGCTTGGATTCGAAATTGAAGTCATGGTGTTCGAGGATACCACCAATTTTTGGGCACGACGTGGCAATTCAGCCCCGCTGTTTGCTTTTGCAGGTCACACCGATGTTGTACCGCCTGGTGATACAACTAAGTGGCACACCCCCCCTTTTGAGCCCACTGTCATTGATGAATATTTACATGGCCGAGGCGCTGCCGATATGAAAGGCTCCTTGGCTTGTATGATTGTGGCCGTTGAGCGATTTATCGCCAACAACCCAAACCATCAAGGCTCAATCGCCTTTTTAATTACGTCAGATGAAGAAGGTCCGTTTATAAACGGTACAACTCGAGTTGTAGATACACTTATGGCTCGTGATGAGCTTATCGACATGTGTATTGTTGGCGAGCCATCTAGTACGCACCATGTTGGAGATGTCATCAAAAATGGACGCCGTGGTTCTATCACTGGGGATTTAGTCATTAAAGGAACCCAAGGCCACGTAGCCTACCCTCACCTTGCAAATAACCCTGTGCATCAAGCAATGCCAGCATTGTCTGAGTTAGTTGAAACCACTTGGGATAACGGTAATGAATTTTTCCCACCAACGAGCTTCCAAATACCGAATTTGTATTCTGGCACTGGTGCGTCCAATGTCATTCCTGGGGAATTTAGTGTTCAATTTAACTTTAGGTTCAGTACAGAAATAACCAGCGATCAGATCAAGTCAAAAGTTCATTCAATACTTGATGCACATGGCCTTGAGTATGAACTAAACTGGACTCTTAGCGGCCAACCATTTTTAACTGGCTCTGGCGAGCTACTTAAGTCTGTCGTTAAAGCTGTAGAAGAAGTGAACCACAAAACACCTGAGCTACTCACAACTGGCGGTACATCAGATGGTAGGTTTATTGCCAAAATGGGCTCGCAAGTTGTCGAGCTTGGCCCTGTGAATGCAACGATTCACAAAATAAACGAGTGTGTCAGTATCGCTGATTTAGAAAAACTGACCGACATGTACGAAAAAACACTAGAAAACTTGTTAAGGTAAACGAGAGCTATGACCCCAGCGCAGCTAACTGGCAGTGACCCGTCATATTTGACTTCAATACTGATTGGCAAAAAGAGCTTCTTAGTTAACCCCGAAGTTGGAGAAGACTTACAAAGGCTCAAGTTAGCTGCTGAAAACGAGGGCTTTGAATTCCATATTGCCAGCGGTTTTCGCAGTTTTGATGATCAGCTATCGATATGGAATCGAAAAATGTCTGGCGCACTCACTATTCGAGACTCAGACAACAACATAGTTGATATTAGAGAACTAAGTGATAGTGAAAGAATTCAAGCTATCCTAAACTGGTCCGCTCTACCCGGTACTAGCCGACATCACTGGGGAACAGATTTTGATGTTTATGATGCCAGCTCGCTTCCAAACGAAGGTCAATTATTGTTAGAACCTTGGGAATACCAATCTGGTCACCAATCAAAGTTCTCTCATTGGCTGATCGACAATATATCAACATATGGATTCTTTTTCCCATATGATCAAAATCGAGGTGGTGTCTCCATTGAACCTTGGCATATTAGCCATTTATCCACGTCTAAACAGTGTCTAAGCCAACTTTCTCTTGAGGTTATTCACCAGCAGATGAGCAAAACAGAGATTTTGGCACGTGACAGCATATTCTCGTTACTTGATGAGATATACAATCAATATGTTATCAATATCAATCCAATAGGACGGACATGAACATCATAGAATGGCTATTTAACCCTTGGGTTATCATTATTGTCGTTGTCAGCGTGGTTGCAGGCAATATTGCTGCATTGAAATACTCCGCCAAGATTAAGCTTGATTATCTCGATAAACGCAAAACGGATCTCGATAAACTGAATGAACTGAGCAAAGAAAAAGAAGAAACGAGCCGTGCTGAGCATACCGAGGAAAAGCCAACAGATAAAAAAAAGGCAGACTAAAAAAGTCTGCCTCTGTTATTAAAGTTGGTTCTATTTCTTATTTACCTGATGTTGTTCTGACGCATCTTTTAGCATTGGGACCAAAGCTTTCAATACATCTTCATCAACAGGTTTACCAGAAGAATTAGTTAAGTTGATCGAGGTTCGGTTAACTAAATCACCTAATAAGAAGGTGTACTTATTACCACTTTTCAGAGCAATTGGTTTTTCACCGACTCTTGACCAATAAGCACTATTTGGCGTTTTGTATTCGGCTTGAATCGTGCCTTGCGATTGATTCCGCTCTTGAACTGTAAAGCCCATCGTCGACAAAATACTCGGCATCCGTTGCCATACTAGGTTGTACTGGATTCGAGCAATGACAACAGGCAGACCACTTCGGTCAGTTCCCATTGTAATTGGAATTTGCTTGATAAGTGCTTGAGCTTTTTTCGCCTCTTCCGCTCGCATGTCCTCATCATATTGGTTAGTGATAAGATTCATCATCAAAGCAGAGTATCTAGATTTTTCTAGCTCAGTCGCAGATGCCTCTTTATTCCCACTTCGCCAATCTATCAATGAAATTTTAATACCCGAGCGCTCTTCATTTTGAAGCATGGTGATATCGTATTTCGCACCAATTGGCTGCTCTTGATCTTTAAAGTTCCACGTTACCCAACCCGTTTTAATCTCTTTATCAGTCTCAATGGGAGCTTCTACCTTACGGTTCTGCAACACATTCTTTGTGATTTGCCATACCTTAGGAAGTTGCTCAGGATTGTAGAACCAAAGTATCGCATCGCCATTTCTTTGTTCAACTTGAGTGCCGGGTATCAAGTCCAATACTTCTTGAGGCGGACGGATATCGACACCTTTGCCAATAGCACCTTTGTAATCGCCTTTTGGTATCTGATATTTAGTATAAAACTGTGGTTGAACGTTAGTAGGATCTTTCCACTGTTGCATTGGCGCAGTAGAAAGATAATCAAAATCACCTCTCGCTTCGCGACGTTGAGCTGGGCTGTCAGAGCAACCACTTAATATTAAAACAGCTAGCGAACTAACGACTAGCTGGTGAGTAAACTTCATTGAAACTCCTAAAAGAGCCGAAGCACATTCTCCGGCTTTTTCTCAAATTAATTGATACCTGCTTCAGTTAAAGCTTTAGCTACGACAGGTTGTGCTTGCTCTGATAACACAGTCAACGGCAAGCGCAAATCACCATCAGCAATTAATCCCATCTGATGAGCTGCCCATTTTACAGGAATTGGGCTAGATTCGATAAACAAGTTTTTGTGCAACGTCATTAAACGTTGGTTGATGATTTCAGCATCTTCAAAATTACCATCTAATGCCAATTGCATCATCTTCGCCATATCTGCAGCTGCTATGTTATTGGTGACAGAAATAACACCTTGCCCGCCGTGCTTAACAAAATCCAACCCTGTCGAATCATCGCCACTTAGTAAGATAAAATCTTCGCCACAAAGTTCACGATGAATTTGTACTCGACTCAAATCACCAGTTGCATCTTTCAGAGCAACGATATTATCAATTTTAGATAAACGAGCAACCGTCTCTGGTAACAAGTCTACCGCTGTTCGACCTGGCACATTGTATAGAATTTGAGGAACACTACTGACCTCTGCAATAGCTTTGTAGTGTTGGTATAACCCTTCTTGCGTAGGCTTATTGTAATATGGGGTGACACTTAAACAGCCTGCAATGCCTGAGCCATTAAGTAAGCGACTAAATGTAACGGCCTCGTGAGTTGCATTCGCACCTGTACCAGCAATGACAGGTACACGGCCATCGGCAAACTCAACCACCTTATTGACAACTTTCACATGCTCTTCGACAGTCAGTGTAGCGGATTCACCCGTGGTTCCCACGGCAACGATACCTGTTGTCCCTGCATCAACGTGGAAATCTACTAGCTTTTTCAGGCCAATGAAATCCACTTCACCAACATGATTGAATGGTGTAATTAACGCCACTATACTTCCCGAAAACATGTCTCTCTCCAATATTGAATATCTTTCTGAATGGTACTGTATGCTGATTGTTAAACACAAGAGATTAATAATCTTGATATGACAGACTTGAGCTCTGCAACCTTTCCTCTTTTATATGTGAATTACTTTCTTTACTTGTCATAGCTTGGTCAGCCTGCTTCAAAAGAGCGAGTTGGCGTGTTGCTACCTTGGGCTAAGCAATAAATCATCCGGCTAACATATATTATTTCTCGGCGTATGCTAAGCTAACTCCCAAATAAAGGAGCATACAGAAGATTACTATGAGTCAACATTTAGTGATTACCGCAATAGGTACTGATCGCCCCGGGATGTGTAATCAAATTGTCCACCTCGTCAGCAATGCAGAATGCAACATTATAGATAGCCGAATCGCAATATTTGGCAGCGAATGTACATTAATTATGCTGATATCCGGTCTATCCAGTGCCATCGCGCGCATCGAGTCTCTACTGCCGTTACTTGGACAAGATAATGATATCATTACCATGACCAAACGTACGACTCCACCCGCTACTCAAGACAACTTCTGTAATGTAGAGATTGTTATAGAAGCAGAAGACAGGCTTGGGCTGACTGAGCAATTTACGCAATTTTTTGCAGACAGAAACATAGGCTTGGCCTCTCTTAGTGCCCAAGCTATTGATAAATCGACAACGAATCTAAACCAAAATCAATTCCATATTTCCATTGCTGCTAAGCTCGACTCTGAAACAGACATATCAACGTTAAAACAAGATTTTAACGATTTGTGTGAAAAGCTACTGGTGAAAGGCAGTATTAAATTTATAAAAAACAACCTTTAAAAGGACGCTCTTATTATGAATACTCTAACAGCGGGCTCGGTAGCCCCAGATTTTTCTCTGCACAACCAAGATGATGAGCCAGTAAGCCTTTCTGAATTTAAAGGAAAAAAAGTACTACTCTACTTTTACCCGAAAGCGATGACTCCAGGGTGTACAGTACAAGCTCAGGGACTGAGAGACATTAAATCACAGCTTGATGATCTCAATGTTGTAGTTTTAGGCGTCAGTATCGACCCCGTAAAACGTCTGGGTAAGTTTATTGAAAGAGATAACCTAAACTTCACTTTACTCTCTGATGAAGACCACGCTGTTGCCGATTCATACGGCGTTTGGGGCGAGAAGAAGTTTATGGGAAAAGTATACGATGGCCTTCATCGCATCAGCTTTTTAATTGATGAACAAGGCAAAATTGAACACGTCTTTAACAAATTCAAGACCAAAGATCACCATCAAGTTATTCTAGATTACCTTAATAAATAACTAGTTGCGCATAAGTGGCCTATTTTTTGATGGGCTACTTCATTTTTTCCTACTCAACTTGTCCTTGTTCGTAAACTTATTAATAGATTCATAATTAGTCAAAATATCTATCTAACTAAAAATTAGCCAAACAAAACGTTAGTTTTCATCGCCTTCACAGTCAAAAGCCCCATTCTCTTAACGTGCGGAAATATAATAAAAAATTGACAGTTTCTAGACATAATGCAGCAAAATTTACTCATTTTTGGAAATTAACATTGCATTTCTATTATTTATTGTCATCGCTATCAGTGATAATTTGCCTCGGTTATTTATTCTTAACCCACTGTGTTAACAAAATATTTATAAAATTATAACAATTTTTGTCAGGCTAATTGACTAAACACAACGTATTTACAGGAAACCTATATGTCCGACTTGAATGTATTCAAGCAACCTAAGCCTTTCTATTTAATATTTTCGATAGAATTTTGGGAGCGTTTCGGCTTTTACGGTATGCAAGCGATTCTTACCGTTTACCTAGTACAAATACTAGGTATGAAAGAATCGACCTCATTTGTTTTATTTGGTGCTTTCTCTGCCCTTGTTTACGGCTTTGTAGCTGCAGGAGGCTGGATTGGTGATAAAATTATTGGCACCAAGCGGACCATTACTCTTGGAGCTATCATTTTAACGATTGGCTATCTTATGTTAGGCCTGTCTACAACTAGGTCTCACATTGGTGGCTCAACTTTTATTTTTGTGGCTATGGGCTTCATTACTGTTGGTAATGGTCTATTCAAAGCAAACCCTTCTAGCCTTCTATCTAAGTGCTATGAAGAGAATGATCCTCGCCTAGACGGCGCATTCACCATGTACTACATGGCGATCAACCTAGGTTCTTTCTTCTCAATGCTTCTGACTCCATACGTTGCAGCTAAGGTAGGCTATGGTATGGCATTTGGCGTAAGCGCAATTGGCCTAGCCATTACTGTTGTAAACTTCGTATTTTGTCAACGCATGCTAAGAGGCGTTGGTTCACCAGCAGACCTAGCTCCTGTAAACATGAGTAGAATGACACTTGTCGTTGTTGGTAGTATCGTGGCGAGCTTTGTATGCGCATACTTGCTTCAACACCTATCTATTGCACATGCCATCCTAGCTATTGCAGGTATCGCTATTGTTGTTCTTTATTTTAAAGAAGCCTTCAGCATCTCTGGTATTGAGCGTTCAAAGATGATTGTAGCTTTCATCCTAATGCTACAGGGCGTTGTGTTCTTCGTGCTTTACTTCCAAATGCCTACTTCTTTAAACTTCTTTGCGATTCACAATGTATCGCATGATGTTTTTGGTATGTCTGTTGAACCAGAGCAATTCCAAGCGCTAAACCCATTATGGATAATGATAGCTAGCCCTATCTTAGCGGTAATGTATAACCGCTTAGGTGATAGCTTATCAATGCCATTCAAGTTTGCTATCGGTATGTTACTGTGCGCAATCTCGTTCTTAGTTCTATCTTGGAGTGTCGGTTTTGCTAACCACGAAGGTATTGTAAGCTCAAACTGGTTAGTTACTAGCTATGCATTCCAATCAATCGGTGAACTGCTTGTATCTGGTCTTGGCCTAGCTATGGTTGCTCAACTAGTTCCTCAACGCATGATGGGTTTTGCTATGGGTATGTGGTTCCTAACGTCTGCTACAGCAGCTGTAGTTGCAGGTTGGGTTGCGAGCTTAACTTCTGTTCCAGCTCACATCAATGACCCTCACAAATCTCTCGTTGTTTATGGTCACGTATTTGGTCAAATTGGTTACTGGACTCTAGCTATTGCAGTAATCACATTTATTATTGCCCCTAAGCTAACACGTATCTGCCGCGGTGGAGCTTCAGAAAGCAGCGCTCTTACTGAAAAAACTGCTTAAGAAAACACCTTTGATAAAAAAACCGAAGCTTTCAGCTTCGGTTTTTTTATGTTTGCTGAACAGTGCATAAGCTATAGTACCAGCTGCCTCATCATTTCAATATGTTCATCAGAATCATTTAAGCATGGAATATAGTTAAATTGCTTGCCACCAGACTCTAAGAACAACTCTTGATACTGCTCAGAAATCTCTTCTAATGTCTCTAAACAGTCCACAGAGAAGGCTGGAGCAATAACATCGAGGTTATCTATACCTTTTTCAGCAAGAGACGTTAAAACTTTATCTGTATACGGTTTCAACCACTCTTCCCTGCCAAATCGAGATTGATATGCAAAACCGATCTGCTCTGACGTCAAACCTAGCTCTTCAGCTAACAATTGGGTTGTCTGTTCGCAGTGTTGAGGATAGATGTCACCATTGTCAGCAAAGCGTTTAGGGATACCATGATAAGAACAAAGTAGGTAATCGCCTTTACCATTTTCATCCCACGCTTTTTTAACTGAGGCTGCTAAGGCTTTAATGTAGCCTGGATGGGAGCAATAATCCCGAATAAAGCGGTAAGATGGAATCGTCGACAAATGCTTAAATACATGAGTTATAGCGTCTAATGCTGCAGCTGTCGTTGTGTTGGAATATTGCGGATACAACGGCAAAATAACGATTTGCTCTACTCCCTGACTGAGCAAATTAGAAATGCCAGTTTCTAAAGATGGCGAGCCATAACTCATACCTAATTCAACTGGATAGCCTAGCCTTTTCTCTAATTTTGCTGCCTGATTTTTAGAATGCACCATCAGCGGCGAGCCACCTTCCATCCAAATTGTCTGATAAGACTTAGCTACTTTAGGTGAACGGATCGGCAGAATGACACCATGTAGAATTGGGCACCAAAGCAGGCGGCTCATATCTACCACACGTTTATCGTGCAAAAATTGACTTAAAAACTTTTTCACTGCTGGTGCAGTTGGAGAGTCGGGAGTGCCTAAATTAACCAGCAAAACACCTTTCTTGTCGCTGTTTTCCATGATACTCAATCAGTTATTAGTGCGAGGATAACTGACATTCTATAAAAAAACGGCCATTAAGGCCGCTTCTTTATTAACATTTTTAGCGTTCTTTTTAGGATTAAGCTAACGCTTTTTCAATGTCTGCACTTACTTCAGCAACTTGCTTTGTACCGTCAAATTTTAGGTACTTAGTATTGCCAGCGTCTGCTTCTTTACCGTAGTAAGAGATAAGCGGTGCAGTTTGCTCATGGTAAACACCTAGGCGAGCACGAACTGTTTCTTCTTTATCGTCGTCACGAACAACAAGATCTTCACCAGTGATATCATCTTTACCTTCCACTTTTGGTGGATTGTAAACAACGTGGTAAGTACGACCAGAAGCCAAGTGAGCACGACGGCCAGCCATGCGCTCTACGATCACATCGTCTGCTACGTCAAATTCAATAACGTAGTCAACATCGATACCCATATCTTTCAAACCATCAGCTTGAGGAATAGTGCGGGGGAAGCCATCAAGTAAGAAGCCTTGCTCGCAGTCATCTTGAGCAATACGCTCTTTGATTAGGCCCAAGATAATATCATCAGACACTAGTTGGCCAGCATCGATTACTGCTTTCGCTTGCTTACCAAGCTCAGTACCAGCCTTGATAGCAGCACGTAGCATGTCACCTGTAGAAATTTGTGGAATACCGAATTTCTCCATAATGAACTGAGCTTGAGTGCCTTTACCTGCACCTGGAGCACCTAGAAGAATGATGCGCATGTGTAATCCTCTTTAGAATTTATGCTGTGTATCAAACAAGTAAGCCATTGATACAACGATGTAAATTGTCTAAGTTTTATCACACGAAAGTAACATTCGTGTGATTCTTAATGTATAAGCTGTATAGTTTAACACAAATTTTAAACTATTGGCGTTGAGTCTATTCAGCGAGTGTTTTTCTTAGTTCTCACCGAAAATATAAAAACTTAGAAAATACACTTATTTTACAACAAGATAATATAAAAAAAGAAAAGCTCGCAAACGCGAGCCTTTCTATTTAGTGGTTTTTATTGAGAAACTTTACCCAACAACGTATTTATAGCACCTAAGAACTGAGATGGATCTTCCATCGAACCTCTTTCTGCTAACATCGCTTGGCCAAGCAATACTTCAACCCAACGGCCAAATGCTTGTTCGTCAGCTTCATCAGCCATACGCTTAACAAGCTCGTGATCTGGGTTGATTTCAAAGATATAGTTCACTTTTGGTGCTTCTTGGCCAGCAGCTTCTAGCAGCTTAGCCATTTGAGTCCCCATATCAAAGTCATCAGTCACAACAACAGCTGGTGTTGTTGCTAGTTTGAACGTAGTGCGAACTTCTTTCACACGATCGCCTAGGTATTCTTTAGTACGCTCAACAACAGACTTGAACTCTTCTTCAGTTTCTTTCTGCTTCTCTTTTTCAGCTTCGTCTTCAAACTTACTTAGATCTAGACCTGCTTTTGTGATTGACTGGAACTGCTTACCGTCAAACTCGGTTAGGTAGTTCATTAACCACTCATCAATGCGATCGTACATCAAGATAACTTCGATACCTTTCGCTTTGAACTGCTCTAAGTGAGGGCTGTTTTTAGCTGCTGCATAGCTGTCTGCTGTGAGGTAATAGATCTTATCTTGTTCTTCTTTCATACGCTCTACGTAAGAAGCAAGACCAACAGTTTGCTCTTCAGAATCAGCTTCTGTTGAAGTGAAACGAAGTAATCCAGCGACTTTTTCTTTGTTAGAGAAGTCTTCAGCTGGGCCTTCTTTCATCACAAGACCAAACTCTTTCCAGAAGCTTTGATACTTCTCTTCGTCATTTTTCGCCATGCGCTCAAGCATTGTGAGAACACGCTTGGTACATGCATTACGAAGTGACTGAGTTACCTTGTTATCTTGTAGAATTTCACGAGAAACGTTCAATGGAAGGTCATTTGAATCAATTAGACCTTTAACGAAACGTAGGTATGAAGGCATGAATTGCTCAGCATCGTCCATGATAAACACGCGTTGAACATAAAGCTTAAGGCCTGCTTTGTGTTCACGGTTCATCATATCGAACGGCGCTTTTGTCGGGATATACAACAAGCTTGTGTAATCGTTCTTACCTTCTACACGGTTATGGCTCCATAGCAGTGGATCCGCGAAGTCATGAGAAACGTGCTTGTAGAACTCTTTGTATTCGTCTTCTGAGATATCAGACTTATTACGAGTCCAAAGTGCTTGAGCTTTGTTGATTTGCTCCCACTTAGTTTCTTCGGTTTCTTTGCCTTCTTCATCTTTCACTTTGGTTAAGATAGAAACTGGAATACCGATATGATCAGAGTACTTACCGATCACTTCGCGCAAACGCCATTCACTTAGGAACTCTTTTCCTTCTTCACGCATGTGAAGAACAATATCAGTACCACGAGACTCTTTGCTGATGTCTTCGATAGTGTACTCACCTTCTCCAGAAGAGTGCCATTGAACCGCTTGATCAGCAGCAAGGCCAGCTGCGCGAGTTCTTACTGTCACTGCATCAGCGACAATAAATGCCGAATAAAAACCAACACCGAACTGACCGATAAGCTGAGAGTCTTTGGTTTGCTCTTCAGATAGTTTAGAGAAGAACTCCGCTGTACCTGATTTTGCGATAGTTCCAAGATGTTCAATGACATCATCGCGACTCATACCAATTCCGTTATCAGAAATAGTTAGAGTGTTGTTAGCTTCATCAAATGAAAGTTTAACGCCTAGTTCAGCGTCACCTTGGTATAAGTCTGGGTTAGACAGTGCTTGAAAACGCAACTTGTCTGAGGCATCCGATGCGTTCGAAATTAGCTCACGCAAGAAGATCTCTTTGTTTGAATACAGAGAATGGATCATCAAATGAAGTAGTTGTTTTACTTCCGATTGAAAACCTCGAGTTTCTTTATTGATTGTTGCAGTTTCGCTCATATTAGCTCCGTAACATCTGCTAAATTTATGCGCATTCTCATTGATTGGGCGCTGTTTACAATGCTTCGGCTGTAGAGATGAGGCTAAAAAGTGTAAATTCAAGGTCAGAAAGCATAAAAACGATGTTTTTTTTATTTATTTTTATTATTCTTCGCAGTTAAAATGTTATCAAATAATCTAAAACTTGACGAACGAACGCTTGGTACGGACACTGAGAATAGGTTTCGGTTAAAAAATAAGCTAATAGAAAGAAGAATTCAATGAGCAATATTGGTACTAAGTTTATTCTAGATAATCGATTTACTTTTGATCCAAACAACAATTCTCTGGTCGACCAAGCTAGCGACAATGAAACAATCCGACTTGGCAGCAATGAAAGTCGAATATTGTTACTACTTGCAGAGCGCCCAAATGAAGTAGTCTCACGAAATGAGCTACACGAGTTTGTATGGCGAGAGCAAGGCTTTGAAGTCGATGATTCAAGTTTGACTCAAGCAATTTCTACTTTAAGAAAGATGCTCAAAGATTCAACTAAATCTCCAATATTTGTTAAAACTGTGCCCAAACGTGGTTATCAATTGATATGTAGCGTTGAAAGAACAACCCCTCTTTTAGCGAATGATAACGTTGAAACAGATGAAAATATTGCCTGCGAAACAGAAAACGATGTGACATTTTCATCGGAAAGTAACGCCCCTCTATCAAGTGTAATCACACCTTCAGTAGAGGCAGAAAAGGCTGATCCACCTCGCTCAAAATTTAGCTGGCCCGTTGCTACTATGCTGCTGCTAGCTATAATCATCCCTTTGATAGTGGTACTGTTTACGCATCCCGCAGACTCAAAGTTTGTTCGCTTAGCAAGAGTGAATAAAATTCCTGTGTTAACTTTGGCCAGTCACCCACCTATCGACAAATGGATTCCTTCTATAAAGCAGTGTGTGCAAAAATACACTGAGAAGCACAACGCCAATTCAACGTTGGTTGAGGTAATTACAACTGGTGGGCAAGATAACCAATTGGTGTTGAATTATATCCACTCAACCCAACACTCCGATAAAAATGTCACAGTTCGGATTTTTGCGAACCAAAAAGACCTAAGCAATGTGTGTAGTCATTAAACCGGAGAGTCTAAAATGAACAAGAAAATAGCAGCAGCACTATTAGGTCTTTCCATACTATTCAGTGGGTGGCTTTATTGGGGAAGCGATTTAAAAGTAGAGCAAATTTTAACCTCTCAAGAATGGCAGTCGAATATGATCACAGTAATCGATACCCAAATGCCAGAGGAGGCCATCGGCCCCGTTAAAAAAGGAACACTAATCTCCAACGTAAAATACCTGCCGAATGGCACTTATCTTCGCTCGTCCGTCGTTCGTCTTTATGCTAAAGAAAATGATAAAGTGGTATTGACCAATGTCATTAATATCTCCGAATCAGGCAAATGGAGTATCAGTGACGATTACTTGATAGTATCACCACAAGAGTTTAAAGACGTGACCTCAGCAGAGACGAATGAATTCACGCAAAAGCAAATTCATTTGATTACTCAATTGATACGCATGGACTCTCAGCAAAGTCGGCGAATAGATATTGTAAATAGCAAAACCTTGCTTCTTACGAGCCTAGGACACGGCTCAACATTACTGTCGACTGACTAACACATCTCATAGAGGAGGCGTGCGAAGCGTGCCTCTAATTTTGACTGACCAATCATAGTTGGGATCATGGAAAAAGCTAAAATCGATATTTACTATTGCCGTCAATGCAACTGGATGCTTCGCTCGACTTGGCTTACTCAAGAGTTGCTATCAACTTTTAGTGAAGATATAGAGACCGTTAGCTTGCACCCAGATACAGGCGGCCGATTTGAAATTTTCTGCAATGGTGAGCTCGTATGGGAAAGAAAACGTGACGGTGGTTTTCCAGAAGCAAAAATACTTAAGCAACGAGTGAGAGACGTCATAGACCCAGAGCGTTCTCTAGGCCACTCTGATGTGCGTTAATTCGTTCGAGTTCCAAATATAGTTACAATTCAGTCGCTACGACTACTTCTCCCTCAAATGACATCACATTGAATTCACCTCGACGATAGAGTCCATAGCTAGGCCGAGAATCCGAGCGTGGGAAAGTCACTGAACCTGGATTAAGTACGAAAATATCGCGGTACCTCTCAGCAACAGGAACATGAGTGTGGCCACAAACTAAAATATCGCCTTGCGCCAGTTTGGGACGATTGTCCATATTGTAGTGATGTCCATGAGTCATGAACATTCTTTGCCCAGATTCGAGTAAAACCCATGCGTAATCCATCATCATTGGGAAATCTAATAACATTTGGTCGACTTCACTGTCACAATTCCCTCTCACGGCAATAATCTGTTCAGCATATTTGTTTAGCTTGTTAGCGACGTCAACAGGGTTATATCCTATTGGAACAGGGTTACGTGGGCCGTGGTTCAAAATATCACCAAGTAGAATTAATTGGCTTGCTCCAGAGTTGTTAAACGCCTCTAACAGCTTGATGGTAGCAGGTAAACTCCCGTGAATGTCAGATGCAAAAAATAAAGCACTCATAACTATAAACTCTCACCTTATTATTGGTAGTGGTCGACAAGACGGGAGATCTTTTATGATCGCCACCGTCTTTCACCTACGCACCATTTAGCTCAATATTATTGTACTAGAACTTAGTCATTTTCTATGATCGGAGCACGGTTAACCCCAAATAGTACAAATGGACGAATGCTATATTTCGCATTCATATCTGATAGCCCTTGCTATACTGATACCACAACGGAAGGAAGCGTGATGAAGATACTGCTAACAGGCGGCACAGGTTTTATTGGTAAAGAGCTTATGAAGCACTTTACCACTTATGATGTTGTACTACTGACTCGCAACGTACTGCAAGCCAAACAGACGTTAAAGCATATCGATCATGGAAATATAGAATATATTGCCTCTTTGGAGGACCTTCGAGATGCCAATGGGTTTGACGCAATTATTAACCTTGCCGGTGAACCCATAGTGGATAAACGCTGGAGCCGAAAGCAAAAAGAAATCATCTGCAACAGCCGTTGGATAATCACCGAACAGTTAGTCAACCTTATTCACGCAAGTGCTGAGCCTCCCCCTGTATTCATCAGTGGCTCAGCAGTTGGCTATTATGGAAATCAAGAAGCTCATCCGTTTGACGAAAGCTTGCATGTCAGTCAGCCTAAATTCCCTCATTTGGTTTGTTCAACTTGGGAGCAAATAGCCAAAAGAGCCCGTTCCGAGTCGACTCGCGTTTGTCTATTGCGTACAGGTATCGTGCTCAAAGCTGATGGTGGAGCCCTACAAAAAATGCTCACTCCCTATAAACTTGGGCTTGGTGGGCCAATTGGAAAAGGCCAACAATACATGCCATGGATTCACATCCAAGATATGGTGCGAGGTATTTTGTATCTACTCAACACTTCGCACGCCCATGGCGAATTCAATTTGTGTGCTCCCCACCCTGTCACGAATAAACACTTCAGTCGACAGCTAGCAAAGTCTCTTAAACGACCTCACTTTCTATTTACACCTAAATGGGTACTGAAACTCGCTCTAGGTGAAAGCTCGGTCCTTTTATTCGATAGTGCCAGAGCCAAGCCCAAAAAGCTGACTGAGCTAGGATTCCAATTTAACTTCTCAAGATTAGAGCCAGCACTAAAAAACCTGTTACACCATTCTTCATGATCCTTTACTCTGTAACTTACTCAATTTTAATACTTATATAATTAACAATGAATAAAGCCATTCTCATTACCGGATGTTCTACTGGCATAGGCTATACCTGTGCACATGCTCTACACAGAAAAGGCTACCAAGTCATCGCTTCCTGCCGAAAGCCAGACGATGTCGAGAGACTAAAATCTGAAGGTCTTACCTGCATTCAACTCGACGTCAGTGATATAGAAAGCGTCAGGCGCGGTGCTAAAGAAGCCATAGAGTTATGCGATGGTAAGCTCTACGCTCTATTCAACAATGGAGCCTACGGTCAACCAGGAGCTCTTGAGGACTTATCAACTGACGCTCTAAAAACTCAATTCGAGACTAATTTCTTTGGCTGGCACGAGTTGGTGTTAAATATCCTGCCCGTAATGAGAAAAAATGGCCAAGGAAGAATTATTCAAAACAGCTCCATTCTTGGTTTTGCTGCTATGAAATACCGTGGAGCATATAACGCCTCAAAGTTCGCGATTGAAGGCTGGAGTGATACGATTCGCCTAGAGTTGTATGGAACAGATATAAACATTAGTTTAATTGAGCCAGGACCAATTGAAACCCAATTTAGAGCTAACGCACTAAAAGCATTTAAAAAATGGATAGATATTGAAAACAGCGTTCATTCAAATGCTTACAAGCAGCAGTTGCAGCGCTTGGATAAGGAGCAATCGAGTAAGCAGTTTGTCCTCCCACCAGAATCATGTATAAAACCCTTATTGCATGCGTTAGAGTCTCCAAAGCCAAAAAATCGCTATCGAGTCACAACGCCAACAAAGGTATTTGCCGTTTTAAAAAGGCTGTTGCCCAGTCGCTGGCTAGACTCATTACTAAGAAAAGCGGCTTAAATGAATTAATAATGGCTATAGAATTACTAAATTAAATCTTTCGAGAGCTAAAACTCATCAAGTGTCATTTTATCGTCACAAAGTGCTGTCATTATGCACATAATGGTTGAGGTTCAGTCGGTGCAATTTCATCAATAATACTCCTCAACCTAAATTTAACCCCAAGCTTTAGATTCGGTGCTTTGCAAATGACATTAACCCAGTTGAATTGGCTAGGTGTGGGTGTCGCACTCATGCTATTTGTCTTGTATTAACATTCAATGAATGTAGTGAAAAACGTCGTGGAACCACGGCGTTTTTTCACATCTGGCCCCTTGAAAAATAGAGTTGCAACCCTTATTTGATAGGTAAGCCAAATAATAAGGGATACCAACCGATGCAATCACCGTTTATTGTGGAACTGAACGAGCAAAACTTTCACCAAACTCTAGAAGGCTCGATGCAAGTGCCTGTGCTCATTCATTTTTGGGCATCCATGAGTCAAGAAAGCGCTGATATCATTCCAGAGCTACGAAACTTGGCCCAACAGTACAACGGCGCATTCACTCTAGCACTCGTTAATTGCGAAGAACAGCAAGCCATTGCTGCGCAATTCGGTATTCAAGCACTTCCTACTATTGCTCTCTTTGTGAATGGTCAGCCAGTAGACGGGCTGGGTGGTCCACAAACACTGGCTAACGTTCAAGAAATGCTAAATAAGCATCTACCAAGTCAAGACGAATTGGAGCTAAATAAAGCATTGGAGCTTATACAACAAGGCAACCATGCTGATGCACTGAAAATCTTGCAATCTCTTCCAGAAGAACTGATGCAAAAAGGTGATGTAAAGTTAGCTCTGGCAGACTGCCTACTTGAAACTCAGCAATTTGAATTAGCCAGTAAGCTACTCGATAACATACCACTTGAGTACCAAGATAATTACTATAAAGGTTTGGTAGCAAAATTAGAGTTACACGAACAAACCGCGAATAGCCCTGAAGTTCAAGCACTAGAGAAAGCTTTAGCTGCTGATCCAACGAATATCCAATCCGCGCACGACTTGGCAGTTCAATATCATCAAGTAAATAGAGATGAAGAGGCACTAGAATTACTATGGTCCTTCCTAAGTAAAGATCTCAACGCACAAGACGGAAACGTAAAGAAGACGTTCATGGATATTCTAAGTGCTTTGGGACAAGGCAATAGCATTGCAAGTAAATACCGTAGGCAACTGTACTCTTTGATGTACTAAAACCAAACAACGGAAATACAGAGGCCAATAACCGTATTGGCCTTTTTTATTTCATCCGAGGTTGGGATTAGATAGTCAATAAAATCAAAATATTGAATAGATTAATCTGATGAAAATATCAGTGTCGATATTTTAGATGGATTACTAGGAAAAATCATAAGCAATAGTGACTCTATTTCGTTGATTTTAACGACGTTAGGAGCGAAAAAAGCGGTACTTATAGGCCTAAATTATTCCAAATTCAGGTTATTTGGTGTTCTTCTAGCAAATTCATTTGTTCAAATACGGTATATGAGCCAAAATAAATCAACTAATTAAAAATGGAGCTTTATCATGAATGTTGATTCTTTGGTTACTGTCATTTTTTTCGTTGTCGTTGTCGTTGTCGTTGTCGCTGCAGCTGTCAAAACCGTCCCTCAGGGCAATAATTGGACAGTTGAACGTTTCGGAAGATTCACTCACACACTCACTCCCGGTTTAAACTTAATCATTCCTTTTATCGATCGCATTGGCCAGAAAATCAATATGATGGAACGAGTATTGGATATCCCAGCTCAAGAAGTCATTTCAAAAGATAACGCGAATGTCACCATTGATGCCGTTTGTTTTGTGCAAGTCATCGATGCTGCAAGAGCGGCCTATGAAGTTAATGATTTAGAGAATGCCATTCGCAATCTAACTTTGACGAATATGCGTACGGTCTTGGGCTCAATGGAACTTGATGAAATGCTCAGCCATCGTGACATGATTAATACCAAGTTGCTTTCTATCGTTGATGAAGCGACCAATCCTTGGGGAGTTAAAGTCACCCGTATTGAAATAAAAGACGTTCAACCTCCGGCAGACTTAACTGCGGCGATGAACGCTCAAATGAAAGCAGAAAGGAATAAACGTGCTGAAGTCCTTGAAGCGGAAGGTGTCCGACAAGCAGAAATTTTACGAGCTGAAGGACAAAAGCAGGCAGAAATACTGAAAGCCGAAGGCGAAAAGCAAGCAGCGATATTGCAAGCGGAAGCAAGAGAAAGAGCCGCTGAAGCTGAGGCAAAAGCAACAGAGATGGTATCCAATGCAATTGCTCAAGGTGACATCAAAGCCGTGAACTATTTTATCGCTCAAGGCTATACCAATGCGCTGAAGTCTATTGGTGAAGCCGACAACGGTAAAATCATTATGCTACCATTAGAAGCATCAGGCCTAATGGGCTCGGTCGCTGGCATTGCTGAAATGTTTAAAGCGAAAGATGCGAACAATTAGAGCGTGTTGAGCTTTAAAGTGGAGATATCGAGCTAAGGAGTAATATGATAGAGCTATTAGAGCACCTAAACCATTGGCACTGGCTAGCATTTGGTTTTGCACTTCTTGCTGTCGAAGTGTTAGGTACCGCTGGTTATTTTCTATGGCTTGGGATCTCTGCGGTATTAGTAGGCATTGTTATGGCAATAATTCCGATTGAATGGCAAATCCAATGGATCAGTTTCGCTGTACTTTCTCTCATCACAACTTGGCTTTGGTGGCGCAAGCAATGGCAAAAAGACACAGAAAGTGACGAGCAAAGAGATTTAAATCAGAAGCAAAAACAGCTCATCGGAAAAATCATCGTATTGGATGAAGACTTACCAGAAGGCCGAGGCAGAATAAAAATTGGTGATACCACATGGCCTGCATGCTGCGAGCAAACCTTAAAAGCTGGCACAAAAGTGAAAGTTGACTCCGTCGACGGGATAACCTTAGTGATTATTGCCCAAAATACCGACTAAACAACCTAATTCGTTCTAGTTTGCTGACTTTAATCCGCGAGACAATTGAAGGTTAATTAGTATCTTAGTGCTATATAGGCCCAACTAAAGTGGGCCTTTTACCTTTGGTAAAAATAAATTCACACTTACATCAAGTCCAATAAATCCTGCTCTGTGCGAACTTCAACACCTAAGTCTTGAGCTTTGGTGAGTTTTGAACCCGCAGCCTCACCGGCAAACAAGATATCGGTTTTTTTCGAAACACTGCCCGTTACTTTTGCACCTAGGTTTTGCAATGCTTCCTTTGCCTCTGTGCGAGATAACTGGGAAAGAGAGCCCGTTAACACAACAGTCAAACCAGCTAGTGGTTGCGGTATATCAGAACCAACCTCTTCGATTTCTGGCCAAGTTATGCCTTGCTCAATTAGCTCTTGAATCACTTTCTGGTTATTCTCCTGAGCAAAGAATGCCAAAATATGATTTGCAACAACTTCACCAACATCTTGCACTTCAACCAGTTGTTCTAATGTTGCTTGTTCAATGCCAGATAAAGTTTTGAAATGCTGCGCTAAGTTAGCGGCTGTTGCTTCTCCCACTTCCCGAATGCCAAGCGAGTAGAGAAAACGGGGCAACGTCGTTTCTTTTGACTTGTTCAACGCATCTACGACATTTTGCGCAGATTTGGGGCCCATACGCTCAAGCACAGTGATCACGCCGGCAGACAGTTTGAAAAGGTCGGCTGGCGACTCAACCATTTCTTTGTCAACCAGCTGTTCAATAACCTTTACACCTAAGCCATCAACATCAAGGGCTTTACGAGAAACAAAGTGTTTGAGCGCCTCTTTGCGCTGGGCTTGGCAAACTAAACCTCCGGTACAGCGAGTTACTGCTTCACCCTCTACCCTTTCCACTTCTGAATCGCACACTGGGCACTTTTCTGGAAAAACGATCTCTCTTACTTGGTCGCCGCGACGGTCTAAAACGACAGAAACCACTTGTGGAATCACGTCACCCGCTCTTCTAATAATGACATAGTCGCCAATTTTGACACCCAATCGCTCGATTTCATCTGCATTGTGCAGTGTCGCGTTACTTACTGTTACTCCGCCAACAAACACTGGCTCAAGCTTTGCAACAGGCGTAATTGCTCCTGTTCTACCAACTTGAAACTCAACATCATTTAAAACCGTGATCTCTTCTTGAGCAGGAAATTTATATGCGATGGCCCAACGTGGTGCTCTCGCAACAAAACCCAGACGCTCTTGAAGTCCAATGCCGTCAACTTTAATTACCACACCATCAATTTCATAGGCCAGCTCTTCTCGGCGAGACAGTATATCTTGATAAAATGCTTTAACGTCATCTAAGGATGTAACACGGCGAGTTTCAGGACAGATGGGTAAACCCCAACTTTTAATTTGTAAAAAGCGTTCATAGTGGCTGGCTTTTAATACAGCGCCTTCAACCACACCTACGCTATAGGCATAAAACGCAAGTGGCCGTGTTGCAGTAATTTTTGAATCTAATTGCCTCAAACTGCCAGCTGCTGCATTTCTCGGGTTTACAAAAACCTTTTCGCCTTTTTTAAGTGCAAGTTCATTGAGCTTCTCGAAGCCTTTTTTAGGCATAAAGACTTCACCACGTACTTCGATTCTGGTTGGCCAACCTTTTCCTTGTAGCTTTAAAGGAATCGAGCTTATCGTACGAACATTTTCTGTAATATTTTCTCCTGTGGTACCATCACCACGTGTCGCTGCTTGGACTAATACTCCATTTTCGTAAAGAAGACTTACAGCAAGTCCATCAAGCTTTGGTTCACAGCAGAATGTGTTTATATTTTCACCCACTATTCTGTCTTGCATTCTCTTTTGAAAACTAGCCAGCTCTCCATCGTCAAACGCGTTGTCAAGAGAAAGCATAGGGATCTCATGTGTGACGGGTTCAAATCCATCCAGAGGCGAGCCACCCACTCTTTGACTTGGCGAATCAAGCGTCACAAGTTCTGGATATTGTTCTTCTATCTCTAACAACTCACGCATCATTCGATCATATTCTGCGTCGGGAATTTCTGGACTATCTTCGACGTAATAACGAACAGAATGGTAATGAAGAGATTGCTTTAACTGGTTTAGTTTTTCTTGAGTGGTTTGAGACATAATTAACTCTTAGTATTCGTCACATCAAAAAGGCTCCATCTAGGAGCCTTTTATTTAAACTTGGTCGGCTTAAGCTATATTTTCGGTGGAAAAGTCCTGAATTTGCTTTCGATAAGCAGACAACCTATCAGGCGTCATCAGGTTTCTTTGATCATCAAGTACGTTCCCACCTAAATCATCTGCAATCTGCTGAGCAGTCTTCAGCATCAGCTTAAAATTTTGGTCTGCCTCTCCATAGCACGGCAAAGTCATGAAAAACGAGATGCCTTTGGTCGTAAATTCAGCAGGATCATCGTGTTTTAGCGTCCCCGGCTGCATGATGTTGGCCACGCTAAATAATACTTTTCCTGTTCCAGATAAGTCGGCATGACGATGAAAGATATCCATTTCACCATATAACAATCCATTTTGCTGCATACTATCAAACAGCTTGGTGCCAACAAAGGGCTCATTGCTTGCACAATGAACACTTAAAACGAGAACTTCCATTTGAGGCTCTGGATCAGGCGTTTTATTTTGATCCAATGAAGGAGTCAAACCGACTTCAGGCTCAACTTCGTCAATCTCATCCTCATCGACAGTTGAAGACATCGAAAACTCAGTCTCAACTTCTAATTCAACAGGCTCCGCAACAATAGGTTCTTCTAACGATGCTGCCTCATTAAGCGGTTCCATAGAAACATCTTCGACCTCACTTGCGGTAGAGAGTAATGGGTCTTCATCTCGATCTGTCGTCAGCTCCTGTTTTTTTTCTTGCTCAGAAGAAAAATCATCAAATAACGGATCGGAAATCACACCACTTGCACTAAAATCAGGCTCTTTACGTTTTTTACGACTTACCTCAGCCTTTTTAACAGCAGCAATGTCCTCTGTCATATCTATCTGACTTGGAGCTGAACTCATATCAAGCTTCCCAAGAGGCTTGCTACCAAACTTAGATTTTCCTTCCCGTTTGCTCGCCCAAAGACCGTGGAAAAGAAGCGCACCTATTGCTAATGCGCCAACAATAATGAGTACAAGTCGCAATTCCTGCATTATTTACTCTCAAGCTAATTGTCCATTGGATGTACTTATCCCCAAACGACATAAAGAGGTGTACTTTAGCAAGACGGACCGACCTTCATGTTGTTTGGTTACAGATGTGCCGTGTTTAAGGTTTTTAACCTGTAGGTTCCGCACAGTTAACCTACTTTACCAAAACTAATATGGGTTTTAGAACCGAATATTGTTAGAACTTGTCAATATATCGTGACACTAACCACGCTTTTTTTCTGAAAAAGGTTCGGTAGAATGAGCTGTGACCATTTAATTATAGATAACAAATACGCATGACTACATTTCAAAAAAATCGCACAGGATTCGGGTATTTTTTTTATGGGATTAAGATCGCCAAACTACCCGGTATTAGAAAGTTCGTACTCTTGCCTTTGCTAGCAAATATTCTATTAGTTGGCGGAGCTCTATATTATGCTTTTTCTCACCTCAATGGTTGGATAGATCATATGCTCAGCCAAGTACCGAGTTATCTGTCTTGGCTTAGCTACGTACTATGGCCAATTTTAGCCATTACCATTCTTGCCACTTTTTCTTATTTTTTCAGCACATTAGCTAATTTCATTGCAGCACCATTTAATGGGTTATTAGCGGAAAAAGTGGAAGAAAAGCTGACTGGTAATCGTGTAAACGATGATGGTTTTATGTCAGTCATTAAAGACGTACCAAGAGTCTTAGCACGAGAATGGAAAAAACTGCTCTACGTTCTTCCAAAAGCAATTGGGCTATTTATCTTGTTACTCATCCCTGCTTTTGGTCAAACACTAGGGCCTATTTTATGGTTCGTTTTTAGCTCTTGGATGCTAGCAGTGCAATACTGTGATTACCCTTATGACAATCACAAGATAACCTTTAATCAAATGAAAACAGATCTGAAAAGTAAAAAAGGAAAAGTTTATAGCTTTGGTTTTTTGGTTGCCTTCTTTACTTCTATTCCAATAGTAAATCTGTTTATCGTCCCTGTAGCCATTTGCGGCGCTACAGCAATGTGGGTCTCTGAATTCAAAAACAACTGATTGTTGTCTGCCGATGTAATCCGCATCGGCTGAATTCGCCTCATGTCACAATTTCTCACATTAGCGAGCCAATTCACTATACCTTATACCTTTTTGGTATTTCGTCATTTCTGATAGTCAGCATATTCTGCTAACGTAGCTTAAAAAAATGCCAGAGAAAGGATGAAACCATGAGTAAGATATACGAAGACAACTCCTTAACGATTGGTAACACACCATTAATTCGCCTAAACAGAGTGAGTAATGGCAATGTGTTGGCCAAAGTAGAAGCACGTAACCCAAGCTTTAGTGTTAAGTGTCGTATTGGTGCCAACATGATTTGGGAAGCGGAAAAAGACGGCATTCTCAAAGAAGGTATCGAGCTTGTTGAGCCAACCAGCGGTAACACTGGTATTGCCTTGGCCTTCGTCGCTGCAGCTCGTGGTTACAAATTAACTCTGACTATGCCTGAATCAATGAGTTTAGAAAGACGTAAGCTGCTAAAAGCTCTTGGTGCAAACCTTGAGTTAACGGAGGCGGCAAAAGGCATGAAGGGAGCAATTCAAAAAGCGGAAGAAATAGTCGCAACCAACCCTGACAAGTACTTGCTGCTGCAGCAGTTTAGTAATCCTGCAAACCCACAAATTCACGAAAAAACCACGGGCCCAGAAATTTGGGAAGCAACAGATGGAGAAATCGATGTATTTGTTGCAGGTGTAGGTACAGGTGGTACTATCACCGGTGTCAGCCGCTATATTAAAGGCGAAAAAGGCAAGGCCATCACGTCGGTAGCCGTAGAACCATCCGAGTCTCCTGTAATTACACAAGCACTAGCTGGTGATGATATTCAGCCCGCGCCACATAAAATCCAAGGCATTGGTGCAGGCTTCATCCCTGCAAACTTAGATCTAGAACTTGTTGACCAAGTTGTGACAGTAAGCTCAGACGAAGCTATCGATATGGCAAAAAGGCTAATGGAAGAAGAAGGAATATTGGCTGGAATATCATCTGGAGCAGCAGTTGTCGCCGCCAACAAAATATCTGAACTGCCTGAATTTAAAGGTAAAAACATTGTTACCGTTTTGCCAAGCTCAGGTGAGCGTTACTTAAGTTCCGCGTTATTTGCTGGTATTTTCACAGAGAAAGAAAACACTCAATAATATGTGTTGAAATCAATTTTTCGTGTAAAAAAGCCCCTAATTGGGGCTTTTTTGTTGATCCCTGCTCAGCCTTTGGTAATATCAGCACACTATTATTTTTAGCTTCAAAATAAAAAAGAAGCATGAAAAAATCTAAACAGTTGCGAGCATTAAAAAATTCACTTATATCGCGGCTGTAAGTCATTAACTGCATGATGGCTGTAATTGTTTCACTATGTCATTTCTAAACCGGGTGGCATGTAAATAATTAAACCAATGACAGTTAAGAAACTAACAAAGTAAAATCAATCGGGGTATTAAACATGTACGAGAAGCAAGTAGAAATCACTGCAGAAAACGGTCTTCACACTCGTCCTGCTGCACAGTTTGTTAAAGAAGCGAAATCTTTCGATGCAGACATCACTGTGACTTCTAATGGTAAAAGCGCTAGTGCGAAAAGCCTATTCAAGCTACAAACTCTTGGCCTAGTAAAAGGTACTACAGTGACTATTTCTGCTGAAGGCCCTCAAGCTGAGCAAGCGGTTGATCACCTAGTAGCTCTAATGGACGAGCTTCACTAATCAGCTGTTCGTTGCAAGGCCATTTTGGGCACCACCAAATGGCCTTGTTGGCAATGCATTCCAAATTAGACTAAACCTAACGGTAAGCTGAGTCTAAACCCTTCTGTATAATGTTGACCAACTAAGGTATCGCTATGATTTCTGGCATCCTAGCATCTCCTGGTATTGCTTTTGGTAAAGCTCTACTACTTCAAGAAGATGAAATTATCCTAAACACCGAAACTATTTCTGACGATCAAGTAGACACTGAAGTCCAACGCTTCTACGACGCTCGTAACAAGTCTTCTGCGCAACTAGAAACTATCAAACAAAAAGCGCTTGAAACTTTTGGTGAAGAAAAAGAAGCGATTTTCGAAGGCCACATCATGTTGCTTGAAGATGAAGAGCTGGAAGAAGAAATCCTAACCCTCATCAAAAAAGACAAAATGTCTGCTGATAACGCAATTCACACTGTTATCGAAGAGCAAGCAACTGCTCTTGAGTCTCTAGATGATGAATATCTTAAAGAACGTGCAACTGATATTCGTGATATTGGTACTCGTTTTGTAAAAAATGCACTAGGCATCAACATCGTATCTCTAAGCGATATTGATGAAGAAGTTATCCTAGTGGCTTACGACTTAACTCCGTCTGAAACAGCGCAAATCAACCTTGACTACGTACTAGGTTTTGCTTGTGATATCGGTGGTCGTACTTCGCACACTTCTATCATGGCACGCTCTCTTGAGCTACCAGCTATCGTGGGTACTAACGACATCACTAAACAAGTGAAAAGTGGTGACATGCTAGTACTTGACGCAATCAACAACAAATTGATTGTGAACCCTTCTGAAGCTGAGCTTGAAGAAGCACAGAAAGTTCGCGACTCTTTCCTAGCTGAAAAAGCAGAACTAGCAAAACTAAAAGACCTACCAGCTGAAACTCTAGACGGCCACCGTGTAGAAGTTTGCGGTAACATCGGTACAGTAAAAGACTGTGACGGTATTCTACGCAACGGCGGCGAAGGTGTTGGTCTATACCGTACTGAGTTCTTGTTCATGGACCGCGACGCGCTTCCAACTGAAGAAGAGCAATACCAAGCATACAAAGACGTTGCTGAAGCAATGCACGGTGAAGCTGTCATCATCCGTACTATGGATATTGGTGGTGACAAAGATCTACCATACATGGATCTGCCAAAAGAGATGAACCCATTCCTAGGCTGGCGTGCTGTTCGTATTAGCTTAGACCGTCGTGAAATCCTGCGTGACCAACTACGTGGTATTTTACGCGCTTCTGCTCACGGTAAGCTTCGTATCATGTTCCCAATGATCATCTCTGTTGAAGAAATCCGCGAACTGAAAAAAGCGATCGAAGAATACAAAGCTGAGCTTCGTGCAGAAGGCTTAGCGTTCGACGAAAACATCGAAATCGGTGTTATGGTTGAGACTCCAGCAGCTGCTGCAATTGCTCACCACCTAGCGAAAGAAGTGGCTTTCTTCTCTATCGGTACTAACGACTTAACACAATATACTCTTGCTGTTGACCGTGGTAACGAAATGATTTCTCACCTATACAACCCATTATCACCGGCTGTTCTAACTGTCATTAAGCAAGTGATCGATGCATCTCATGCTGAAGGCAAGTGGACAGGTATGTGTGGTGAGCTAGCAGGTGATGAGCGTGCTACTCTACTGCTTCTAGGTATGGGTCTGAACGAATTCTCAATGAGTGGAATTTCTATCCCTAAAGTGAAGAAAGTCATTCGTAACTCTAACTTTGCGGAAGTACAAGCAATGGCTAAAGAAGCCCTTTCACTGCCAACAGCAGCTGAAATTGAAGCTTGTGTAGAAAGATTTATCGCAGAGAAAACTCAATAATCTACTGATACTAATCAAATGAAGATTGAATAGGCGGCTAAAAGTAGTCGTCTATTTTGTTTCATTGGTATACTATAATTCGACAGAATAAACAAACGTTAGGAGCATGACACAATGGGTCTGTTTGACAAACTAAAGAAGTTCGTATCTGACGACAGTGCCGAGGCTGGTGCTATTGAAATTATCGCACCTCTTTCTGGTGATATCGTAAACATCGAAGATGTGCCAGATGTGGTATTCGCAGAGAAGATCGTTGGTGACGGTATCGCTATCAAGCCAAGTGGTGACAAAATGGTTGCTCCTGTAAATGGCACAATCGGTAAAATCTTCGAAACTAACCACGCTTTCTCTATCGAGTCAGATGACGGTGTTGAGCTATTTGTTCACTTCGGAATTGACACAGTTGAGCTAAAAGGTGAAGGTTTCAAGCGTATTGCTGAAGAAGGCCAAACAGTTAAAGTCGGCGACACAGTAATCGAATTCGACCTTGCGCTTCTTCAAGAAAAAGCAAAATCTACTCTAACTCCAGTTGTTATTTCAAACATGGACGAAATCAAAGAGTTGAACAAGCTTTCTGGTGCTGTAACTGTAGGTGAAACCCCAGTTTTACGTGTAACTAAATAATCTGTTACCTACGTACCTTACAGTTCTTTGCAAAAACGCTGCTCCTAGCAGCGTTTTTGTATAATTGAACTTCCGTGAGTCACATCCCTAATGCATATTTGAGCACCTTGTGCTTAAGCGGCCCAGAGTTCTCTGCTACTTTAAGTGCGATGTTTCGTAGTGACTTAAGTGCCAAATTGTTATTGCTAAATCCTTTATAAAACAAGTCCATTCCCGTCTGCATTAGCAAATTATCTTTTCGGCGTAACTTTTCATACTCCTTCAGCATATCAGGGCTCAAAGGCTCTACTTCACCAGTCACTTTCAGTAGTACCTCGACATCCTTAAAGCCAAGATTTACGCCCTGCCCCGCTAAAGGGTTAATAGTATGAGCGGAATCTCCAACTAACACACAATTGCGTTTCGAGTATTGCTGTGCGTGACGTCGAGTCAGTGGAAAGCTACCATGTTGCAACACTTGGATACCACCTAACTCATCAGGAAACTCAGCCAGAACCTGCTCACGCAGCTGCTCATTGGTCATCGCACTAAGCTGCTGAATTCTCTTTGGTGAATCGTACCAAACTAGCGAGCCTTGATTGCCGCATAACGGCAGGAACGAACGAGGGCCTTTAGGCGTAAATTGTTGCCAAGTAATGTCTTGCTGCTCGAGCTCTGTTTCTACATTGATCAACATGCAATGGTGTCGATAATCCCATGCAGTAACACCAATACAGGCAATCTGACGCACCAAAGAGTTCGCTCCATCCGCACCGACTACCCATTGAGCCTCGAGCACCCGACCAGATTCCAGCTCTACTTGATTTAAACCGCTCTCTTCAAAAGCAATAGATTGAAGCTTCTCTGGGCAATAACAAGTCAACTGCTCATAGTGCTCGAATTGCTGCCATAGGCCGAGCTGAATCAATCTGTTTTCTACGATAAAACCCAACTCAGAAAGGTTAAGCTCGTCAGAATTGAATCGAGTTCGACATTCTGGGTGCTCCCATGTTTCTAACCGGCGATAAGGACACACTCTTAACTGTCGTATTGAATCCCAAGCTCCTAGCTCCGTTAGTAACGATACGGAAGCGGCAGAAATCGCTGATACACGAATATCCATCGCTTGCTCAGTTTGGAATGGCTTTGGCCTAGCACCTTCTATTACCGCTACTGTTTTATTCTGTTTAGCTAACCCTACGGCCAACGCCGCACCAACCATACCACCGCCAACAATGACTACATCAAACTTTTCTAGCTCTTGCACTATCAGATACCCAATATATTAATTGCCAATATTGTAAGGCTTATGAGATAAAAAGTAAGTCGAATACCCATAAAATTGAGGGATATTGTTGAACAAAAAACAACCAACAAACATCAATAGCCCACTAGCAACAGGGAGTGGAAAGCAGTACAATACGCCGCCTAATTGCATGACTGATGGCAGACAAGCGTCCGCCAAATTGACAAAATAGAACGAGCGTAAGTGAGATGAGTAAAAAACTGCTAATTAAAACCTGGGGATGCCAGATGAACGAATACGATTCATCAAAAATGGCTGATCTGCTCAACGCGGCGAACGGCTATGAGCTAACGGAAGAGCCAGAAGAAGCAGACGTTTTATTACTGAATACCTGTTCTATTCGTGAAAAAGCACAAGAGAAGGTTTTCCACCAACTAGGTCGTTGGAAAACGCTGAAAGACAAGAAAGATGGCGTAGTTATCGGAGTCGGTGGTTGTGTTGCAACTCAAGAAGGCGACCACATTCGTGAGCGAGCGCCGTTTGTAGATGTTATCTTTGGCCCGCAAACACTGCATCGTCTTCCAGAAATGATTAAACAGTCGCAAAGTAACGAAGCGCCTGTTATGGATATTTCTTTCCCAGAAATCGAAAAATTTGACTGCTTACCAGAGCCGAAAGCAGACGGCGTAACAGCATTCGTTTCCATTATGGAAGGCTGCTCTAAATACTGTACTTACTGCGTGGTTCCATATACTCGTGGTGAAGAAGTTAGCCGCCCAATGGACGATGTCTTGTATGAAGTCGCTCAACTGGCTGAACAAGGCGTACGTGAAGTTAACCTACTAGGTCAAAACGTAAACGCATATCGCGGCCTAACCCATGATGGTGAGATTTGCTCTTTTGCTGAGCTACTAAGACTGGTTGCCTCTATTGATGGTATTGACCGTATTCGTTTTACTACTAGCCACCCACTTGAGTTTACAGACGATATCATCGCCGTATACGAAGACACTCCTGAGCTAGTTAGTTTCTTGCATTTACCAGTACAAAGCGGTTCAGATCGCGTACTGACTATGATGAAGCGCCCACACACGGCAATTGAATACAAATCTATCATTCGCAAACTACGCAAAGCACGCCCAGATATTCAAATCAGCTCTGACTTTATTGTTGGTTTCCCTGGCGAATCTGATCAAGATTTCCAAGATACCATGAAGCTAATTAAAGACGTTGATTTCGATATGAGCTTTAGCTTTATCTTCTCTCCTCGCCCGGGTACTCCAGCTGCAGATTATCCTTGTGATACTCCTGAGCAAGTGAAGAAAGAGCGCTTATATGAGCTTCAACAAACCGTTAACACACAAGCAATGCGTTACTCTCGCTTAATGCAAGGCACTGAGCAAAGGATCCTAGTTGAAGGCCCGTCAAAGAAAAACTTGATGGAACTACGCGGCCGTACGGAAAATAACCGAGTCGTAAACTTCGAAGGCCCTGCTGAGTTAATTGGCCAATTCGTTGATGTAAACATTGTCGACGTATTCCCAAATTCTCTGCGTGGTGAGTTAGTTAGAACTGAACAAGAAATGGACCTTCGCGTTGTGACTTCACCATCAGAAATGATGGATAAAACACGACGTGAAGACGAGCTTGGAGTTGCCACTTTTACTCCATAAGCTCTAATACTCGACCTTAAGATCCTCAAGGTGCAGAATTCTTCACCAATGTGCACGTTGAGGTCATTTAGGTATATAATGTCATTAGGTACCCGGTCGTTATCGGGTACTGGTAATGACCGAACTGTGAGGCAACATTGAGCAATAAAATTGTGACTCTAGAGATCGCTCTAGAACCTTCCGATAACCGCAGGCTTGCCAGTCTTTGCGGCCCTTTTGATGACAATATTAAACACCTAGAACGCCGCTTAGGGGTAGAAATCAACTATAGAAGTAACTTCTTTACTATCGTTGGTAAACCTCACACTGCTGCAGCTACTCTCGATATCGTTAAATCCCTTTATGTCGACACTGCGCCAATTCGAGGCAATATTCCAGATATCGAGCCTGAACAGATTCACTTAGCGGTAAAAGAATCTGGTATTCTAGAGCAAAGCTCAGAATCGAATATTGAACACGGCAAAGAAGTGTTCATTAAGACAAAAAAAGGCGTAATTAAACCGCGCACACCAAATCAGGCACAATACTTAGTCAACATGGTCACCCATGATATTAGCTTCGGTATTGGCCCAGCAGGCACTGGTAAAACCTACCTCGCTGTTGCGGCCGCAGTAGATGCCCTTGAACGTCAAGAAATTCGCCGAATTTTACTGACTCGCCCAGCGGTTGAAGCTGGAGAAAAATTGGGTTTTTTACCGGGTGACTTGAGTCAAAAGGTCGACCCTTATTTGCGTCCTCTATACGATGCCCTATTCGAGATGCTTGGCTTTGAACGTGTTGAGAAACTGATTGAAAGAAACGTCATTGAAGTTGCACCACTCGCTTATATGCGTGGTAGAACGCTGAACGACGCCTTTATCATTCTCGATGAGAGTCAAAACACGACAGTTGAGCAGATGAAAATGTTTTTGACTCGTATTGGCTTCAACTCACGAGCGGTCATCACTGGTGACGTAACACAAATTGACTTACCTCGCGGCGCGAAATCTGGCCTAAGACACGCCGTAGAAGTTCTCAACGATGTCGATGAAATCAGCTTTAACTTCTTCCAATCTGATGATGTTGTTCGCCATCCAGTTGTCGCTCGCATTGTTAACGCGTACGAAAAGTGGGAAGCACAAGATCAAAAAGAGCGTAAAGAATATGAAAAGCGCCGCCGTGAAGAGCGCGAAGCAACGCTATTAGAAGCTCAAAAATTAGAGCCCACCACCGTAATGACTAAGGTAGATTAAAACTCATGAGTGTTGTACTTGATCTGCAAATTGCAGTTGAAGAGCCTGAAAATCTTCCTAGTGAGCCCCAATTTCAACAGTGGCTTTCTCATACTGTTAGCTCTGATCAACCAAGCGCTGAAGTCACAGTGCGAGTCGTTGACTCAGAAGAAAGCCACCAGCTGAACCTTGAATATCGCGGCAAGGATAAACCTACTAACGTTCTATCCTTCCCATTTGAAGCGCCTCCTGGGGTTGAGTTAGACCTGCTAGGTGATTTGGTTATCTGCAAGCAAGTTGTTGAAAATGAGTCAAATCAACAGGGTAAACCTTTAATCGCCCATTGGGCACACATGGTTGTACATGGTAGCCTACATCTGCTAGGTTATGATCATATCGAGGACGATGAAGCAGAAGAGATGGAGTCCCTCGAAAGTAAAATTATGCAAGAGCTAGGGTTCGAAGATCCCTATCTTGCAGAAAAGGAGTAGCCCACGAAAGCCGTTATATCGATGAGCTACACAATGTGTGCTATCACACGTCTGATAGCGTTACATCATAGATAGACAATGAACGAAGATAATTCTCCCCCGTCTACCGAGGGAAAAAAGGAAAAATCGGAAGGTCCGAGTAGAAAGTCATTTTTTGAACGTCTCGGACAATTGTTTCAAGTAGACCCCAAAGATAGGCAAGAGCTTGTCGATGTCATTCGGGATTCGGAAGAGAATGATCTTATCGATCATGACACGAGAGATATGCTCGAAGGGGTCATGGCCATATCAGAGAAACGAGTTCGAGATATCATGATCCCTCGCTCTCAAATGGTTACCGTTGACAAATCCGACGATCTTACCAGTATCGTAAACCTCATTACCGATGCCCAACACTCCCGTTATCCAGTGATTAGCGAAGATAAAGACCACGTTGAAGGTATTTTACTCGCAAAAGATCTCCTCAAATACTTAGGTTCTGATTGTACTGACTTCGATATTGCTCAAGTCATTCGTCCTGCTGATGTGGTTCCAGAAAGTAAAAGAGTCGATCGCTTATTAAAAGAGTTCCGAGAGGAACGATATCACATGTCTATTGTCGTAGATGAGTTCGGGGGCGTTTCTGGTCTAGTCACTATCGAAGATATTCTGGAAGAAATTGTGGGTGAAATTGAAGATGAGTTTGACGATGAAGAAGAAGTCGAAATCCGTAAACTCAGTAAACATACCTTTGCAGTTAAAGCCTTAACGACGATAGAAGAGTTCAACGAAACTTTTAGTACCAACTTTAGCGATGATGAAGTTGATACTGTTGGTGGCTTGGTAATGACAGCCTTTGGCCATCTTCCTTCTCGTGGTGAAGTTGTAGAGATTGAAAATTACAACTTTAAAGTAACGGCTGCAGACAATCGCAGAGTTGTACAACTGCAAGTCACCGTCCCCGATGAAGTCTCTCTCCCTGCTGCTGCAGGAGAGTAAAATAATTAACTGGGACTAGATATCCATACATAAAATGATAAAGAAATTTGCTCTTCGCCTTGTGCGGCCGCTAGCGGCTGCAATGGTTGGCGCGTTTACGACGCTTGCTTTTGCTCCATACGATATTTGGCCTCTGGCGATAGTCAGCCCAATTTTACTCATACTTCTTCTACATAAGCAGTCATCAAAGCAAGCGCTAGCTATTGGCTACTTTTGGGGACTGGGTCAGTTCACCACAGGTGTCAGCTGGGTTTACGTAAGCATTGCGACCTTCGGTGGTATGCCGCTGGCAGCAAACCTATTTTTAATGGGCTTGCTCATCGCTTATTTAGCCATTTACAGTGGGCTATTTGCATGGAGTCTCAATAAATTTTTCCCCTCGCTAACTTTGTCTCGTTTTTTACTCGCCGCGCCTGCTCTATGGTTGGTGACAGATTGGCTTCGCGGATGGGTTTTGACCGGTTTTTCTTGGCTCTGGTTAGGCTACAGCCAAATTAGTTCTCCACTGGCTTCATACGCGCCAATTGGCGGCGTTGAAATGATCACTCTAGCGATACTGATATGTGCAGGCGCCACCTCTCTCGCGATCTTGAAAAAACGCTGGAATTTACTGTTAATACCCTTCGTTATTCTAGGGCTTGGTTATGGACTAAAGAGTGTGAATTGGGTAACGCCAGCACCTTCAACAATGACAAACTTTGCGCTAGTCCAAGGTGATATCCCTCAAGCCAGCAAATGGGTGCCGGACAATCGATGGCCTATTATCAACAAATACACTAGCCTTACCGAGAAGTCTTGGGGCTCAGATATTGTTATTTGGTCAGAAGCAGCCATACCTGCGTTAGAATATGAAGTCAGTCCATTTTTAAAAGGTCTCGACGAAGCAGTAAGAAAACACAATTCTGCGTTAATCACTGGCGTAATTAACAGAACTCAGTCAGGCAATTTCTATAACAGCATTCTTGCAATAGGAAAAACGCCTTACGGTCCTTATAAATACGATCCAGAAAAACGCTATCACAAACATCACTTGCTACCATTTGGCGAGTACGTACCGTTTGAAAGCCTTCTGAGACCATTAGCGCCATTTTTTGATTTGCCGATGTCATCGTTCAGCGCAGGTCCTTACATTCAGCCGAATATCATTGCCAACGGTCGCTATTTTGCCCCAGCGCTCTGTTACGAAATTTTGTTTGGGAATCAAGTTAGACAAAACGTAACCCGAAAAACGGATTTCATCCTAACTATGTCAAATGATGCTTGGTTTGGGCACTCGATTGGGCCACTACAACACATGCAGATCGCTCAGATGAGAGCATTAGAGTTGGGTAAACCACTGATTCGTTCAACCAACAATGGTGTCACTGCCGTAACTAACTACAGAGGTCAGATTATTGCGAAGCTACCAAGTTTCCAAGTCGGTGTGCTGAAGGTTAAAGTCGCCTCAACCAAAGGGGAAACACCTTACTGGTACGTGGGTTCTTACCCATTGTATGGCTGGGCTGCACTTTGCTTAGTGCTTTCAATTTGGTGGCAGCGAAAACGCCGACACCAATAAACGTTGAATATGCGAAATGGTAAGGAAGAATTTAAGGCTTGAGTAACTGACGGCTAAATTCTTTCTTGCCACATTTTACACAAGGAATGATGATTGTCGGATGTGAGTATTCTGTCTTATGGCCGCAGTGCTCACAAACAAGCACGCCAAGACCAATTATCTCACCCGCCTCATACAGCCCTTGATGTTCTAAGTCAGAAAATAGCTCCACCCATTCCACTTTGGTCCTGTCCGTTATATCTAACAACCCTTGCCAAATAGAATCGCGGATCATTAAGTAAAATGGACCATTTTTTCCTTCCTCATAATTGTCAGCGAACTCTTTTAAATCCGACTTTATGTACGCTGAAATCAAGGCCAACTCATCTTTAGTCATATCGTTGGCAGCATGCATAACCTTCCCTGAAGTTTCTAACACTCTGGCCACTTCTTCTGGGCTATGTTTGAGTGTTTCTAGCACTTCTTTGAACATATGTTCATAACCTACTTTGCGCTTTGGCATTCAGTAAACTCCTTCAAGATAGATTGGCTATTGTTGTGCACCTCGGCTTTAGGTATTCTATGTCGATCAATGAGTCTGTGACTGTACAGAACTCACAAATTCCAAGATAACCGGATATCATCGATGCAAGACCAATATAACCCGCAAGACATTGAACAGAAAGTTCAGCAGCACTGGGATGACAACAAAACCTTTGTTGTAAGTGAAGACCCAAATAAAGAAAAATTCTACTGTCTATCTATGTTCCCTTACCCAAGTGGTCGACTTCACATGGGACATGTGCGCAATTACACCATCGGTGATGTTATCTCGCGTTTCCAACGCCTGCAGGGTAAAAACGTTATGCAACCAATCGGTTGGGATGCATTCGGTCTTCCTGCTGAAAACGCTGCCGTAAAAAATAATACAGCTCCAGCGCCATGGACTTATGAAAATATTGAGTACATGAAAAACCAACTTAAACTGCTTGGTTTTGGCTATGACTGGAGTCGTGAATTCGCAACTTGTACACCTGAGTACTACCGCTGGGAACAAGAATTCTTCACTAAGCTTTATGAAAAAGGCTTAGTTTACAAAAAAACGTCTTCAGTAAACTGGTGTCCTAATGATCAAACTGTTCTAGCGAATGAACAAGTTGAAGATGGCTGCTGCTGGCGCTGCGACACTCCGGTTGAGCAAAAAGAAATTCCCCAGTGGTTCATTAAAATCACCGCATATGCACAAGAGCTATTAGACGACCTAGACAACCTTGAAGGTTGGCCAGAAATGGTAAAAACCATGCAGCGTAACTGGATTGGTCGCTCTGAAGGGGTTGAATTGAGTTTTGAAGTTCCAGGACAAAACGACCTAGAAGTTTATACCACTCGTCCAGATACTTTAATGGGTGTAACCTACACAGGTATCGCAGCTGGCCATCCGCTTGCAGAAATTGCCGCGCAAAGCAATCCTGAGCTTGCAGCATTTATCGAAGAGTGCAAAAACACCAAAGTAGCAGAAGCTGAACTTGCTACGATGGAAAAGAAAGGCATGGATACTGGCCTAAAAGCCATCCACCCACTGACGGGCAAGGAAGTACCCATTTTTGTCGCGAACTTCGTATTGATGGATTACGGCACTGGCGCGGTTATGGCAGTTCCTGCACATGACCAGCGCGACTACGAGTTCGCCACTAAGTATGGTTTAGAGATCACTCCTGTAATTCAACCAACAGATGACAGTGAGCTTGATATTACTGAAGCCGCGTATACTGAGAAAGGCACGCTATTTAACTCTGGCGAATTCGATGGACTTGAGTTTAAAGCTGCATTCGATGCAATTGCTGCAAAACTAGAATCTCTTGGTAAAGGTAAAAAGACTGTTAACTTCCGCCTACGCGACTGGGGTGTTTCTCGTCAGCGTTACTGGGGTGCACCAATCCCAATGGTGACAACAGAAGATGGTGAAGTTCACCCAGTACCAGCTGAGCAACTTCCTGTGATACTGCCAGAAGACGTCGTGATGGACGGCGTGACGAGCCCAATTAAAGCAGACAAAGAGTGGGCAAAAACTACATTCAACGGTGTACCAGCGCTTCGCGAAACGGATACCTTTGATACCTTCATGGAATCATCTTGGTACTATGCTCGTTACTGCTCACCACAAGCAGATGACATCTTAGATCCTGAAAAAGCAAACTACTGGCTGCCAGTCGATCAGTACATTGGTGGTATTGAGCACGCTTGTATGCACCTGCTGTACTCTCGCTTCTTCCACAAATTACTGCGTGATGCAGGCTACGTGACTTCTGACGAACCGTTTAAGAAACTTCTTTGCCAAGGCATGGTGCTCGCAGATGCATTCTTCCACACCAATGAAAAAGGCACCAAAGAGTGGGTTGCACCAACTGACGTTAAAGTTGAGCGTGACGGTAAAGGCCGCATCAGCTCTGCGACAGACAACCAAGGCCGTGACGTTGAACACTCAGGCATGATTAAAATGTCTAAGTCGAAAAACAACGGTATAGACCCACAAGAGATGGTAGATAAGTACGGCGCGGATACTGTTCGTCTATTTATGATGTTTGCTTCTCCTGCTGACATGACACTTGAGTGGCAAGAATCAGGCGTTGAGGGCGCTAACCGCTTCCTAAAACGTGTGTGGAAGCTAGTGAAAGAGCACACTGAAAAAGGTGAAGCTGTTGCACTTGAGGCAAGTAAGCTCTCTTCTTCGCAAAAAGCGTTGCGTCGCGACGTACATAAAACGATCGCGAAAGTGAGCGATGACGTTGCTCGTCGTCAAACGTTCAACACTGCAATAGCAGCAATAATGGAATTGATGAACAAGCTAGCAAAAGCACCACAGGAAGATGCACAAGACCGTGCAATTTTGGATGAGGCACTCAAAGCGATTGTTGCTATGCTTTACCCAATCACTCCACACATCTGTTTCGAAATGTGGAACGCTCTAGGCGAAGAAAATGTCGACAACGCTAGTTGGCCTCAACATGATGAATCAGCATTAGTTGAAGATGAGAAGCTGATCGTTGTACAAGTAAACGGCAAACTTCGCGCTAAACTAACCATTGCTGCAGACGCAACGAAAGAGCAAGTAGAAGCACTTGGCCTTGGCGATGAGAATGTTTGCAAATTCACTGATGGAAAAACTGTCCGTAAAGTGATTTATGTACCAGGTAAACTTCTGAATATCGTTGCTAACTAATTTAGAACGAATATAATTTTTAACAGTCCAACAGGGTGGAACTACTCCACCCTGTTTATTTATTTTATGACTTTTGTTCCTAAGGTTTTGCTAAACGTCGAAAGTCATAAAATAAATATGTTCAGCATAAAGGAAATCTATTGCTAATGCGCCTGAAGCCTTATTTCAAACTTTTCACTGTATTATTTTCTGCGCTTTTATTGTCTGCTTGTGGGTTTCACCTTCGTGGCGACTACTCAGTACCCAACGAACTGAGCAAGATGTCTGTTACCAGTTACGACCAATATAGCGTTTTGACTCGTGATGTGAAAAACCAGCTGCGCCTTAGCAAAGTTGATTTGGTTCCACCCGCTCAAGATATTCCCAATCTTTACATCATGAGCGAAAGCACAGCAACGCAAACTTTATCGCTATATCAGAACACCCAGACGGCTGAGCAACAGTTAAAAATGACCGTATCTTATCAAGTCACGATTCCTGATCTTGGATCCAAAGTGTTTACCACAACAGTAACTCGTACCTACCTTGCGAACTCTTTGGCTGCCCTAGCAAAATCTGTCGAAGTCGATATGCTCGAAAATGAGATGAGAAAAACCGCAGCAGAGAGAATTCTTACTCAGATGTCGAGGCTGAAAGCAAATATCAGAGCAGGTTCAATGACACTTGCTGATGATAGCGGCATAGATGCGCAATCCAATGCTAATCAGAACTCAGAAGTAACTGCAGAACAAACTTCAGCGCCAACGAGCTCTGCCAATTCAGAATCGTCTTCCTCTTCTCAAGGAGAGTAAATGAGAGTATACGCTGACAGGCTCGAAGAGCACTTAGCTAAGCAATTAGAGCCTGTCTTTTTGGTTTTTGGTAGTGAGGCTCTACTGATCAATGAATCTCAACAAGCCATCACTGCAAAAGCTAAACTGCAAGGCTTTGATGAACATTTCAAATACGTCATCAATGACTCAACCAATTGGCAAGAAATCCATGACTGTTGCTTGTCACTGAGTTTATTTGGCAGCAAGAAAGTCGTTGAGTTAGTCCTGCCTGAGACTGGGGTTAACGCTTCAACGAGCAAAGAACTATTATCTTTACAGCAATCACTCAATCCAGATATCTTGCTACTTCTAATTGGTGGCAAACTAACCAAAGCTCAAGAAAACAGTAAATGGTTTAAAAGCCTCCACTCTAACGGGTGTTGGGTAACTTGCTTAACTCCGGATTCTGCTCATTTACCTCAGTTTGTCCAGCTTCGCTGTAGAAAACTGGGATTGAAGCCAGACAGAGAAGCGACTCAAATGCTCGCTCAATGGCACGAAGGCAACTTAACCGCCCTCGTACAAAGCCTCGAAAAGCTAGCACTCAATTACCCAGATGGTGAGCTTAATTTAGTTCGCTTGGAAGATTCTTTAAGCCGCCACAATCACTTTACCGCTTTCCATTGGACCGACGCTCTGTTGGCTGGTAAAGCCAATCGCTGCCAAAAAATACTCTCACAACTTGAAATAGAGGGTATTGAACCAGTTGTGCTCCTACGTACCATTCAAAAAGAGCTGATGCTTCTTTCTAAAATGCATGATGAACTGCAAAAGAGTAATATTAATCAAATATTTACCCAGCACAAAATATGGCAATCAAAAAAACCATTGTATAGCGCTGCCTTGCAAAGGTTAACGAAGCAGAGGTTGCGCAACGCAATCAGCACTCTGGCTTATGTCGAGCTACATGCTAAAACCGATTTCACCTTTGCTGCATGGCCATGGCTGCGTCAACTATCAATACAACTATGTAGCAACACTGACAACCTGCCATCGCTCCCTACTAAAGCATGATATAATACTGCCCGAAACAATCTCTATTTGAACTTGTAAGGATCTTCCATTGCAACAAAACGAACTGACTCTATTTCTCGCTGACAAAGCAGATGATATGAAAGCACAAAACATCACAACGATTGACGTTCAAGGTAAATCCAGTGTCACTGACTACATGGTAATTTGCACTGGAACATCAAAACGCCACGTGAATTCCATTGCCGAACATGTCGCTTCAGAAGTAAAGAAAGCGGGAATGGAACCAATAGGTATTGATGGTGAAGCTGAAGGCGAATGGGTTGTTGTCGATATGGGCAGCAGCATGCTTCATGTTATGCAAGACGAGCAGCGAGCACTTTACCAACTAGAAAAACTTTGGGGCTGATATGAAAATTCAGCTCATTGCTGTTGGCACCAAAATGCCAAAATGGGTAGAGGAAGGCTTTCAAGAATATAAACGTCGCTTTCCTGCAGATATGCCCTTGGAACTTGTGGAAATTCCAGCAGGCAAGCGAGGTAAAAATGCTGACATTGCAAGAATATTGCAAAAAGAAGGCGAAGCGATGCTTGCTGCCGTGCCAAAAGGAAACCGAATTGTTACCCTCGACATTCCTGGAAAGCGGTGGGACACGGAACAATTGGCTGAGCAGCTCCACGCATGGAAACTCGATGCTCGCAACGTTTCAATCTTAATCGGTGGCCCCGAAGGACTCGCTCCAGCTTGCAAAGCTGCGGCAGATCAAAGTTGGTCACTCTCCCCTTTGACTCTTCCCCATCCTCTTGTAAGAGTGATAATGGCAGAGAGTCTTTATAGAGCTTGGAGTATTACCGCGAATCATCCGTATCATCGAGAATAAAAATATATGTTACGCAAGCGCAGTCAAATAAGGGATTATAAGGCAGAAGCACGACTATTTAAGTTTCGCGCAATTGCTGCATTCATCGGAATTGTGTTTCTGCTTGGCTTACTGGTTATCAATTTTTATAACCTTCAAGTAAGTGGCTATCAGGATTACCAAACTCGCTCTAATGACAATCGGATTCAAATAGTCCCTATTGCCCCAACACGGGGACTTATTTATGACAGGAACGGCGTCATTTTGGCTGAAAACCGGCCCGTATTTGACCTTGAAATTACGCCTGAAGAAGTCAGAAACATGGATGATACCATCTCTCGCTTACGCAAGATTTTGGTGATTAGTCCTGACCAAATTGAAGACTTCAGAAAAGAGTTGAGACGTAGCCGTCGGTTTAAATCGATCCCGATCCTTACTCACCTCACGCCAGAGCAAGTGGCTATTTTTTCTGTCAAGCAACACGCTTTTCCTGGTGTAACCGTCAATGCTAGTCTTACCCGTTATTATCCCTATGGGGAAATGATGACTCATACCATAGGGTATGTTTCTCGAATCAACGACAGAGACTTGCAACGGCTAGCCGCTGAAGGGAAAGAGTCGAACTATCAAGCGTCTCGATTTATCGGAAAAATTGGTATTGAACGTTACTATGAAGATTTGCTCCATGGCACAGCAGGATACCAAGAAGTAGAGGTAAATAGCCGTGGACGAGTCATTCGCAGATTGAAGTATGTCCCTCCGATTCCTGGTAAAGATATTGTTTTAAACTTAGATATCAAGCTACAAGAGTACGTTTATAAATTACTCAAAGGCAGGCGCGGTAGCGCTGTCGTACTCGACCCTAAAGACGATGGCATTTTAGCTATGGTATCGAGTCCAAGTTACGACCCCAACGCCTTTGTACGTGGTATTTCGAGTCGTGACTACCGAGATCTGTTACAAGATAAAAATCGCCCACTGGTTAACCGAGCCACATTAGGCATCTACCCACCAGCCTCGACGATAAAACCATTTATGGCTATTGCGGCATTGAAAGAAGGCGTAATTACGCCAAGAACCACACGTAATGATCCAGGCTACTGGCGAATTCCAAATGCGAAAACGAAAAAAACTTATCGCGATTGGAAACGATGGGGTCATGGCGTTGTCAATGTAACTAAGGCGATTGAAGAGTCGGTTGATACTTTCTTTTATCAGGTCGCTTACGACATGGGGATAGACGATATCTCTCGCTGGATGAGACTGTTTGGCTTCGGTGATTATACCGGTGTCGATATCCATGAAGAAAGTAAAGCAAATATGCCTACCAGAGAATGGAAACAACTTCGACACAAAACACCTTGGTATGAGGGTGATACTATTCCTGTTGGCATCGGCCAAGGCTACTGGACAGCAACTCCTATTCAAATAGCGAAAGCAACTTCGGTTTTGGTTAATCATGGCAAAGTGATTTCTCCACACTTGCTTCGCGCAACAATCGACAGTGGTGAAAGCTTCGATAAGCAAGTTTTAGAGAAATACCCAACTTCACCCAACTCAATCAATAACGTTCCAGAACGGTATTGGGATATAGCGCTACATGGGATGAATTTAGTTAACCATGGCAAGACGGGCACAGCTCGACATTACTTTAAAAATACAAAATATGTCAGTGGAGGAAAGTCTGGCACTGCACAAGTCTTTGGTTTGGGCGAAGACGAAGACTACAACGCAGAAGAACTGGCGGAACATCTACGCGATCACGCACTGTTCACGGCTTTTGCACCCTATAAAGATCCCCGCTTTATCGTCACCGTTGTATTAGAAAATGCTGGTGGCGGCTCTAGTCAAGGGGGCTCCTTCGTCCGTAAAGTTCTTGATTACGCCCTGTTAGGCGATAAAAACGAGGTAGAAAAATAATGGATCTAGATCCTTCAACAGGTCAAAACAGAGCGTTTTTCGAACGCTTTCATATTGACCTGCAACTGGTACTTGGCTTGCTGGTAATAATGGGCTTTGGCTTGATAGTGATGTACAGCGCAAGTGGGCAAAGTATGCAGGTGATGGATAGACAAGCCATGCGCATGGGGCTATCTCTTGGCGTTATGCTACTTGTAGCTCAGATCCCTCCTAGAACATATGAAGCTTTAGCTCCACTGCTTTATTTTGTCGGAACCGTTTTATTGGTCTGCGTATTACTTTTTGGCGAATCTTCTAAAGGGGCTCAGCGCTGGTTAGATATAGGGTTTGTTCGCTTCCAGCCCTCTGAGCTTCTAAAAATAGCTGTTCCTCTAATGGTGGCGCGATTTATTGGTAAGCGCTCTCTACCACCCACCTTCCAAACCATAGTCATGTCGTTGGTACTCGTTTTCATCCCAACGATTTTAATTGCAAAACAACCTGATCTCGGAACTTCAATTCTTATCGCCGCTTCTGGTATCTTCGTTATCTTTCTCGCTGGTATTAGTTGGAAAATCATTGCTGCCGCAGGCGTTGCTCTGGGTGGTTTTTTACCCATACTGTGGTTTTTCTTGATGAAGCCTTATCAGAAACTCAGAGTGATGACCTTGTTTAACCCCGAATCCGACCCTCTTGGCGCAGGCTATCACATTATCCAAAGTAAGATTGCGATTGGCTCCGGCGGCTTGTTAGGAAAAGGCTGGTTGCATGGCACACAATCGCAACTTGAATTCGTCCCAGAAAGGCACACTGACTTTATCTTTGCCGTTATAGCTGAAGAATGGGGACTGATTGGCAGCCTAGCCCTATTGGCGGCTTACCTATTTGTGATTGGCCGCGGTTTATACCTCGCCAGTAACTCTCAAACCGCCTTTGGTCGAATGATGGCTGGCAGCTTAACGTTAAGCTTTTTCGTTTATGTATTCGTAAACATGGGCATGGTGAGCGGCATTCTTCCTGTCGTTGGTGTCCCTCTGCCTCTTATTAGTTATGGCGGCACTTCTATGGTAACCATCATGGCGGGATTTGGCATGATCATGTCAATTCATACCCACAGAAAAGCGTTCTCAAAGGCTAACTAAATTAATGAAGCTGAAAACATTAACGATAATCGCTGCAGGGATTGCTCTGGCTGGATGTTCATCATCCAGCCGTTACAGCCTTTCCAATGATGTCGCACCTAAAAAACCCATATCCACTTCTCACATTGAAAATGCTGTTCCACAATATGAACCTTTTAGTGTCGCTGGCAACAAGGATTACACCTTACGGGGTCATCGTTATCACATAATCAAAAATCCAAAAGGCTTCACACAAAAAGGTAAAGCATCTTGGTATGGAGAGAAGTTTCACGGCCACTACACGTCCAACGGTGAAGTGTACGATATGTATTCAATGACAGCCGCTCATAAGACTTTACCAATACCCAGTTATGTTAAAGTCACCAACCTTGATAACGGTAAAACAGCGATAGTCCGAGTCAACGACCGTGGCCCTTTCCACCAAGGCAGAATCATTGACCTGAGTTACGCAGCAGCAAGTAAACTCGGTGTAATAAAAACGGGCACGGCAAACGTAGAAATACAATACATTGACGTTGCCAAGCCAACCGCAAAACATAAAATTGCCACTCTGCAGCAGTACGCCATTCAAGTTGCCTCATCAAGCAATGAAGACCGCTCAAAAAATTTGGCGAAAAACCTAGCAGATAAGCTCTCAGTCGGTAGCTATATCAATAGAAATAAGGGAGTATATAGAATATATTTAGGTCCGTTTGAAGACTACAACTCGACTCAAAAAGCCCTAAATGAAGTGAAACGACTCGGTTACTCAACCGCATTTATTAGGAAAAAGACTGTCACTCGCTAAGGCTTGTTGCCCTAGGGCTATTTTCTCTTTTGCAATTGTATTACTTGGATGTGAAAACACATTGTACTGATATGAAAAAAAATACGTTTCTCAAATCAATTTTTTCAGTGGTGGCCACTTTTTCTGCTACCTTTTCTATTTTCTCAACCTACGCTGCGCCAATGGTTATCCCTGATGCACCTGACATCGCAGCGAAAGGTTATGTCCTCATGGATTATAACTCTGGGAAAATACTTGCAGAGAACAATATGAACAGCAAGATGCACCCAGCTAGCCTCACTAAAATGCTGACTAGTTACGTGATTGGCCAAGAAATTAAACACGGCAATATTCATCGCGACGACAAAGTCACTATCAGTAAAGATGCTTGGGCGAAAAACTTTCCAGACTCTTCAAAAATGTTTATTGAGGTTGGCACTCAAGTATCAGTCGATGATTTGAACAAAGGTATTATCATAGACTCTGGTAACGATGCTTGTGTTGCGATGGCTGAATACATTGCAGGCTCTCAAGGCGCGTTCGTCGATTTGATGAACTCTTGGGCAAAGAAAATTGGCATGAAAGACTCACATTTCACCAATGTTCATGGCCTCGATAACCCGAACCTTTACACTACACCTTACGACATGGCATTGCTGGCGCAAGCGTTAATTCGGGATGTACCTGAAGAATACAAAATCTACGCACAGAAAAAATTCACTTATAACGGCATCACTCAATACAACCGTAACAGCCTTTTGTGGGACAGCAGTCTAAATGTGGACGGGATAAAAACTGGCCATACAAGCAATGCAGGCTATAACCTCGTCACTTCTGCTACTCAGGGTGGCATGCGCCTAATTACCGTTGTTATGGGCACAAAGAGTACAAATGCTCGCGTTGCAGAAAGTAAAAAACTACTCACCTATGGATTCCGCTTCTTTGAAACAGTAGAACCACACAAAGCCGGAGAAACCTTTATCAAAGATAGAGTTTGGATGGGTAACCAAGACACGGTAGATCTCGGTGTAAACGAAAATACGTTCGTCACCTTGCCGCGCGGAGAAGCGAAAAACCTCACAGCAAGCTTTGTGCTTGAAAAAGCTCTCGAAGCGCCAATCAAAAAAGGGGAAGTGGTTGGTAAACTCTTTTACCAATTAAATGGTAAAGACGTTGCTCAGTACCCACTTGTAGCGTTAGATAATGTAGAACAAGGTGGCTTCTTCAGTCGACTGTGGGACCACATCGTACTATTTTTTAAGGGACTGTTTTAGACACGAGTATAGGAAGAAAAGTAGCGCGCTTTTCTTCCTCTTGAGATCGATCGAGATTGCAAGTACTATTGCGCCCCTATTACTATCGATATCGTTGGAGCCTCTATAATGTTGAACATTAATTCAGACGCTAAATTGAAAGATCTGCTCGAATTCCCTTGCTCGTTTACATTCAAGGTAATGGGCTACGCAAAACCTGAATTGACTGAAAAAGTGTTAGAAGTTATCCAACGCCATGCACCTGGAAGCTATAGCCCAACTCTGAAACCTAGTGCAAAAGGCAACTATCACTCGGTATCAGTGAACATTACAGCAACCTCTATTGAGCAAGTAGAAACACTGTACAAAGAGCTTGGTGAGATAGATATCGTGCGGATGGTACTGTAATTGGTATTGTTAGTATAAAAACTCGAAAAAAAAGCAGCGCAAGCTGCTTTTTTATTGTGCTAATAAAACTTTTACCTTCAGCGCATATTACATTTATAATACAAAGTCTTTGTTGTATTGGCTTTTGCCAAAGGAAATAGGGTATGCAAGACCAACTCATAGTGAAAAAACTTGGCCGACAAGATTATCTTCCTGTCTGGAAAGCCATGCACGAGTTCACTGACACTAGAAACGAAGACAGTCTCGATGAGGTTTGGTTAGTTGAACACAACCCTGTATTCACTCAAGGCCAGGCAGGAAAAGCAGAACATTTGCTAGCGCCGGGCGATATACCGGTGGTACAAAGTGATCGAGGCGGTCAAGTGACCTATCACGGTCCAGGTCAGTTAGTTGCCTATTTCCTTATCAACTTAAGGCGTAAAAAACTTGGAGTAAGAGGTTTAGTCACGCATATCGAAAATATCGTAATTAATACTCTGAAGTCGTATAATATCGAATCAAATGCTAGGCCAGATGCGCCTGGTGTTTACGTAGATAACAAGAAAATTTGTTCTTTAGGGCTACGCATCCGTAAAGGCTGTTCTTTCCACGGTCTTGCACTTAACGTCAACATGGACTTATCTCCATTTCAACGCATCAACCCGTGTGGTTATGAAGGCATGGAAATGGTGCAAGTTAGCCAACTTGGCGGCCCTGATTCATTAGAAGCTGTAGAGCAGCAGCTTATACAAAAGCTCGTATCATTGCTCAACTACGAGCACGTTGAATTTATTACAGAAGCAAATAATCATGAGTAAACCAATCCAGATGGAGAAAGGCGTCAAATACCGTGATGCCGACAAGATGGCACTGATTCCTGTGAAGAACATGCCAACGGAGCAAAAAGAAGTACTTCGTAAACCGGAATGGATGAGAATAAAACTCCCAGCGGACAGTCAGCGAATTCAAGACATCAAATCAGCAATGCGCAAAAACAACCTTCACTCTGTATGTGAAGAAGCGTCTTGCCCTAACCTCGCCGAGTGTTTTAACCACGGCACAGCAACCTTTATGATTCTAGGGGCAATTTGTACTCGTCGCTGCCCATTCTGCGATGTTGCTCATGGCCGCCCGCTTCCTCCAGAAGCCAACGAACCACAAAAGCTTGCTCAAACAATTAAAGATATGAAGCTAAAATACGTGGTGATTACGTCCGTTGACCGAGACGATTTGCGTGATGGTGGTGCTGAGCACTTTGCCAACTGTAATAAAGAAATTCGCGCACTTAATCCTGAAATCCGTATTGAAACATTAGTCCCGGATTTCCGTGGCCGTATGGACACCGCACTTGAGCTTCTAAAAGACAACCCACCAGATGTCTTCAACCACAACCTAGAAACTGCGCCTCGTCTGTATCGTAAAGCGCGTCCTGGTGCAAACTACAAGTGGTCTCTAAACTTGCTGAAGAAGTTCAAAGAGCAGCACCCTGATGTCCCAACTAAGTCGGGTCTAATGATGGGACTAGGCGAAACAAAAGAAGAAATTGTCGAAGTGCTAAAAGATCTACGCGAACACGGCGTAACAATGCTAACACTTGGTCAGTATCTAGCGCCTAGCCGCCACCACCTTCCAGTAGAGCGTTATGTGCCACCAGCTGAGTTCGAAGAGCTTAAAGAGATTGCGCTAGGGCTGGGCTTTACACATGCTGCATGCGGTCCGTTTGTTCGCTCGTCTTATCATGCTGACCTACAAGCAAAAGGTGAAGAGGTAAAATAATACCTCAGCTCAAAGAGTAGAAGCTAAGTTATCAGCTTCTACTCTGCAAAATGCCAACAACCCCGAAAACACTTCTCCTGTTTCTTGAATATATTCATATTGTTCTATACGCTAACCTAAATAACTATTCCCGAATAGCTAAGGATTGGCGATGAATAAGATTGGATTGTTAGCCCTCATAACCTCTGCGTTTCTTGTTGGTTGCGCTTCTAACTCTAAAGAAGATAACTACCGAGAAGCCTCTTTCGAACTCTGCAATACAGAAGTGGATATTTACTCTGTGAGTGAAGATGGCCGCGTTCGCATTGTCTGCTCTGATGGCTCGAAGTTTGCCCTGAAAGATGAGCAAACCTTAGAAAAAATGAAAGATATCAACGTTGAGTACTGCCACGGAGAAGGGCTAGGTAAGTTTAATGAAAGCCGAAAATACTATACGTTTAAATGTAAGTCTGGAACTTTGTTAAGTATCTCTAAATAAAAATAACACTTTCTGCTCTCCTTAGCTTCAGTTAAGGAGAACATAGTTTTGATCAAAACAACCTAGGACTCAGACTCGATTCTCTATTGAATCTAAAAAAGAAAAGCACGCACCAAATATTATTCGGATGCGTGCTCTTTCAGTTAATGAGACCGTAGATGACCGTAGTAGCTATTAGCTAATAGTCAACTTTGCCCATTTGCCTTTCCGAGATATAGTTAAAAAGCTATCGCAAAGACGCAAATTTTTTAACGAAGAGTAAACTATATCTTCGTCAATTCTCGCGATATCCGATAAATCCTTAAAGCTAACAATATCTCCTTCTTCATGTAAATGTTTAAATATCTTGTAATTTCTACTATTCAGTCGATAAGAAGCAATGACTTCTTCATTTCGACTGATACGACACACACCTGAATCAAGTTTAATACTTGTTTCTGGTGCTTGGATAGTCTTATTTTTTTTGTCGTTTATATACGACGCCCATATTACAAACAGTAAGTGTATGTATATTACGGTTAGGATCGAAATTACGTATTCCATTTTTAAATTTAAACAATTAACTTTTAGTTAGTAGCAATAGGAGTTAGAGACTTAATTTGCTTACCTACTCTGACCATTCTACATATGGTATTAGCACTGTCTTTATCCATAAGGGTCAGTAGTCTGTCTTTATCAATGTTGCATAACGCTTTGATAGCACCAGTTTGCGCTGTCCAGCCACTTTCTTGCCAGAACTTAACTTGCTTGATTTGCTCTTCTGGAGAGGTCTTGCCTGATAGAGCTTGTGATATTACATCAAATGCATATTCACTAGCCATATGGCTATTTGAATTGTTATCTACGTGGTTCATTGCCCAAATGACCACTGATATGGTAATTGCCCATGCAATGATGGAATTTACTATTAATAACTTTTTCATAAATATATCACTTGTCTGAGATAAACTAATATCTCTTTGTTTTTTATAGATTTTAATGAAACCACTCATTTAGTTTTATATCACTACCAATTTAATGTTTTCATTCTCTTTCCAATTCATTATATTCATTCCCCAATGAGCGCCTCAATGGAAATGAGCTTTAAACAGAAAGTATAAGTTTCAAATCTATGTACGAGGTTAAATAAAAAACAACCCCATCAACCTTTATAGTTAACAGGGGTATTTTCAACGCGGCTATGAGTTTTGTATTGTTTATTTAGAGCTCATAGCGCAACGCTTTTTCTAAGAGTGTTGCAAGTTATACATAGCCAATTGGTTCATTCATATTGTGAACACTTTGCCCTGCATGCCTCTTCAAGCGGGGCTTTATTTATTATCCTTTTACTTACTCTAACATGTCAATAGGTATAGGCAGGATAGTTAAAGACCTTAAAGAGTGACTTAAAACGAACAATAGGCATCCTCCCTTAGCTATTACAAGACCTTACAAAAAATCTAAAAAAATCTAAACCTCACAATCAAACATCAAATCTTATAAATAGCGTTGGCAACTTTATACATTTTCACCAAATACCGCGTTAGCAAAACCGAAATTTACTACTTTCAGTTTAAAATATTAGAAAGCCAAATTATAAAGCACACTTTCTAAGCTCTTAATTAGAATATGTAGCTACATAAAATAAGTTTAACGCTATAAACAACCATGCCCAAAATAGAAGAAAAGCCTTTATTTAACATAAATATCAAAAACTTAATTAAAAAACAGCAAGATTTAAAATCTATACTACCCACTACTCATTCCACAAAAATGTTGCCTACATCACTACAGTGTATTAACATACTAGCACACTAAAACACCCAAGCCACTATATTGTGAAAAACACCGACAAACTTGCAGAAGAATTATACAACGCGATCGCGCAGCTTAACTCTGCCGAAGAGACCAAGCTTTTTTTGAGTGACCTTTGCACACCTCAAGAAATTCATGGTATGGCGGAAAGGTGGCGAGTGGCTACGTGCTTAAAGCAAGAAATGTCTTATCGTGAAATTTCAGCCAAAACTGGTGTCAGTGTTACCACGGTAGGCAGAGTCGCGCGAGCACTCAATTATGGTGAAGGTGGCTATGAATTATTGCTCGACCGCGTAGACAAAACGCAATCAGATTAACAATCTTACGGCAAATACACCCAAACGTTATTTTCAAAAATTAATAACCTTCAAGCTATGCAATCAAGGACGAGTGCACAGGGCAAATGGCCCAATTAGCTTAACTTTGATGGTATGGTTTAAATGATTACAAATCGTAAAAATAAAAAAGCGCTCAGCGTCTTTTCATTAGTCATGATCAACGTGATTGCAGTAGATAGCCTACGCTCTCTGCCTATCAGTGCTGAATACGGGCTTTCGTTAGTCTTTTATTATATTGCTGGCGCGATATTTTTCATGATCCCAAGTGCTTTGGCTGCTGCTGACATGTCTACTGGTTGGCCGCAAGATGGTGGTATCTACGTTTGGGTACGTGAAGCGTTTGGTAAGAAAGCAGCCTTTGTTGTCGCTTGGATTCTCTGGCTTTACAACATTATCTGGTTCCCAACGATTCTTTCCTTCTTAGCTTCCACCTTCTTTTATATCGTTGATCCAAGCTTAGCGACTGACAAAACTATGATCTTCGCTGCAATTACCGTTATGTTTTGGCTCGCAACATTTGCCAACTGTTTTGGTATGCGTGTGTCTGGACTTATTAGCACTCTAGGCTCTATTTTCGGCACTATTTTACCAATGCTGCTGATTATCGTTTTAGCGGCTGGCTGGCTTATGGCAGGTAAGCATGTTGCAATTAACTTCAGCTGGCACGACGCGTTACCGGATATGAGTAACCTAAACAACCTCGCTATTTTGTCTGGTATGCTGTTTGGGCTTGTCGGAATGGAAATGTCTGCAATTCACGCTCAAGATGTAGAAAACCCTAAGAAGGACTACCCGAAAGCACTGTTATATTCGACAGTACTTATTCTATTCTGCTCAATCCTAGGCTCACTTGCAGTAGCCATCGTGATTCCGCAAGATAAGATAAACCTGTCTTCTGCGGTAATCACTTCCTTCTCGATCTTCTTTGCAAGTTACAAAATGTCTTGGATGATGCCAATTATTATGGTGTGTATTATCTTAGGTGGATTCTCTGGTGTATCAGCTTGGATTCTTGGTCCTGGTAAATGTATCCGCCAGGCAAGTGAAGATGGCAGCGCACCTAAATTTTTAGCAAAGAGCACCAAAAATGGCGCACCTATTGCGATACTCATGGTACAAGGCGTTATCTTTACCGCGCTTGCGATGTTGTTCCTATTCTTCCCAGGATTTAACGCATCCTACTGGCTATTGACCGCAATGACAGCTCAGCTTTCTGTTATTTTCTATCTTTTCTTATTTGCAGCGTTAATCAAGCTGAAAGCCTCACAACCTGACGTACCACGTGGCTACTCCATCCCTGGCGGCCTGTTCGGGGCTAGTGTCGTTGGTGGTATTGGTATTATTACGTGCTTATTTGTATTGGCTATGGGCTTCTTACCACCATCACAAATTACCATCATGAGTAAAACCGCTTACGAGGCTATCTTAATTGGTGGCACTGTGTTGGTATGTGTTATTCCTCTCGTACTACCTTCAGCTAACTCAAGAGAGAAAAAACAAAAGCTAGCATCAGAGACTCTGTAACAGATATTTGAATACAGCAAAATGTAAGGGCGAGTGCCTAGGTACTCGCCCTTTTCTGGTTCTAATGAATATTTTTACGCATTGCGTCAAGCAACGCTAAATAGATGGGGTTACAAAACTCCGCTACTTCTGACTCATTCTTCGAGCGATATGAGGAGCTCCATTCGACCAAAGTTCCTTCTGGTAATTTTGATAACTGCACTATGCCTATATAGTCTTTTACTGCATCATGCGATACAGGTCCTGGCCCATCCTCTATGCGATAAGAAAATCGATGATGGTAGTTATCATAGTCAATCAAAGTTTCGTGGAACGCATTATTTAATATACGCTTGGCACCCACTTTATGGCCATCAATTGAGCCTACTTTTTCTACAGATGTAATGACACCTTCTGCCCACCCCATATCATGAAAATCACAAACGGCTTGCCAAACTTCTTCGATCGGCTTGTTCACCGCTATTTTGTTGTAGCACTTCCCCATACCTCTCTCCTTAAGGTGCCAACATCCTAAGAAACACCTGTGTTAATTTTAGGCTAAGGAGTATCAATAAGAATTAGAAATGATACTGAGTATTAAAAACGAGAAAAGGCGAGCCGAAGCTCGCCTTTTTTAAATAATCTACAATCGTTAACGATTAAGCATAAACGGGTAGACGTTTACAGATATCCAGCACTTTCGCTTTCGTTGCTTCGATAGCTTTCTCGTCTTGAACGTTATCTAGAACATCACACATCCAGTTCGCTAACTCTTTTGCATCCGCTAAAGTGAAGCCACGACGAGTGATCGCTGGCGTACCAACACGGATACCAGAAGTAACAAATGGGCTACGAGGGTCGTTTGGTACTGAGTTTTTGTTTACAGTGATGTTTGCTGCACCAAGAGCTGCATCCGCTTCTTTACCAGTGATGCCTTTGTCGATCAGATCAACAAGGAACAAGTGGTTCTCAGTAGAGTTAGAAACAATTTTGTAACCACGATCTTGGAACTGAGCAACCATCGCTTTTGCGTTTTCTACAACGCGAGCTTGATACTCTTTAAATTCTGGCTCCATTGCTTCTTTGAATGCTACCGCTTTTGCAGCGATAACGTGCATTAGAGGACCACCTTGACCGCCAGGGAAAACAGCTGAGTTCAGCTTTTTGTACATATCTTCGCCAGCGTTTGAAAGAATCAGACCACCACGAGGACCAGCTAGGGTTTTGTGAGTCGTCGTTGTTACAACGTGCGCGTGTGGAACTGGCGTTGGGTAAACACCAGCAGCAATAAGACCCGCTACGTGCGCCATATCAACGAAAAGATAAGCATTAACTTTATCCGCGATCTCTCGCATGCGAGCCCAATCAACAACTTGAGAGTATGCAGAGAAACCACCAATGATCATTTTTGGCTTATGCTCTAGAGCAAGCTGTTCCATCTCGTCGTAATTGATTTGTCCTTCCTCATCGATGCCATAAGGAATAACGTTATAGTGCTTACCAGAAAAGTTTACTGGGGAGCCGTGAGTCAGGTGACCACCATGAGCTAAGCTCATACCTAGCACTGTATCACCTGGATTCAATAAAGCCATGTATACGGCACTATTCGCTTGAGAACCAGAGTGAGGCTGAACGTTTGCATACTCACATTCAAATAGTTTACATGCACGATCAATTGCTAAAGCTTCTGCCTTATCGACATACTCACAACCACCGTAGTAGCGCTTTCCAGGATAGCCTTCAGCGTACTTGTTAGTAAGCTGAGAACCTTGCGCTTCCATTACACGTGGACTTGTGTAGTTTTCTGAAGCGATAAGTTCAATATGCTCTTCTTGGCGAAGAGTTTCTTCTTGGATAGCTGCAAATAGCTCCGCGTCGTAACTCGCGATATTCATATCACGCTTTAGCATTTGTATCTCCTGACTGAGAATGTACTTAAAATCACAAAAACCACACAATGACTAAGACCCAAAAACAGCAAAAATAGGTCAATTGGCCTCAACGCAAACGTTTTCGTCGTGGTTATGGCGCGCATTCTACATAATTTGATGTGCCCCATAAAGAGGAAATTTCAGTTTTATTTGTAGAGTTCGCTGTCAAATTTGTGCTTTACACACCGTAAAACACGAATTACATAGGTTTACCTTAATTTTTTTGCTTGCGCTACCACTATGGTCAGCTTTTTTCTAATATGCGTTGAAATTTTTCTCACTTGAATTTAGGGCGTGTTGAACTTTTTGAGTTTAAATTTTGTTGTTATGGAAAAGCATTCGAAACACGAAGATTGGATAGCCATCTTAACTGGCTCTTTTTTGGTTGCACAAGGTGTATTCTTTTTGCAGTCTGCTCATTTACTTACTGGTGGTACCGCAGGTCTAGCCTTATTATTCAGCCAACTGTCAGGGCTTCAATTTGGCCAGCTCTACTTTGTGCTGAACTGTCCTTTTTATCTTTTAGCTTGGAAGCGATTTGGCTCTCGCTTTGCTTTTAATAGTGTCATTTCAGGAGGCTTGGTCTCAATCATTTCCGATCACCTAACGCTGTTCATCTCTCTGAGCGACATCAATCCAATATACTGTGCAATTTCTGGTGGACTTCTAATGGGGTTAGGAATGCTGATCCTGTTCAGGCACCAGTCAAGCTTAGGGGGCTTCAATGTTTTGTGTCTATACATTCAAGATAAGCTGGGTATCTCGGTGGGAAAAGTTCAGGTGATGATTGACATATGCATACTATTTGCGTCTTTCTTTTTTACCTCACCCAAGCTTATTGTGCTATCTGTGTTCGGCGCCATTATTTTGAATTTGGTACTTGCGATGAACCACAAGCCGACTCGTTACCAGGTGCAATATTTTAAAAAATCCACAACCCGTGATTAGAGCTTAAGCTCCTGACACTTACTGAGATGAACCTCACTAACTTGATGGATGAAACTGCTAATTGTCTATATTTTATGTAAATATAAAAATGAAAAGACAAATTAGCACTGGACGCTAACATGAATAAAAACAAAAAGTTCACTTTAAAAATTATTCAAAAAGAAGAGTCAGGTGAAGGTAAATGCTTAGGCTCATCGGATGATATAGACCGCAAATCGGCACTTTATCAGTGGCTGATTACCAAACGGGATAAAGGTATCACTCCATTCTTTTTAGCGTTGTGCGATGAAAATGATGACTGTATCGACGCCAAATATATCCCAGTTGAAGAAGTACGAACTATTTTGAAAGATTGGGGACACGTGTCCGATTAAGGAACTTGCCTCCCCAACCATATAACGAAATATCAATACGGCTCACAGAGAGAGGTTATCTTGCAGGCTTAATTGCCCAACCTCTACAACGCCATTGGTTCCCGTCATTTTCATTGTGCTCAAATATACAGATCCCTCCTGTTGGCACTTTTAAACTCTCATACTGAAATGCTTCATCCAACACATTGCTAAAGCGCATTAACCCATTACTACTCACAAGTAGTACTGTTTTATCCGAGTACTCCTCAGTAATATGCTGAGCAAGAGCTGCCCACTGCTGCTTAAGCTCTAAAGGCTCAACCAACCAACCATCAGGGACGATGGCATTTTGGTTCCAGTTGTCGATAATAGCTTTACCTTTAATGGTATCTCCCTCACCTAAACGCAACATTACCTCTTCTTCAGGTTTGTTTTCATCAGGCCCATAATCAATTTCATTGAGAAGTTGAGATTCAGTAATCAGTGATGCGTCAAACCCTATTTGTGTACAAATGAGCTCAGCTGTCTGTTTGTGACGCTTCAACGGTCCCGACAACACCACATCAGGCATTAGGCTGTGTTGCATTAGGTATCTGCCTACCGCTTCACTTCTTGCTGACTCAACGAGATCGAGATCCGTTCTAGAGCCCACTCTTGTCGGTGTTTGTGTTGGAAGAAAGGTATTACCGTGTCTTGCAATGATTAATCTTGTTGTCATTATTCTAGCGATCCAGTTAATTTACTTACAGTCGACTAATATCAAACTCGCCATTGTCAGCGATGATTTTCTCGGCGCGTGCGATATCTTCTGGGCTATCGACACCGCTCATTCCATCCCGACCTTGATAAGTGACTTCAACCATTTTTACTGGAATCGCATTTTCAACAAAACGCATTTGTTCCAAGCCTTCACATTTTTCGTAATGGCTTTCTTCCATCGATAAATAAGCCTTCAAAGCGTCAAACGTGTACCCATATAGGCCGATATGTCTTAGCACTGGGGAAAATTCAGTTTCTGTTTTCCACTGCTCTTCTTTTCGAATCGCCGGCACGATATTTTTGCTAAAGCTTAGTGCACACATGTTTTTCGCAACTTGCACTGTTGTCCCACTGAATGGGGTCACTTTCTTGACCTCACGCAGAGTGTCCAGCTCTGACCATGTTAAGCGCACAAATGGAGTAAAGACCTCTCCAACTTCCGATTGATTCCAAGAGTCGATCAAAGACTGAATAAACCAAGGCGGACAAAGAGGGTTATCACCTTGCAAATTAATAATAAAATCTGGCTGGTAATCGAGCTTACGAATCAAATCAAAGCATCGTTCTGTGCCACTCTTGCATTGCTCAGACGTGTACTGAAAGTCGATATTGTGTTTCTTACACAACTCCCCTATTTGCTCATTGTCGGTGGCAACAACAAAGTGGCAGTGTTCATTTGAACGGCAGACATCCTGCGCAATGTCCGCAACTCGGAGTAACATTTCTCGACCCGCGATTTTTAGCAGCGGCTTTCCTGGTAGGCGAGTACTACCAAAACGTGCAGGAATAACAATTAATATTTTTTTCATTGGATTCATTCCGAGTTCGGACTGTCAGCGAGTATGGTCGCGCTGATAACTAAGGCGCAGAAGTATACCACAGCACGCAGGACCAGATAACTGGAGCGATTTAATATCGATTAAGTAATAGTTTAACTTCTTCTTCGAAAGACAGCGCATTCATATGCTCCCACTCTGCCTTACGTATCGAATAAAATGCGTTATGCTGATTTTCCCCCATAGCAGCTTTTAACATTGAATTGCTTTGAAACGCTGACATAGCTTCGCGCAATGTCACTGGCAGTCGAGTGATATTCAGATTCTTACGCTGCTCGTTTGTCAGTAAGCCTGGGTCTTTATTATAGGGCTCAGAAAGCTCTCGCCCAGCTTCAATGCCATCCAATCCAGCGGCAATCACCGCCCCAATCGCTAAATATGGATTTGCTGAAGCATCTATGGTTTTAAGCTCTAGGCGAGAGGGGTGCTGGTCATCTCCAGCAACTCTTAATGCCGCTTCACGATTTTGCTCTCCCCAACTGCAATACGCTCCACTCCAGAAGTGAGGTAAAAAGCGCCTATATGAGTTAATACTTGGCGCAGTTATCGCCATTAAAGCAGGCAAATGATGAAGAATTCCAGCCATAAAGCTCCGCGCTTCTTGACTCAAGCGATAAGGTTGAGTGGCGTCATAAACAATATTTCTTCCTTGTTGCCATAGACTTAAATTCAAATGACAACCATTCCCCGCAGCTTCTTCATATGGCTTAGGTAAAAAGCTTGCTGATAGCCCAAGCTTCAAAGCTGCTGCTTTTACGCTTTGACGAAATAAAATATTGTTATCTGCACAATCTAATACATCGCTATGCTGCAGTGAAACTTCGAACTGCCCAGGTGCAGACTCTGCATGCACGAGGTTTACGCTGAGACCTTGTGCATCAAGGTATTCAACTATCAAATTGATTACGTCATCAGCAATATCAAGCGCACTGGACTCTGCATAAATGCAATTATCGATAGGCGTTTCGAGCTTCGTTTGCTCAGTCCTACCGTCAAAAAGTACGAACTCAAACTCTTGCCCAGTCTTTAGTTCCAGGCCAAATTCCGCAGCTCGCTCAACCATCTTTTGCAAGAAACTTCTTGGACAATGTTCCCAGCTCTCATCTAAATGCTGCATAGAGCACATGACACTAGCATGCTTGGGTGCATACGGTAATAGGTTTAGGCTAGACCATTCTGGCATTAGTCGAACTTCACCAGCAGGAGAAAGTTCAGCTTTGTTAGACACTACCGTATCGAACATGGCAGGTTGAGCTTGAGCCGCTTTGGTTAAGCCGACACCTTTCTCTGCGTAATAATCTATTCGCTCAATAGGTACCGCTTTTGAGCGAATAACGTTCGCATTGTCACAATATTGGAATCGAATAAATCGAACCCCAGCGCGGGTTAATCGTTCTTGGATTTGGTTGAACATGGCGGCACCCCCGTGAGTAAAAATACACTCCCAAATTAACACACGATAAAAAATTCTCCATTTGGCTTCCCGATAACTTTTAACCACTTAGCAAAACCAACCGACTTCATTCATTTAGGTTCTTTATTTTGTTGTTTAACGATGAACAATTGGGACGTGTTAACTCTCTTGTTCTATAAATCGACATATAGCAACATAACGCAAAATTGGAGTATGGTTACTACAAGCAAAAACAAATAAAAAAGGAATGAATTATGGCGAATGTAATTTCAGGTGGTTGCTGTTGCGGAAAAGTCAGCTTCACAATACAAGACGACTTTAGTCGATTTTACTTCTGTCACTGCGAACAATGCCGAAAACTGACTGGTTCAGCTCATGCATCGAACCTATTCACTCAACCTGAAAATATCATTTGGCTTAAAGGACAAGAAGACACTCATCGCTTTATTCATCCCGAGCGTTCATTCGTGAAAGTATTTTGTAAACATTGCGGCTCTGGTCTACCCGCCGTAACCAAAAATGGCAAGTTTCTACTTGTTCCTGCAGGAAGCCTAAACGAAGAGCCCGCAAAAAAGCTTGATGCTCAAATTTATTGTCTAGAGCAAACAAAATGGCACTTGGAAGGACTCAAAGCAACAAAATCAGACGGGTTTCCAAGCTAGAAATAGAGCACCGATAATACTGGTGCTCTATACAAACCTAATGAAAAGTTATAGATAAGGTTATAGCTCGACAAGCCTATCGACGGGAGGTTGAAGCCTAACATTTGTTTCAATGTCCAGGGTCTCCACTACAGTATTTGCCCCACCTTTCAATAGATACTCAACAGCATTGATAATTTCCCAAGTCCCTAGTTTATCTTCACCTTTCATGTTGAAATCCTTGGTCATGACGGTATCAATAACACCAGGGCATAGTGCTGTCACTTTAACGTTGTATGGTGAGAGCTCTTGTCTGAGAGCAGAGTTAAACCCTACCACAGCGTATTTCGAGGCGCAGTACCCCCCTAAAAATGGTAAAGCGCGTTTACCAGCAATTGAGGCGACATTGAAAATATAACCATGTTGTTGCTGCTTCATTTTTTTACCAAAAATCTGAGCGACGATAAACACACCTTTCACATTCAAGTCCATCATTTTAGAAAACTGCTCAAACTCAAGATCCAAGGTTCCCGTGCAAGCAACACCAGCGTTGTTAAAGAGAACATCGACTCTATCGATACTATTTGATATTTCCGCTAGCTTTTCAATCGCTTCATGACTGTTGGATAAGTCAATTGAATAAATATCGATATTGATATTTAAGTTTCGTTGCTGAAGTTCATATTTAAATTGACTAAGCGCTTCCCAATCTCTTGCAATTAGTATTAAGTTATAATTTTGACTTGCTAGATATTCGGCAACGGCTTTCCCTATTCCTCTTGACGCACCTGTTACTACTGCTGTTTTAGTCATTGAGCACTTCCTAAAATACACATAATTTTATAATTATTTCAGATACGATATAGGGTAATTTAACCAAATTAGAAAAGCGTTATTATCGAATGAGATTTAAGTTTTCAATTTAAACTCATACAAATACATCACCTCTCCATTCGTCATGGAAACTTCATAATTATTTCACTGCATCATCATTTATAAGATTTCGTACTGTCACAGAAGCTGGCTAGGATTGCCCATGCTATAAACAAGCAGAGGTTATTATGGATATGACTAGCCCATTTCGTTTACCACGAAAAACCCCATTTGGAATCGGTGAAAATTTCACAGAATGGGCCACAGGCTTAAGTAGGCTGGATAAATTCTACGCTCAACGTCCTATCGGATGTGATACAAAGGCCTTTCTTCGTTACACGCTAGAAGCACTGAACATTCAATATGAAGTTATCGATGGTTTGTTGTCTCAAGTACCTGCTCATGGACCGACTGTTGTGGTTGCAAACCACCCATTGGGGTGTGTTGAAGGAGTAATATTAGCAGAGCTACTTCTAATGATTCGCCCCGACGTCAAAGTGCTCGCTAATCACTATCTCAAATCAATACCAGAGTTAGATGAGCTATTTATTGGTGTCGATGTTTTTGATGGTCAAAATGCCCACAAAGCAAACTTAAAAGCTTATCGCACAGCAAAGAATCATTTAGCCCAAGACGGATTACTGCTTATTTTCCCAGCAGGCGAAGTATCACAGATGGTTGACCGGAAAACCAAGCGCCTTGAAGATAAAGAGTGGAGCCGCTCTGTCAGCGCTTTTATTCGAGGTAGCAAAGCGACCACCATTCCTGCATTTATACGTGGAAGCAACTCAAAGCGATTTTATATGGCTGGAAAGGTACACCCAATGCTAAGAACGTTAATGTTGGGTCGAGAGCTTTTGAACAAACATAGACAATCAATTGAAGTATCGATCGGTGAACCAATCAAATTCAAAGAAATCAATAAACTGACTGATGGGCAGATTGTTAGCTACTTAAGGCTTAATACATATTTACTTAATCGCGCACAAGGAAGCGACATCTCAGCAGAAAATCCAGATGGAAACGAGTTTCCAGTTGCACCTGCGCTTTCTCTATCAAGTATTTTAGATGATCTAGAAAACTTACCGAACGAACACCACCTACTAAGCAGTGGTGAATTCGACGTATATTGTACGACAGCAGATCATATCCCTTCAATTCTTCACGAAATAGGTCGACTGAGGGAAGTTAATTTCCGAGCTGTTGGCGAAGGTACCGGGGAGTCTCTTGATTTAGATGACTTTGATAAGCTCTACCGCCATTTATTTGTCTGGGACAGAGATAATCAACAGTTAGTCGGTGCATACCGTTTAGGTGTGGTCGATCAAATCATCGCAAAGCACGACTTGAATGGCTTGTATTCTAGAACGCTCTTTAACTACGATCACCGTTTTCTCAATAAAATGGGTAAAGCAATCGAATTGGGTAGATCTGTCATAGCGGCCCCGTATCAAAAAAGTATGAATGCACTTCTTTTACTTTGGAAAGGTATCGCGAGTTTTATTTGCAAAAATCCAGAATATACACATCTATTTGGTCCAGTCAGTATCAGCAATGATTACAGTGAACAAGCCCGCCAGCTGTTAGCAGATACGATGACGCTGCATCATTATGATACTGATAGTGCCAGCTATGTAGAAGCCTCGAATCCACTCAAGTCACAACAACCCATATGGAATACAAGCCTCTTGACTGCATTGGGAGATTTACAGCTTTTATCAAAAGTAATCGCACGAATAGACAATGGTAAAGGGGTTCCTGTTCTACTGAGACAATATTTATCGCTGAATGGAAAACTCGTCTGCTTTAATGTCGACCCCGATTTCAACAGCGCCCTAGATGGATTGATCATGGTTGACCTAAGGAGCGTTCCAGTAAGAACATTGGGCCGCTACATGGGGCCAGGGCTTGCGAAAGAATACCTGTCTCACCACACCAGTGACTGAACCTCGTCCCCAAGCCCAAGTATCTGTTTAAGTAATGAGATACTTGGGCATAGCCAACATCTAGCCTGCCATTTTATTTAATCCGTCTATAATTAACCTGAGCTCAGCTTTCTAGCGCTAGTAGTTTTAAAAACTGAACGTTCAATAAATTAAAGCACTCGAAATTGTATAGCTAGGTAACACATGGAATGTCTTAATAAAAATAAAACCCTAAAAGGTATTTATTGCCCGTTTTATTCACTGCTTATTTTGCTATTAACCCTTTCCGGAAAGGCTTTCTCTGAAACCTTATCAGTACAAGATCTCATCTATTCCCTTCAATCTGGTGGATACATCATTTACATGCGTCACGGACCAACGGATCAGTCGCAAAAAGACTCGATATCTCCTGACTTTAATAACTGCCAAACTCAACGGAATCTATCCAAACAAGGCTATTTGCAGCTAAAAAGTATTGCAGATCAGATAAAAGCTCTAAAAATACCTATCGGTGAGGTTTACAGCAGCCCATATTGCCGATGCAAAGAAACTGCAGAAATAGTATTTGGAGAATACAAAATAGAGCCCGATCTTGCTTTTTCCCTCACAAAAAGTGAACAAGAGTCTAAATACTTAGGCAATCAACTATACAAAATGATGCTTAACACTCCGAACAACAACAAAAATACGGTTTTTGTTGGACACACAGCCAACTTGAAAGAAGCCCTAGGTATATGGCCTAAGCCAGAATCTGTTGCCGTCATTTTTAGGAAAAGCAACAATAAAATCGTGTTCCAAGGGATGATTCTACCTTCGGAGTGGCAACAATAAATGTTCAATCAAAACAAAGAGAGAAGACAAGTTAACAAGATAAATTCTGGGGCTATGTCTATACGTGCTCGATTTCTAGTTTCACCGATTTTGGGCGTTTTTCTTACAATTATTTTTTATATCACCACCAATAATATCATTTCCCAGCATTCTGAAGTTTTTGCTAAGTTAGAACATCAACAATTGCCTGAAGTGGCCGAATTTTCCGAGCTGATCATTTCTCTTACCAAAATACATAGTGAGCTATCTTCACTACTACTCTCCACAGCGGCTAAACCCGATGAAGAAAAAGTGTATGTCGTTGGAAGAGAAATTATTCGGGAAATTTTAATCATTGAAGAGAGAGTTGAACAATCCTTGGTAAGGAATGAAGAGTTACTCAGTGAAAATCAATCAATATATAAAGAAATATACAATGACTTTATCCAGTACAAAATTGCTGCATTTGGTGCTATAGAACTTTCAAGCGTCAATGCAAAACTCGCGGAGAAGGAACTAAAAAACGCTGATTTGTCTATGTATAACATGATCAGTACCTCCCAAGCTCTTATGCGCCAGAGCTGGCAAAACCTGAAACAACAGTACAGCACAATCGCTCACTCTCATATTGACAAAGAAATCGCTTCTGGTATTGCCATCACTACCATCGTGATTATGATTTTGTCTGCGCTGTATTTCTCAAAAAAAATGACCCAAGACTTAGTAAAAATTAATAACTCTATCATCAAATTATCGCGCGGAAATGAAAACATTACGCTCCCGGACAATCATGCACCCTACTTACAGGATTTGATTGATGCCGTCCGCACTTTTCAACAAGTGCTCATTGAGCAACGAGAACAAAAAACAAAGCTTAAATCCCTGAACGAAGAGCTCACTGAGCACAAACAAAATTTGGAAAACATCATTTTAGAACGCACTAAAGAAGTAAAAGCTTCGTATGATAAGCTCAAAGAAGCAGAATCAAGCTTAATCGAGTCGCAAAAATTTGCAGCACTGGGCTCTTTAGTTTCGGGAATTTCCCATGAAATAAATACCCCTATTGGCATCTCTCTCACCGCAGCCTCTCACCTTATAGAAGAAACTCAACGAGCAATATCCCTCAACGACAACTCCGTAATTAGTCAGTCCGAATTCTCTAATTTTGCTGATGAAGCAATCGAAATTTCAGATATCATTCTCTCAAACATTACTCGCGCTTCAGATTTAATCAAAAGCTTTAAAGGCGTTGCTGTCGATCAAACGAGTGAAAAGCAGCGACACTTTGAAATTAAAAGCTATATTGAAGACATTTTGCTTAGCCTGAGACCTCAGCTAAAAAAAACCAGTCATATCATTAATATTCACTGCGCAACGACAATCAAAGCGAACACCATACCTGGAGCACTATCTCAAATACTAACGAACTTGATTATGAATTCGATCATACACGGATTTGAAGGGATAGAATCAGGAACTATCGATATCACTATTCATAAAATAAATGATGAGATAGAAATTAAATATCGGGACAATGGAGTAGGAATGTCTCAAGAGCATCAAGAAAAAGTATTTGAACCATTTTTTACTACTAGGCATGGAAATGGCGGCAGCGGTTTAGGTATGCATATCGTTCACGATTTAGCCACTAAAACTCTGCAAGGCAAGATCAGCTGCTCTAGTCAGTTGGGTGAAGGCACTCAGTTTACCTTGATATTCCCTCAACAATTAACTCTCTAGTAGTTTACTTATATTTCAATAGCTAACCAAACAAGATACGCAGAAGCTATTGGTTAATTAAATTTGATTCAGTTGTAAGAATAAGTAACTTCACTTCAGAGCAATAGTTGACTAACTTAACTAATTGAAATCTTAGCTACTCAGTTGAGCCTTAAATTTATCGCCATTACTCAAAACTCTAAAGCTGCATATTTAAGCCAACTCATATTTGACTGTGGCATACAAATAATTAGGGAATACATTTCACGTTAAACTTATAAATAATCATGGAGTTTGTAGCCAAGCCATTGGTAGCAGTTAGCCTTTATTACTAAAAGGGGATGCTATGAGCTCAATTACCATGAAAGCTTCAGACTTTACTAACAACTGGGGCAACCAAAACTCAGTCACAAACGGTGAGACCAATACGTTTAACCTTGGTCATACCGCCAACCTATATGGAGGTGGCGTAAATCGATTATTTTTGGGAGAGTATGGACAAGTTTGCCCAGCTTTGACTTGGGTCGCCACGGCAAAACACATTGGCTGGGCATATTCTAAAACGGCTATAGAAGGCATTACATTAACCACGGCAACGAGAAAAATGGCGGTGGTAAATAGTAATATTGCCGCCAATGCTGAAGACATTCAAACAGCCAAAAATGCTCTTTACTTCCACAATTTACTTGTCAACTCAAATAGAAATAGAGTGTCATTAGCTGAAGTCAGTAGCTCAAATGAAAAAATACGCTGCGACTCTGCTCAAATCTATCAGCAAGACTCGGATGTATTAACCGAAAACCATAAAGTGCGCAGTCATAGTGTTGATGCAATGTTAAGCAAGAATAAATCCACTATCAGGTCATCTGACGTAGCATTTAATAACTCTAAGCTTATTGTCTTTTAAAAGAAAATGAGCAGCGAAGATAACTAAACACTGCTCAAATTGACGTTCCCGACAAGGATGTCTAAATACTTACTCTTACTAGCTTGCAGCTTTCACTTTATCCGCTGACTTTGCCACTTCTAACTGAGAAAATAGATTGATAAAACTTTGCGTCAGTTTGTGCTTAGGATGGCTGTATATCATTGGTGATTGTTCAAAATGCGACTCTTTCATCTTCACTGACTGTGGCAAATATGGCTCCAGTACAGGTAGACCCAAGGCTTTCACCGTCTCAATAATTTGTTGAGGAAAGCGAGCTTGAGAGTTGTACATATTCACAACGATACCTTCTAGCTCTAGATCACGGTTGTGGTCATCGCGTAGCTCAGCTAGGTTGTCCAACAGCGTCATTAAAGCTTGTTGAGAAAAGCTGTCACAATCAAATGGAATCAGTAAACGTTGCGCTGCAATGAGCCCGGCCTTGCTATAAAAGTTAAGGTTTGGTGGAGAGTCAATAAATATACAATCATAGTTCGGCTGAAGTTCATCTAACGCCTCTCTAAGTTTGTATATTTTGTATCGACGCTCTAAATCATTTTCCATTGTGGCAAGTCTTGGGCTGGACGGAATAACATCCAAATTTTCATGCGCAGTTTTATGTGGAAAATCCTTAATTGGGGTAGAGAAAGAGAACCAAGAAGAGGTTTGATCGAATAAATCCGCAATTGTCTTATCACTTTTTTGCTGGATATCATATCCAAGGTAATGACTGCTATTTCCTTGCACATCCAAATCTATAACTAGAGTCTTTAAGCCCATACTGGCACTGACTGCCGCTAGATTTACAGTAATACTCGACTTCCCTACTCCACCCTTTTGGTTAAAAATAATTGTGCGCATTTACCTTGCCTCCTAGAACTTTTTATATGTCACGCATTGTATAACATACACAACCGAAACTCAGTTCGTTTCTCCATTCTGGTATAGCTTAGCGCACAAAACTCATGTTAAAGCATCTCTTTGTTCAACCATGTGACTTTTGCACAACTCTTCGTGAACTGGCATAACTTTTAGACCATGCGACGGCGACTAAACCGGCGGACACCACAAGGAAAAACCAACTTAGGTGAATAGACGAAGGGTGATACAAATATAGAAAAGCCGTGCCAAGAATGCTCCCTGCTCCATATCGAATGCAGGCTAACGCAGCACTCGCAGATCCAGCAATGTTTTTGTAATTTTGCATTGCAGCAGAGATTGAAGGGCCGAAACAAAATGCGACTCCCCAAAATAAAAACCAAGAAGGGACAATGAAGGTTACGGCATTTTTAGCGATAAATACGTTGGCCAATAGCATAGACATTGCACCTATCAACATTAGACTAGCGCCAACTAAAATAGAGCGATTGATTCCCAGACGTTCAACATATTTGTTGGCGCACAGTGCCCCAATGGTAAACATCAGAGCACAGGTTGAAAAAGCGAAGCCGTACATGGTCTGGCTAATATGATATTGCTCAATCAATATAAATGGGGAAATACTACTTAGGGTAAAAAATAGTAAAACGCTAGCAATACTGAACAAACTGTAACTCATCAAATGACCATCTAGCAGAATGTCTCGATAATTGCGAAAAACCTGAGAAGACTGGCTAGGTGCGCTAGCACTTGACGTATCTTCAACGAATAACACCACGATAACCAACGACACCGCTCCAAAAAGTGATAAAGCAACAAAAGCAGCTCTAAAACTAGCAAAATGCTGTTGCAATAAACCACCAACAATCGGGCCGATAATGGTTCCAAGTGTCGATGCACTTGAAAGTATGCCAAACCCCTTCGCAGCTTGAAGCCCTTCATATTTATCTCGGATAACAGCAAATGCAGTCACCACTGCTGCGGAGGCTGCAAGCCCCTGTAATATACGAGCCGCAATTAATACCGAAACACCATTAACCAAACTACAAAATATAGACGCTAAAGTATAAATTAGCATCGCGAATATGGCCGTTTTTCTTCGTCCTAATCTGTCTGAAAGCGGGCCACTAATAAGTTGGCCAAAACCCATAGCAAGCGTGTACGCCGTCATGGTTAGCTGAGCTTGTACTGTTGTACTTGATAAAGATTTCGCCATAGCTGGTAATGAAGGCGCGTAGATATCTAAGGACAAAGTTATAAGCGCCACCATTGGCCCAATAATCAAACAAACTAAAGTCATTTTATCTGGAAACTTAGCAAACCCCATTACAACATCTCAATTACAAATAAGTTTGCTTTATCTTAACCTAACGATAAAAATGTAAACAAAGAATACACATTAAAAACACTGTTTCCATATGGAAACAATAATCAAAGACTATGAATATTAATATCCAAAATAACCTTAAAGCCATGGCTGTATTTGCTGCGGTAGTCGAAACATTGAGCTTCACCCTAGCGGCACAAAAACTGCGCGTTTCAAAGTCTTCGGTGAGCAAAGATATTTATTGGCTAGAACAGCATCTTGATGTGAAGTTACTTCACCGAACAACGAGACAAGTGCAAATCACTGACGTGGGATTAGAATATTATCGGCACTGCGAACGAGTTTTAAATGAAGTTGCCAATGCCAATTCTATGATAGAGAAGCAGCAATCAGAGCCAACTGGGTTAGTGAAAGTACTATCACCTATCTCTTTCGCTCACTACAAGGTGGTCCCGCTGATCAACCAACTACTTCCTGATTATCCAAAACTGCAAATCGACTTAGAGCTTTCTGACAAAGATGCGAGGCTAATAGCCGTAAACTTTGATGTCACGATTATAGTGACAAACACCCCTCCCGAATCTTTCGTGGCAAGAAAATTGATGGATATTGACTGGGTATTTTGTGCTTCACCAGATTTCATCAAAAAATACTCTGAGCCAACCAACCCCAAACAACTTGAGCAATACGACTGTTTAACTTTCCGTCAAAGGCATCCAATTCACCATAGCTTAATACTAAAACACAAAAGCAAAGATCCTGTCGAAATCAAAATAAAGAGTAAGTTTCGCTGCAACACTAGCAACGCCTTAATGGAAGCAGCAATTGCCGGTGTCGGCATCGCTTACCTACCTAGATTTATAGCGAGAAATGCGATTGACAAAGGGCAGCTAGTCACAATTGTAGATGACTGGTATCTACAGCCAGAAGCGGCCTATGCGATTTATCAAGCAAGCCACTTTATGTTACCGAAAGTCCGTGTGTTGGTTGAGCGCTTGCAAGAAGTCGGAGTGAAACAATGACAGTAACCTTAAGTTGAGATCCAATAATAAAACTTTAATCATTTTGTCATAGAAACTGGAGTTTCATTCGTATAATCGGGCCCTTAGGAAATACGGTACGCTAGGCTATTATATGGAGATTGACTCATGCCTAAGAAAGGGAATCTAAAACTCTCCCCTGAAGAGTTCGCTGACAACTTTACCCACCCAGGTATTGAAATGAGCACACCCAACGAAATTAAGGTTTATGCTGCCTCCAAGGTAGAAGCGATTATGGGTAACAAAACATCATTGATTGCTGGGAACTACTTTAGCACCAATATTGGCCCAACTAACAAAGTGTATGCGATTGAGTATGCACAATGTTATCCGGGAAAGAAAATAGATTATGGCTACAGCGCATGGAAATTGATGTATCACTCTACAGATGCGATGAAAGAACGGCAGAAGTTTTGTGACAGGGAGCTATCGGCGCTAAGAGAGAGAGCTTCGGTACTAAAAGATAAGTTTGAAACATGTCAAAACGAATTGTATATCAATCAACAATGTCTCCAAATGAAGAATACACAATCTGAAGACATAATGTTATCTATTAAAAAATCCAATCTTAATTTAGAAAAAAAGAAAATTGTTCAAGAAATGAACGACTTTTCATACAGAAATAGAAAATTTAATAAATGTGCAAGTGACGCTCAGCTAGAAGATAAAAATAATATAATCCAAAGTGTCAAAACTAAAGTGGTTAACGTAAGTGGTGTTGTTCTTATGTAATACATCTAAGAGTTTGGTTTCAGTAGGTATGAGGGAGCATGATTGCTCCCTATACTCAACTGATTATTCGTCAATGCCTCTCAAATCAGCAAACATAGTAGCAAGCGCATCATAATTCGCTGCGCACATACCTCGCTCCGTAATTAATCCTGTGACATATTTCGCAGGCGTCACATCAAAGGCATAATTGCCACATTCAGTGCCTTCTGGTGCAGTATTCACAACACTTCTTCTACCTTGCTCATCACGCCCATAGACATGAGATTGCTCCTGCCCTGACCTTTGCTCAATCGGAATTTCTTTTAGCCCATCATGGATAGTCCAATCGATTGTTGGTGAAGGTAGTGCAACATAAAACGGCACATTATTGTCATAGGCTGCAAGCGCTTTTAAGTATGTACCAATTTTATTGCACACATCACCTTGAGCAGTCGTTCGATCAGTGCCAACAATGCATAAATCCACTTCACCATGCTGCATTAAATGTCCGCCTGCGTTGTCCGCTATCAGAGTATGCGGCACACCATGAGAACCTAACTCAAACGCGGTCAACAGCCCTTGATTACGTGGTCTGGTTTCATCAACCCATACATGCACTTTTATACCGGCTTCATGAGCTTTATAAATCGGAGAAATTGCCGTTCCCCAATCAACTGTCGCAAGCCAACCGGCATTACAGTGCGTGAGTATATTGACCACTGAGCCTTCTGGCTTTTTGCTGGCAATATCTTTTATCAATTCGAGGCCATGCTCACCGATCCTTTCACACAAACTGACGTCTTCATCGGCTATTTCTTGAGCCAATTTATACGCAACGTCTTGTCTTTGCTCTGGCGGTAGTTCATTTAATTTCGCTACTACTTTATCCAATGCCCATTTTAGATTGATAGCAGTCGGGCGAGTTTTGATTAGCTCGTCATAGCAGTAAGACAAATGTTCATCACTTGAGTCTTCCTTCATTCCTAGTGCGATGCCATAGGCGGCTACAGCACCTATCAAAGGTGCACCGCGAATCCACATCTCTTTTATTGCAGTCGCCGCAAGCTGCATCGAGTTAAGTTGAACAATTTCCAGCTCATAAGGCAGTTTGGTCTGATCGAGAATTTCTACCGTAGTGCCGTTCTCGGCAAGCCATACTGTGCGATAGTGTTTTCCATTAATTTGCATTTTTGCCTCTAAATATAACTAACAACTTTGCGCGTACTGCCCAACAGAGTGAAAATCTTGGTAGTTTTTCGCATTAACAATCAACTCACGAGCAAGCTTGAGAGCACGCCTCTCACAACTCGCTCTCAAATCCGCATCTGAGATTTCTTTAAAGTCGGCTACACCAGCAAAACCAATGATACGTCGATTAATTTCCAAACCAGCATTAACGAGCGTATCTTCAAACAAAGTTTCAAAGAACATTCTTTGTGCCCCCGCTAAGGCAGATTGACCTAACCCATTTTGATAGATTGCTATAGGAAACGCTTCACCTTGTTCTTTATTCTTCCAAAGCTGAGTAAACTGCTCTTCAAACACTTGCCACGTGGTATGGATCTGCTGCAAAAGCCAGTTTTGATTGTGCTGACAGTCATTTTCATTTTTTTGCCAACCCGGCCTTGAGAAGTACGCGAGAAATAAATTCCCTACATAATTGCCAATATCAAACGCTATCGGCCCCATAAAGCCAAATTCTGGGTCAATTACTTTAGTGCTATTTTCTGTCACCATAATAGAACCAGAATGTAAGTCCCCATGAAGCAGTGCTTGAGCTTCAGTCATAAACTTGAATTTATAACGCATCGCAACTTGAATCATTTCTTCGTCTTGCCAGATATTTTTTATATCGTCATCTAGCTGAGGAGAAGTCCAATCGTTAAGTTCTGCATCGTAATAAGGCTCTGTAAAAATCAAGTCTTCGGTGATTTTGCACAGTTCGTCATTGACCACAAACTTTGAAACTAGCGCTTTTTTCTCTTCAGCATCCATCCCCAAATCTGAAGTATGAAATAGGGTTTTAGCTAGAAAGGTCCCAATATCTTGGGCAAGGTTAGAGAATATTTTTCCTGCCATTAACTCTTTGCGTAAAATGACATGTGGACTAAGGTATTCCATCGCACATAGGGCTTGCTCTTCATCATAAAAGTAAACCTCTGGCACTAACTCCTGTCCGGCGAAACGAGCTTCAAGGGAAAGAATGTGGAATTCGAAGAAGGCTCTTTTAGTTGAAAGCTTCCAGCTTTCTCCTGCCGCTCTGACATAAGGTAAAGCCTGTTTAACAACAATGGTTTTCTCCGTCCCCTGGACAATAAAAACGAGGTTAAGATTGCCATCTCCCACTTCACTAACAGACCACTCTTTCGGATGACCTCCTAGCCGAATATTAGCTGGAAGCTTTTCATATATATATTGAGGCAATGTTTCATTAGTCTTAGGTAAATAATTAATATGAGCTGTTTTCTGCATCCAGATCACCTTTTTTATTTTCAATAGCCACTGATGAAAGAATAAAATTTAAGGTAAGACTAACTGAATAAAAGAGAGTGTAAAGCAGAAGCCATTCCCTTTTAACAAAGTTGATATATGAGACTTATTTTTTTAAAATCATTCACACAACTCCTTATAAAATAAAATTAATAATTATGGAATATATTAGAAGGTTTAATGCCTTTACAAGCTAAATTATTTTTATTCTAAATATTATAAAAACACAACAATAGATAGTACTATTAATCCAATAAAACAAACTTATTCGTCATTTCTCGAAATGCTTTGGGAGAGACATTCTTGATTGCTTTGAAGTTACGATTGAAACTCGACACATTAGAATAGCCAACTTCAAAGCTGATTTCAGTAATAGACTTGCCTGTATTTATTAGCAATGTGGAAGCTTTATCGACTCGAATCTCATTAATGTAGTGCATTGGAGTTTTGCCTGTTTCATTTTTGAAGGCGCGGCAAAATGCGTTCTTATTCATGCTAGTTTTATTCGCGACTTCTTGCAGCGATACTCTTCGATAAAAATTTTCCTTAATCCAATCGATAGCGGCCGATATTTTTGTTTCTATTTTTATTTCCTGACTTTGATCCAATGTGTTGGTTAACTCCTCTATGGAGGTATTATTATCGATCTCAGACAATATTTTTAAAAACGTAATAATTGAATCAATACCGGTTGACTGCATCAGCTTTGCAGCAATGTTAAATAGCTGGCTGGGAGCTGAGCGTAGAATTAACCCCATTTTTGACCGATGTATCAAGCGGTTGATCCTCAACAGCTCAGGAGCATCAAAAAATAGCTCCCCAAAACAATCATGACTAAATTGCAGCACGTAAGTGCTTAAGTAGTGATTATCATTATACGCGCGAAACCTATGGGGAATATTTGGCCCAATAATAAATATATCTCCTGAGGAATAACTTGCCGAAGAGTTTCCAATCAGCACTTCTCCTCTCCCGTCAATGATGAACACGATCTCCGCTTCATGATGAAAGTGGTAAGGGTGTTCAAATTCGTTCGATTCAAACGAATAGGCAACAATTGATCGATCGACGTGTTTTATGGCTTCGGCTTGCGCTTTCATATCGTTATTTTCACATTTAACCAGCAAAACCATGAAGGCTTAGTTTCCCTCTTCCATGGGGCTATGGTTTATGACCTCAGTGGTTTAAAGTTGATCTTATTCACATTATCGAGCAAAGCTAATATTTAGAAATTATTGGCTAATTTTTGCAAAGCTCTTTCTCACCTCAATCGCTACCATTCGCTCTACAGCGCTATTTGACCGTAGGTTCAGATGGAGGGGCTTCTAACACTCACGTTGTCTTGAAGCACCTCTTATTGAATTCCATTGTCAGTCGAAAGTTCTCATCCGTACCCAAAATTAGCTCTGAGTTTTAGAGCCAATTTCCGCCTATCGATAGCGATAACTAAGAAGGATAATTGATAATGAAAACCTTTGCACTACAAGATAAAACCCATGCTTTTTTAGAAGCATCTCCACAAAAATTTTATGTTAATGGGGAATGGAAAGCTTCAGACGAAGTAATCAATATTATCGATCCCGCCACATCTGCTCCATGTGCAAACGTTTCACTTGCAAGCCCAGAGGATATGAATATCGCTGTCAGTTGTGCAGAGAAAGCCTTCACTTCATGGGGAAAGAAAAAGCCAGAGGAAAGAGCGGCGTTACTTAGAAAACTCGCTAATTTGATCAGAAGAGACTTAGCTGTGCTAGCAGAAATCGAATCCATCGACGTGGGTAAACCCATCAATGAACCCATTGAATTTGATATTCCTTTCGCTGCAGATTGTTTCAACTATTTTTCGGATATCGCTGAAGATACCGAATATGAAGTCGACTTAGGCTTAGACGTTACTGATAGTCATATTGCCAAAATACCTTATGGCGTAGCTGGATTTGTCTTCCCTTGGAACTTCCCTTTTTGCTTATGTGTCTGGGGAATTGCGCCAGCACTAGCCGCAGGCAATACCGTGGTTGTAAAACCCGCCTCCGAGACACCACTTTCAACACTGTATCTCGCAAAATTAGCTGAAGAAGCTGGATTTCCAGCAGGGGTTATCAACGTATTGCCAGGCTCTGGCCGAACAGCAGGTGAAGCGTTAATCAATAATACGCGTCTAAAACTGATGTCTTTCACTGGTTCTACTGAGGTCGGTCGCCATATTGGTGAAGTCTGTGGACGTAACCTTGTTCCCGCTAAACTTGAATTGGGTGGGAAAGGCGCTGCGATTATATGCAAAGATGCAGACATCGAAGCCGCTGTCGAAGGACTATCTGGGGCGCTGTTGTTCAACGCGGGTCAAGTTTGCTGTACCGCCTCCCGCTGGTATATACATGAATCTATTTACGACCAATTTGTAGAGAAAGCAAAAGCACACTTCGAATCAATTCATCTTGGTCGAGGTCTAGATCAAGACTCCCAAATGGGGCCCATTTGCACGCACAAACAAATGGCGAAAGTTCTTGAGTGTATTGCAGAAGCTCAAGCTGATGGAGCGGAGGTGATTTGTGGTGGACGAAGACGTCTTGAAGGGGAGTTGCACAAAGGCTTCTACATAGAACCCACACTACTTGCTGGGGATGACAGCAACAAATGGGCACAAGAGGAAATCTTTGGTCCTGTTACCTTTTTGCTCAAGTTTACTGACGAAAGTGAAGTGGTTGAGCGCGCCAATCGCAATCAATATGGGCTTGCAAATAGTGTTTGGTCTCTGGATTTAGCCAAAGCTAAAAAAATCGCTCACCAGCTCGTCGGTGGGAATAGCTGGATTAACGCCCACAACGTATTTGAGTATGGTCTGAATTATGGCGCTTGTGGCCAAAGCGGATGTGGCGGAGGCGTCAATAGCCGCGCAACCTTCGAAGGTTACCTTCGCCACCAATCAATTGCTTCAGTTAGATAAAGGAGAGGGCTATGATCGTCGATCTTCTCCAAGAATATGGCGTATTGAAGGAAGAACGAGCGACAGCTACCCCACTGACTGGTGGGGTAAGTTGCGAAATATTTCTAATCGAAGATGGTGCTGAAAAGTATGTTGCCAAACGTGCTTTGTCGAAGCTAAAAGTGAAAGAAGAATGGCTGGCAGATCCCAGCCGAAACAAATACGAACAGCGTTACCTAAAATACGTCGGCAGTAAGTATCCCAATTGGGTTCCCAACATTCTGAAAAGCTTCGAAGAGCAGAACCTATTTATTATGGAGTTCTTTCCAGAGCATTACCAAGACTGGAAAAAACGTCTTCTTGCGGGAAACATAAACACCACGGTGGCTGAAAATATAGGTCAAGCTCTAGGAGCGATCCATGAAATGAGCTGGCAGGATCCATATGTACAAAAGCTGTTTGATTCAGACAAGAATTTTTATGAACTCAGGTTATCCCCCTACTTCGAGTTCATGATAGATATCCATCCAGATATTCAAGCCAAAATAGAGAATACAATTCAGACTATAACTTCAACTAAGTTATGCCTCGTCCACGGAGACTTTAGCCCGAAGAACATCTTGGTTTCAGATTGCGATATCAAAATCGTTGATTGCGAAGTCGCTTGGTATGGCGATCCTACCTTTGACATTGGTTTCATGCTGCACCACTTGCTCCTGAAATATCTTCACTTTAACAATCAAGAGTTTTTGAGTTTAGCTGCCAACTTTATATCTGGGTACAAGTCTGCGTTGAGTGAACACAACTACCAGCAGCTATCGGAGGCTCACATCGTTACTGTGACCTTGTTGTTGATGTTGGCTCGTCTTGACGGGAAATCTCCAGTCGAGTACTTAGACCAAGAAGAGAAGAATATCGTCAGAAAGAACATAAAGTCATGGTTAGAAAATGACATAACTTCAATTGAAAAGTTATTGTCCGAGGTACAAGTATGAACATCAAATCAGTCGACGCATTTCAAATATATGACTCTCGAGGCAATCCAACTATCGAAGTTGTGCTCAAGCTAGATAACCAAATAGAAGGAAGAGGGTTAGTACCTTCTGGCGCATCCACAGGTCAATTTGAAGCATTAGAGTTGCGCGATGGAAACCCTGAAAAGTTTCTCGGTAAATCCGTCTATCAGGCAATAGAAAATGTAAAAACAGAGCTAGCAGATCTACTAGTGGGTCACCCAGTGGAAGACCAAGCAGAGATTGACAAACAAATGTGTGAGCTGGATGGAACGCCAGACAAATCTCGATTAGGGGCCAACGCTATTCTTGGTGTTTCATTAGCGGTAGCCGACGCAAACGCTAAATTAAAGGGTGTGCCTTTATTTGAAAGCCTCTGTGAAGACTCAGGGAACCTTTTGCCATTACCTGAAATTCAGCTCGTTGGTGGTGGTGCTCATGCACAATGGCGAACAGATATACAAGACTTTCTCCTTATCGCAAATGGTGCAAATTCATATGAGGAAACCTTAGAAGTCACATACAACATATACCACACAGGAGAAAAAATACTCAAAAGCCGTGGGTTACTCTCAGGAGCTGCAGATGAAGGAGGATTCTGGCCTTCATTTAGTAGTCACGAGGAAATCTTCGACTTCGTTTTAGAGTGTATTAACACAGCAGGTTATACTCCGGGAACAGACGTATCCATCTCCTTAGATATCGCAGCAAGTGATTTATACAAAGACGGCCAATACCATCTCCCACTGGATGGAAAAACATATAGCTCAGAAGAGTTTCTCACTTTGATGCTAGATTGGTGTGAGAAATACCCAATTCTCTCAATTGAAGATCCGTTCGCCGATACGGACTTTAAAATGTGGCAGAAGTTCACAACTCAAGTTGGTAAGAAAGTCCAAGTAGTCGGAGACGATTTATTCACCACCAATATCAATAGAATAGAAGAAGGCATCAAACAGAAACTAGCAAATAGTGTTCTTATAAAATTGAATCAAATAGGTACTGTCTCTGAAACTCTAGATGCAATCAAACTCACGCAAAAAGCTGGATGGCTACCAGTGGTATCCGCTCGCTCTGGTGAAACAGAAGATGCTTTCATCAGCCACTTAGCTGTAGCAACAAATGCTGGCCAGCTAAAAGTTGGGTCTTTTACACGAAGTGAACGACTGGCGAAATGGAATGAGGTATTACGAATTCAACACAAACTCGGTAGCGGCTCTAGATTTATCGGTGGCGATATCTATAGCCGCCTAACTTAGAAACTGTAAATTATTCTGAATATTGACTTAGAAGGCGTCCTAAAGTCTTCCGTTAAATATTCAATATAATCGTATTTCTACGTAAATAATACTTACTCTGAGCAGGCGAGCTCAACGTTGGGTACATTGAGCTCGTCATTTTTATTAAAAAATACAGTTTAGCTTTCGGTTATTTAAGCTATTTAACGACTTACATTAATCGTATCAGATATTGTAAATTGATTTTCAGGTGAAAAGTGTAATGTCACGTTGACTAAATTGGATTGAATTTCAAAAATACCTGTCGTTAAAGTCTGCGCATACTCTCCTCCAGAATCACCTTGCCGATAAAGAGTATTTCTACTACCTGACTCTTGATCGAACAGAATATCTGTAATGTGATCTTCTGTATGGGATATCAGAGATTCAAACAAAGATGTTAACCTACGCTCTCGATATAAAGACGAGTTGGTTTTAGTGTTAGGAAGCTCTTTCAGCCTGCTAGACTTTAAGTGGTTCGCATGACCATAAAACTGTCTGTCTCTTAATTGGATAACTTCAGATTGGCAACCCGATGTTTCAACACTAAATAGATGGGGTTCTCCAGCTTGTGCTAGTCCATGATGATACCCAGAAGCCCTATCTTTTCTTTGCAACAACTCTATTGCTTCAACCAGTGAGTCTGCATCCAAAATAGCTCTTGAAATAAACTGTCTAGGGATCCCTGCCTTACAATCGAATGCTCGTATGTTGTTGATTGTTTGTACTAAACCTTTTTCGTTTACTGATATTGCATTACCAGCGATAAGGCCTGGGTAGACAAAACTCTTAAACACGTTGCCTTGTTTGGGTATGACAGTAATCCATGCACATTGACCTAAAAACTCGACGTCTCCATCTTCATTGTGGGCGATATAACAACTACCAGCATCAGTTTGAGGTAGAAACAGAGTCGTACAACCATTAACAGGTACGCCATCCCCTTGCTGAGATGGGAATGCAAAATCGCCACGACAGTTCCACATAAAAATAGTGTCAAATGCTACCTCTGCCCCCTCACTAATACCTCTCACTTCCTCATAGTAGCCCTCAGAAAATTCACGAGCTGAATATTTTAAAGCACTAAGTTCAGCGCTTCCCCCCCATTTATCGATAAGGCTTTTTAATTCGTAATTGTTCAATAGTCGCTCATGAATTGCCGTTTTAAAAAACCTCCCAAGTTGGAATCCAATTTGAAAGTGATCACCTTTAATTGTCAGTTGGGGAATATTTGGAGTCTGCGGTTGTTCCATAGCCTTTCTCTTATTTGATTGTTGTAGTGAGCAATTAAATATATTTGGCTATGATATACAAACAGGAGTGTTATAACAGCGTCAATTTGCATTTAACTCAAAGAAAAATAAGATATTTACCGTATTTCATATAATAAATATCGTATCATTTTCATTTATTAATATATACCGTATGAAATGTTTCCACTAACATGGAATGTAGTTTAGGATACCCAAATCATTCCATATCGTTCATCTTAATAAACTCATTTTATTTAAAAAGAATAAACCACCCAAAGGTAAACTCACATGATAGAAATACGGCCAATCAACCTAGAACAAGCGTTACCAGTTCGACATCAAGTCTTATGGCCAAATGAACCGATTGAATACTGTATTGTGGATGGAGATGATAGCGCTTATCACCTTGGAGGCTTTTTAAACAAACAGTTAGTTTGCGTTGCCTCAATTTACCTCAATAAAAATGAAGCTCGGCTAAGAAAGTTCGCTACTTTGCCTAACTACCAGCAACAAGGCATTGGTTCAGCCATGGTCAGACACATCATTCAATATTTGTCAGACAATAATGTGAGTCGTTTTTGGTGTGATGCTAGAGAATCTGCCCTCCCCTTTTATGAGCGCTTTGGGATGCAGAAAGCAGGAGAGGTATTTTATAAAAATGAAATCTCATATTTCAAAATTAGTGTAATACTATAGCTCCGCTCGCTTATATTTATAAAGCTGTAGATATAGTTCTTTGTTATACCTTAAACATTAACCAATTGTTATAAACTTTAACGATTACCATCCTTGAATACAACAATACAAAACCATTCATAGAACACATAAGTAATAGCTATTTGTTAAGGAATTAATATTGATTCAGGTTTAAATTGGCAAATAAACGTAAAATCATTGTCATATTCCATTGTTAGGCTTTCGAACAACTACTATCCGTTGTCGAGAATTTTCTAATGAAAAGAATACGCCTAAGTAAGGCCGTTTTATTGGTCGCTTCACTCATTTCAACCAGCGCAATGGCTCAAGAACGAACACAAATCCCGTTCTGGAATGCCATGACTGGTTCTCTACAAACAACACTACTGAAAATCGTCAAAGAGTTTAATGAGTCGCAAAACAAGTATCAGGTAGAATCAATTCCAAAAGGCAGCTACGAGAACACACTTACAGCGACTATCGCTTCTGTTCGTAGCCACACTTCACCCGTTCTTACTCAGGTTTACGACGCAGGCACTGTCACCATGATGAGTGCTGGCGACAAGGTTTACTACCCAGTACAACAACTATTTAAAGATACGGATACCAAGTTAGATAAAGCTAACTTTATCCCAGCCACTCGCTCTTACTACAGCAATGGCAATGGTGAAATGCTTTCAATGCCATTTAACTCTTCAACACCTGTTCTTTACTACAACAAAGACTGGTTTAAAAAAGCGGGCATCACTAAAGCGCCAACAACATGGCAAGAATTCCAGAAAGATGCGCAAAAACTAGTTGAAGTAAAAGGCGCGCCTCAATGTGGCTCAACGACAGCTTGGTTTATGTGGGCAATGTTCGAAAACTTCTCAGCAATCCAGAATATTCCTTACGGCAATCATGAGAATGGATTCAGCGGCAACAGTACTGAACTATTGCCAAAACCAGCTTACTTCATTAAACAGCTCACTCTGTTAAATGACATGAATAAAACTCACGCCTTCCAGTATAAAGGTCGTGACAGTGCGGCAACTAGCTACTTCCAGAATGGTAGCTGTGGCATGCTCATCGACTCTTCTGGCTCATACGGTCAATTGAAGAACGGCGCGAAATTCAAGCTAGGTGTCACTAGCCTTCCTTACTGGCCAAGTGCAGTCGATAACAAGCCATACAAAGGCATCATCGGCGGCGCATCAATTTGGGCACTGAAAGGTCATACTGAAGCGCAATACAAAGGTGCCGCAGCATTCTTGAAGTTCCTAACTTCAGACAAAATCCAAGCACAATGGGCGAAAGCGACCGGCTATGTCACTGTGACTAAGTCTGCTGAGAAGTACCTAGCAAACACAGGCTTCTTTAAAGCAAATCCAGGAACAAAAGTCGCGTATGACCAGCTATCTAGAGACCGAGTTGCGCCTAAAGGTGATGACAATTCTCGCGGCATGCACTTAGGCTACGATCCAGAGATCCGTAACGCTGGGTATAACGCAGTTGAAAGCATGTTCCAAGGCAACATCACTCCGAAACAAGCTATCGAGCAGTTGAAGACAAAAGGAACCAAGATTCTTCAACAATTTAACTCTATCAATAGTTAATCAGGAGATACGGTGAATCACCCTCAAACTATTGAGCAAGTTGGATACAAGCACCCTTGGGTCGCTTGTATCCTATTGCTTCCGCAGCTAGCGATTTCTGTCACTTTCTTTTACTGGCCAATGGCGAGTGAGTTTCATCAATCGCTATTTCAAACTGACCCGTTTGGATTTTCTCAGCACTACGTCGGGCTAAAAAACTTCACCACACTCTTGGGCTCCTCCCAGTTTTGGCATAGTTTCCTGATCAGCGTGTTCATGGCAGTATTGATTACCGTTGGCGTTATGGCACTGACTTTAGTGCTATCTACCATGGTGAACTCGGTACGCTCGAAGCCATTGTCTTTGTTGTACCGCACTTTCTTTATGTTGCCTTATGCCATCGCGCCACCAGTAACAGGCATGATTTGGCTGTTTGTGCTTTCGCCATCAGTAGGCATCATTCCACACTTTTTATCGGATCTCGGAATCAGTTGGAACCCTGCACTTAGCCCAACCAACGCGTTCACTCTGGTGACAATCGCTGCCATCTGGAACCAAATCGGCTACAACTTCCTATTTTATTTGGCCGCGCACAAAGGCATTCCAGGCGCACTATATGAAGCCGCAACATTGGACAACGCGAAAACAGTACGCAAGTTCACCAAGATCACAGTGCCTATGCTCAAGTCGATGTCTCTGTACTTAGTTATCGTCAACTTCATATACAGCTTCTGCTATATCGTTGGTCTGATTGATGTCACAACGAAAGGCGGCCCTACCAACTCAACCAATGTCTTGGTGTACGAAACGTATCAAAAAGGTTTTGTAAACAACAATGTAGGCATGGGCGCAGTGTTATCTGTATTGCTGCTCATTATCGTCACGAGCCTCGTTTACATCCAATGTAAGTTCCTAAAACCTAAGGCAGATTACGCATGAAAACATTGAATTCTTGCTTGAAGCATTTATTTCTTATTCTGTCTGCAGGACTAATTTTATTGCCACTTTGGATGGTGATTTCAGTTGCTGGCACAGAGAATACCGATGTGATTGGTTCGACAGCGCCACTTTACCCGCACATTTCTCTGTTATTCCAACATTTAAATGAAGTGCTGTTCAAAGGCGTGCTTGGCCTACCGCCGTATATCGATTTACTCTGGCGCAGCTTTGTTATGGCAGCCAGCATTGCGATAGGCAAAATCGTGTTGTCGATCTGCTCGGCCTACGCCATTGTTTACTTTAGGTTGCCGTTTAAGCGTTTCTTTTTTGTCATCATATTTTTGACGCTGATGCTGCCTATTGAAGTTCGCATGCTGCCAAGCTATCAGATCATTGTCGATTTCCATATGATCAACAGCTACACAGGATTAATACTCCCTGTCATCGCATCTGCGACAGCTACTTTGTTCTTCAAACAGTTTTTTGAAACCATTCCGGTTGAGCTGCTAGAAGCCGCTCGACTTGATAATGCGGGCTATTTCCGCTTTCTATTTAAGATAGTTTTTCCACTATCTAAAACTAACATCGCCGCTATTTTTCTGATCATGTTTGTCTATGGTTGGAACCAATACCTATGGCCGCTGATGATTACTTCAAAACCGAGCTTTTACACCATCACCATGAGTTTAAGCCAGATAAGTACATCATTAGACAGCCAACCTCTATGGTGGCAAGCAATGGCGGGTACGCTTGTTTCTACGATTCCAGTAATTGTGCTGATGATCGCGATGCAAAAGTTCTTCGTCAAAGGCTTAATTCAAACAGAAAAGTAATGGACCATTGTTATGCTAAATATCCAAAATTTAAGTAAGAAATACCCAAATGGCTACGAAGCTATCAAGGCTCCTGGCTTGAGCTTTTCCATCGAACCCAATGAATTTGTTGTGCTAGTTGGCCCTAGTGGTTGCGGTAAATCAACGCTGCTAAGAATGATTTCAGGGCTGGAGAATGTCACAGGTGGCACCATCGACCATGATGGCTTTCGTATGGACGACAAAGACCCAGCGAAACGTAAAATTGCCATGGTATTCCAAAACTACGCTTTGTACCCACACATGAGTTGCTACCAGAATATGATGTTTGGCTTAAAAAACCTAAAAGTGCCAAAAGTCGAAGCTCATGAGCGCATCATGCGTACGGCAAAACTACTCGATGTAGAGCACTTGCTAGAAAGAAAACCAGCCATGCTTTCCGGCGGTCAGCGTCAGCGTATTGCGATTGGTCGTGCGATAGTGAAAAAGCCAAATATTTTCTTATTTGATGAACCACTTTCAAACCTTGACGCACAGCTTCGCAACCACATGCGTATGGAAATCAAAAAGCTGCACAAACAGCTCAATGCGATTTCTATTTACGTTACCCACGACCAAACAGAAGCAATGACACTGGCAGATAAGCTGGTTGTATTGAATAAAGGTGAAATCGAACAAATTGGCTCTCCTCAAGAAGTGTTTGAGCATCCAAAAACGTTGTTCGTTGCCAAATTTATCGGCACGTCACCACTCAACCAATTGTCTGCTGATAGCGATGCTTTGTCTGAACAAGGAAGCTTTGTAAAAGCAGATGCAAAAACTCTTGCAATCCGCTCAGAAGATGTTCGCTTTGCTCCTCTTGCTAACGGCGAAGCTAGTTTAGTTCTTGAAAATGGTGAATTGGAAGAGCAAGAAATTTTAGGCACTGACTCTCTATATCATTACAATTTTGATGGACTGCAAATTACTGCGAAAGGTCCAACTAACATGGACAATGATGGCCCTCAAACGCTGTACTTGCCATGGAGCAAGTTGAAGCAATTTAACGAACACGGTATGAGTTTAGATACAGCAAAAAAGTCCTTTGCGAAACGCCCAAAGTTGCGAATATCTAGCGCTGCTTAATGTTCTTGAAAATTCGATTAGATACAAAAATGGCCTTTATATTCAAGTATAAAGGCCATTCTCATTTTTCGAGCTACACAGCTGCAATCACAGAAATTTCAACTAACAACTCTTCTCTCGCCATACTCGCTTCAACACAAGCACGCGCTGGCGTGTGGCCTTCTGGAACCCATGCATCCCAAACCGCGTTCATTTCGGCAAAATCTTTCATCGTTTTAATGTAGATCGTTGCAGATAGAAGCTTTTCACGACTCGACCCAACACTTTCTAGTAGCTCATCTACCTTTTCCAACATAGTTGTTGTTTGGTGAGTAATATCTTTAGTGCTGTCTTTAGCAACCTGACCACAAAAATAAACCGTACCATTGTGAATTACTGCGCGGCTCATACGTTGCTTTGTTTCTTTTCTTTCTATCATTGGAGATCTCTTAAATGAAAGTATTTTTTAATTTGCTTCGAAATAGAACAATATTGAACGTTAAAGACCGCAACATGATTAACTATTGCAAATATAATTGCAAACCTAAATCTAACGGTAGTTAAAGAGGTGCGCTTTTTGGTTATTCTAAAAGAAAAAAAAGCTCGTATATCTAAAAGATAAACCGACAGATCAAAGCTCGTATGAAATGGAAAAGTTAGTCGTTGTAGAGTGACATAGATTGGTAAACAAAGAGCTGGTAACTGGAGGGACATATTCCCATGACGTATTGCACGCCACAAAACTTCTCTACTTGTACAAAAAACTAGCGAAAAGGGAAAGAGGAACGTTAAGCTCCTCCTTCACTTCATTTTAAGAAGCTTGCTGAACAGACTGAGTTTGTGCAGCTTTATGGGCAACACTAGGCTGGCTTGGCTTGTTCATTGAGTTGAAGCCAAATACGATAACCGCTGCAATAAATAACACCAAAGATGAAGTAATTAATCTTTTCGCTTTTGCCCCAGCACCTTTCCATTCACCGTGAACAAAACTCCAGAAATTTGCCGTCAATACAATGAAAATCATGAATAGTGGCCAAGCGATAGTAGGTGCAAGATCACCACCGATTAACGCTTGAGCTTGGCAGAACAGTAGCACTGAACCCCACGCACCAACACCCATCAACAGCGCGTAAAACCAGTTCTTAGCCGCACCTTTTTGCACAAGACTAGATAGCGACTTTCTGCGGAAACCAAGACATGCAAAATAGATGATATTAGGTAAAAAAGCACCAACAAAAATCAGTGTAAACGCAACAGTGTTTGCAGGTAGTAAAGTCGCACCATTTTGCAAAGCCGCGTGTGATAGTGTTGGGTTTGCATAAGTGTATGAGTTACCTTGAATGATACTACCTAAGCCACTTAGGATGGCAAAGAAGACACCAAGAACCATGTAAACAACACTGTTGTTTTGTTTTGATTCAGATTCAGACTGCTGTGTTTCTTGGCTCGTGCGGCGAGCTTCACCCGCTAGAATTGTTGTCACTACCGCAACAACGAAAATAACTGCACCTAGCAGCTGAAGATACGCATATTTACTGCCTAGTAAAGATTGGTTCCATAATAGTGGCAATAACGCCCCACCGGCTGTACCCATCGAAATGTTAACGACAAAGCTAACCGCAAGGCCAGTACGCTTCAGAGCAAGCACAAAAAACAGCTGGCTTATCCCCCAAAGGACACCACCAACAAGTACCAATTCAATATAGTGAGCAGGTACACTACTTATCTGAGCGAATATATGATTATCAAGAACTAACAAACTTAGAACTGGTAGCAAAATAAAACCAAAAAGTGTGTAGCTCAACCAAATGATTTCATCATTCCACCCTTTCATCCATTTTGACGGGGTGACGTAAGAACCATTGATAAAGCCAGCGACAATACACAAGATGATTGGGAGTAGCACATATTGCGCAGACATAGCATCTCCTAACAACTGAACAAAAAATAGGCTCTAAAATTTTGAGCCTCGAAAAAATTGCCGCATTATCACCAGTTTTGGGTTGAAAGTTCAATGGTATTGATAACTTCATTTGCTAAATAATTGAGAAGTTTGTTTAAGATCAAGCTGCTGTGTAATCCAGAAAATACGTGTCATATAGAGAGTTAATGAAATCTACCAGAAAATATAAAAAATATTTTTGCAAAAATAGTGCATAAAAAAGAGCGCATACTCGATGCGCTCTTCACTGGGTGTGCCTGAGAAACTATTGCAGACAAAGCCTAACTTTCTGCCATTTGGTTTTCAGCTGCGTCTTCAACACTTTCATCAACCGCTTTTACCAGCAGCAAACCTACCGCTAACACAATACCGCCACAGAAGACAAAGACAAGTCGTCCCCACATAGGATTTGGCAGGACAAACAGTGTCATAACCCCAACACCTGCGATAGAAATCAGAGTGCCAAGCATACGGCGTTGTTTGTTGTCTAGCTTTCTTTGTTGGTTGGAATCATTAACCAGCGGGGTCGCTAGGTTCTCAAAGAACTTGTTAACATTACTTTGTCTTTCTTCAGGAAGAGGACGATAGAAAAGCGTCGATAGGCAGAAGAAGCCACCGGTGAAGATAAAGTGCGCAGTTAATCCAGCCGCGACCTTAGCATCACTCCACTCTCGAGCTGTTAATGGTTGCAAGTTAAACCAGTGCTCTAATGTTTGCGCATCTAACACAAAACCAACGTAATATGAAACCGCCGCACCGACAACTAATGTCCCCCAACCAGCCCAATCAGGTGTTTTCTTGATGAAAAACCCTAACAAAGGTGGAATCAACATTGGGAAGCTCAGCAACGCACCTGCATACATCATGGTGTCAAACAGGCTCAGTCCTTTCAAAGAGTTAATAAACAAAGCAACAAGAATAATGGCAAGGCCAAAAACCGTCGACGTCACTTTTGATACAAAAACCAACTCTTTTTCTGACGCATTCTTACGTAGGATTGGCTGATAGAAGTTTTTAACGAAAATACCTGAATTTCGATTTAATCCCGAGTCCATTGAAGACATCGTCGCTGCAAACATTGCTGCGATAAGCAGGCCAACCATACCGACAGGCATATAGTTTTCAACAAAATACAAATAGGCAAAGTCGCCCGCTTTTTTACCTGCTTCCGGGTAAGTAGCCGCAAGATCAACCCCTTGTCCTGCAATAAACCAAGAAGGCATAAACCAGATGATTGGACCTAGAGTCATTAAGATACAAGCAAGTAATGCTGCTTTTTTCGCGTTCTTTGAATCTTTTGCGGCTAAGTAACGATAAGAGTTAAGCATGTTGTTGGTGATTCCAAACTGCTTAATAAATATAAAGAAAGCCCAAATTCCAAATATACTTAGGTAGTTCAGGTTGTTCCCTGAAACAAACGATGCGCCCTCTTGAAGAGGGAAATTTTCAACGATAGAGGTAACACCACCACCTTTAACAATCGCTACCGCTGCACAAGTGACTGTTACCGCCATAATGATAAGCATCTGCAAGAAATCAGAGGCGATGACCGCCCAAGAACCACCTGTAACAGACATGACAAGCACCACTAACCCTGTCAGCACAATTGTCGTCGTCATATCAAAGCCAAAGATACCCGAGGCAATAATTGCCAAACCATTTAGCCAGATGCCTGCAGAAACGACGCTATTCGGCATGCTTGACCAAGTAAAAACTTGCTCGTTTGTTCTACCAAATCTCATTCTAATCGCTTCGATAACAGTAACGACACGCAACTGACGGAACTTAGGTGCAAAATACAGATAGTTCATTAAGTAGCCAAATGCGTTTGCTAGGAAGATGACGGCAACGGCAAAACCATCGGAATACGCCTTCCCTGCCGCTCCGGTGAATGTCCAAGCACTAAATTGAGTCATGAAAGCCGTAGCACCAACCATCCACCAAAGCATACTACCACCACCTCTAAAGTAGTCGCTTGTAGTATTGGTAAACGATCTAAACATCCAGCCTATTGCCATTAAAAATAGAAAATAGATGCCAACAATAAGAGTATTGAGTTCCATCCTTAAATCTTCCTACCACTAATTAATATTAGGATTCGATGTTATATCCATTCATTATCATTTAATACTACAATAACTCATATTCGTGACGGAAATACAATTTTACAAACACAAGAAGTTAATCAAAGAGCAATCAATTAGTTTTAAATTAAAAAATATCAACAACTTAAATGAACACCTGCTAATAAAAACATAAAAAAAGATCTAATTCACAGTTTAATCATTAATTAATGATATATCATATTTGTATTATTATAACTCAATAAAAATTATTAATAATTTATTGAGAGTACCTAAGTTAGTAGACGCCTCTAGCGATATTTCATCACTTATTTAACTGTCGTCATGATCCCTAGGTCACCCTCTTTTTAATGGAATGTCTCTTCATAAATCAGTGGAACAATGAATATGAAATCTAAGAAAAAAATTGCCTTAATTCTTACTGCTTCTCTCTTTACTAGTCACCTATTTGCGGCCAGTTTAGATTTTAGGGAAGAGTACAAACATGGACAGGAAGATTTCGCTGGCCGAGTAAAAATTAGCGGTAGCTCTGGCAATAACTTTTTTAGTGCTGAACTAAAGAACTCTGGCAACTTGGGCGAGTTGCAACGTGGAGATAATGAGTTTGTTTATGGCTACTACTACACCATCAACGATCATTGGAAGGTGACACCTTCAATGCCGATTACATTTGGCAGCGGCTCAGTGACCTATAAGCCGCAAGTTAGAGTGCAATACACATTTGATAACGGCTTAGTCAGTAAATTACGTTACCGACATGAGTTTAGGAATTATGCCGATGGTTCCACAACAACTGGGCGAGATGGCCAAACCTTAGATGCAGTAAATCGAAGCAAAATCACAGGTAACCTATATTACGTATGGAATGATGTGCAACTTGGCTTCGAAGTTAACTACGCGGAAGATTTCTTTAACAAAGAATGGTCAATGGGTACGAACGGTAAAGACGAGTGGGATTACAACTTCACGATTGGCTATAAAGAAGCCGATTGGAAATGGCGACCATATATCGAGCTAGGCAATGTTCAATGTACTGACTCTGCGTGTGGCAGCAGCAGTCGACAATTAAGAAGCCGTGTTGGTATCACCTATAGTTTCTAATCTGACTTAACATTCCCTGCCTGCGGCATACTGAATAACATCAGTATGCCGCTTTTCTTATTCCACTATGCTCGATTCTTTAAACGCTGTACTCATTAACAGTGACAAAGTCGCTTGGTAATTAAGGTACGACAGAATTGCTCGGTGATCACACAAAAAAGTCAGTTTTTCTAACTCGGTTCTGGACAACGGCTCGTTAGAGTTTTTACTTTAAGTTTACTTTTGAGTATTAGGAAAAATCATCTGAAAGTTGAGATGGGCAACATGCAACGTAGAATAAACTTCTTCATACTTGTTGTCCGTTTTTTCGAAAATACTTCTAATGTCTGTGGTGAGTGTCTTTCAACAACTATTTGACCTCTCGAATTTCAGATCTCAGCTCTTCAACTTCTTCTAATATCTGAACTTTCATTTTCCGCTCTTTGGACGCATCCATGCTCCAAGAAGCGATCATCGCAGTAAAACTAACAAACATACCTACCCCAGTAGTGATCAGTATGATTGCAACGATCCGGCCCTCAAGAGTTACTGGGTAGAAATCGCCATAACCAACCGTAGTAATCGTGACAAACGTCCACCAAAACGCCTCACCTGCGATGCGAATATTGGCTTCAAGCACCCTTTTTCTCTATACAAAATATAGATCGAACCAAATACCATCATCAATCGAGCTTTTCGTGCCCACATTAAATGTAACTATTATGTGGCAGTTTGACCTTATCCAAACCTTTTTATTTTCTTTCGATGAAGGTTGATATTTGGTTTTTTGATCAATAACTTCTCCAAACCTCTAGGCTAGGTATCACCAATAATGTTGTCGAGATTAACAATAAGATATACGCAAAACCCTCTAGATTTGTTGGGATAGCGGCAAATAGACCTGCGATTAAAATGAAAGTTGAAAGACAAGCAACAGCAATGAGTCCATTTTCAGCTTTTATCCCCAATTCGCAACCCACCTCGGCAGGTTGGCCTTTTTGGCATTGCTTCCAAATGGGCAATCTTGATGCGATTAGCAATGAGACTGAAGGCACTATAAAAATAGATGCCAAGTTATCCATCACTTTGAAGACGGAACCAAGCCCTATCAAGATAATAGCCATATCTAAAAGGTACAGCCCTACAAAGCAGATACAAATGAATTTAAGCTTCGGTTTTAATTCATATTTTCTAGTTACCACGTTGTCTATCCTTATTATTTTTATTTATACAGTAACAAAAGCTTAGTCATCGAATTGGGACTCAAGGCGTACCCTAACACATTATTAATCTGCTATTAACAAATGAAACTGACTGTATTGCAATGAGTCGGATTCAATCGATTGACATGATTGTAACGGTCAAGTAAATTTCGAAACCTCTTTAGGCACTTTTTCTTAATTTCATTTCGTAATCTACTGGTGAGATATTTCCTAATTTATAATGTCGTCGTTTTTGGTTATAACACGTCTCGATGTAGTCAATGATTATCAGCCATCGCTTCATGCCTTGTTTGATAACGACGATAATTAATCCCCTCAGATTTTAACATTCGGAAAAACCTTTCGGTTACAGCATTATCTAAACAATTTCCTGCTCGACTCATACTTGAGACTAATCCATGCTTTTTCAGTGAGTGCTGAAATGCTTCACACGTATATTGCACTCCCTGGATGAAATAATACTCCATTAGTAGGTTGCCGTTTATTGACCGCCAGTCTCAAGGCCCTTGTTGTTAGTTCGCTGTTGGGCTTATCTGAGAATGCCCAGCTAATCACTTTTCGAGAGCATAAATCCATTATCACTGCGAGATATAGCC